>CAZSTZ010000071.1:26688-27129 GCA_964609515.1 uncultured bacterium | reverse complement strand
GTAAAGCCTCACCCAGTAATTTAACATTCTTAACGGCATTGGCTTTTTTTGAGGCACGTTAACCTGAAATTCCAGATGCAAAATGCGATCGCTCAATCGTAAAAACGTTACCGAGTCGGCCCGAACCGGTTCGAGACTTAGTTCGGTTTTGAAAACTCTGGTTCCCGTAACTTCTCGTCCCAGAAGCCAACTGGCAAAGCGATCGGGGTGTTTTTCTGCTAGATATTTGCAGAGATTGTCATACTCTGTCATGGTTTTTGGCCATTGGTTTAGAACTGTATAAATATTAGCACGAAAAAGTAGGAAAAATTTACGACTAAAGTCGTTACTACGAACTCTGGTGAGTCTTCCCCAAAAGGATTTTTACGACTAAAGTCGTTACTACGAACTCTCGTGAGTCTCCCCCAAAAGGTTTTTTACGACTAAAGTCGTTACTACGAA
>CAZSTZ010000071.1:18769-26588 GCA_964609515.1 uncultured bacterium | reverse complement strand
CTCTGGTGAGTCTCCCCCAAAAGGATTTTTACGACTAAAGTCGTTACTACGAACTCTGGTGAGTCTCTCCCAAAAGGATTTTTACGACTAAAGTCGTTACTACGAACTCTGGTGAGTCTCCCCCAAAAGGATTTTTACGACTAAAGTCGTTACTACGAACTTTTGTTACGCCCGCCACAGTTTCACACTCCGATCCTCGCTGCCGCTAACTAAAGTCTCCCCGTCTGGAGCGATCGCCACGCACCACACAATATCCCTATGCCCCGTCAGAGTTCCCAACTTACGCCCCCCCTCCAACTGCCAAACTTCGATGCTGCCGTCGTTATTACCGCTAATAAATCTCTCGCCGTTGGGAGCGATCGCCACGGATAAAACCTTTTGAGCGCGACCCTCCAGACTATATAATTCTTTCCCGTTGCTGGACTGCCACACTTTAATCGTATTATCGCCGCTGGCGCTGACCAGTTTCTCTCCGTCTGGGGAAAAGGCAAGACACCACACGCTATCGGCATGACCTGTCAAAGTACCCATTTCCTTGCAAGTCTCCAAATTCCACAGTTTAATAGTGCTGTCGTTGCCGCCACTTGCCAACAACCTCCCATCGGGAGCGATCGCCACGGCATAAACCCCGCTTTCGTGTCCCGTCATCTCCTGCAACTTCTCCCCAGTTTCCAGATTCCAAAGAGCGATCGTCTTATCGTCGCTGCCGCTGACTAAAGTTTTCCCATCCGGCATCATGGCAAGGCAGCGAACCCATCCCGAATGCCCCGCGAGGGTTTTAAGTTCCTTCCCCGCTTGCAAGTTCCACAATTTAATCGTATTGTCATCGCTGCCGCTTGCTAAAATTTTGCTATCCCCAGAAATGGCGACGCATTCCACATCCCGCGAATGCCCCGCTAGCGTTTGCAACTCCTTCCCAGTTTTCAAATTCCAGAGTTTGATGGTTTCGTCGTAACTGGCAGTTGCTAGAGTTTTGCCTTCGGGAGCGATCGCCACTCCTCGAATAGTCTGAAAATGAGCTTTAATAGTCTTGGTGGCACGGAATTTTTCTAATTGCCCCTTGCGTCGTTTCTCCTCTTGCTGCCGGCGTTTAATTTCTTCTAACGCTCCCCGGACAATTTCTATATTGCGACGGGGGCGATCGAATTGGGGGTCGATACTTAAGGAACGTTGATAATCGGCGATCGCTTTTTCGTACTCTTTAAGTTTATAATAAATGTTGCCTCGATTATTATAAGCTTCCGGCCAAAGAGGTTTAATTTCCAAAGCGCGATCTAAATTATCAATAGCAAGTTTATATTCCTCCAACTTGCCACAAGCAAACCCGCGATAATAATAAGCTTCTGCTAGCTCTGGGTTGAGGGCGATCGCTCTGTCAAAATCCACAATTGCCCCTCGATAATTCTTCTGTTTGAAACGAACCATACCCCGTTTATAACAAGCATCAGTCACATTTAAACTGCGCGTTTCCCCAATAGCTGCCAAACATCGATTCAATTTTTCAACATATTCTAAATCTTCTATTATTAAAGCAGATTCCATTGCTTCTAATAAAGGCAAAAAACCCTCCGGTGGCGAGATACTGCGACGTTTTAACCAAATTTTCGCCGAGTGTTTTATTTGCGATCGCGCCCAACTTTTATCGGGTAAATGCGCCAAACTCAGAGCTAATTCTAAAGTCAATTCCGGCATCCAACCCGAACGTTTATTCTCCAAAGAAAGATAGAGTTTTTGATAATAAAAAACCACCGCCTGCATCACCTGGTTAACTACTGCCGAGTCGGATATATTTGCCATAATATTTGCCATAATATTTGCCATTAAGTTTGGCAGCAATTCTGGCAACAAAGGAGGCAAATTGTATTCGATTAAAAAATATTCGTCCGCCACCAAACCGGCAAACAAACAGTGATAGATAGTAAAAAACTTTCCCAGTTCCTCAAAATCTTCGCGATTAACAACATAACTCAAATTCAAATCTTGAGTTTCAACTCCCGCCTTTTTGAATTTTTGTTCTTTTAGCAAAGTTTGTAAATTTTTGACATTATCTCCGCCATAAACTTTATCCGCAGTTTCCGGTTTTTCCCCCGCAGCAACCAACTTATTTTTAACAGTCAACCAGCGGCGGGCGCGAACCTTTGCAGACTCGTATAAAATATCTCGATAGGGAAGGCGAGAAATCACAGAATCGTAGCGATATTTAGACCAATTAAAACCCCAATAAGCAATACGAAAATTTAAGTAATTGCCATCGACTTCCGATTCTAAAACCAAAGTCGGCTGAGATTTTAAAACGGCAAATAAGGATTTTATACTCGCTTCGCTGTGAAAAGATTTGCTCACCCAAGCGCCTGCTAAAAAATCAATGTCTCTGCCTCTGGACGAGTATTCTCGAAAAAATTGTCGCAATCCTTCGGCTACGGTTAATTCGATATCGGGAAAACTTTTAACAGCATTAGCAGCACGAGAAAACCGTTCAAATTGCAGTTTTGGAGGAGCAAAAAATACTCGCAACGGCACCATTTTTGCTGCGGAATGCGAACTAATTATGTCTGCGGCAACTAACCAAATAGGAGAGTTTTCTAAGCGTTTTTGTTCTTCAATGACTTTGAGAGAAGTTTCTCGCTGGTAAGCGATTAATTCTCTTTGTAGCTGATGCTCGATCGTTAATAATTCTAATTGCAGTTTTTTTTCCGTTTCCAAACACCAGCGAGAAAATTCTAAGTGACTTTGCAGTTTTGCAGTTTCTATTTCTCTGGTAAAGTCGCTAATTTCATTTGAAAAATCAAATTTTTTTCCATAATTTAAACCATTTTTTTCTCTAATTAATCCGAGTTTTAGCTGTTTTATTTTAATCTCTTCTTCTCGCTTTACTAAAGCAGAATCTTCGGGAATATTTAAGCTATAATCGACATTAGGAGAGACAAACTTTGCCGCTTCGGCAACGGATTTGCCCACCGTCGTCATAAATTTCCAAACCATTTTTTATAAGCCTCGTCTTATGGGGAAGTCTTTTCAGCTTCAGTTTTACGGATCTATGTACGCCCGCAACCAATCCCCATCCGGATCGAGACTATTTTTAGTTAGTAGAATGCGCACCGCGCACCAAATTTTAAGGTTTATTTTCAACTGGTAGTGCGCGCACCGCGCACCAAATTTTGAGTTTAATTTTCAATTTGTAGTGCGCGCACCGCGCACCAAATTTTGAAGTTAATTTTCAATTTGTAGTGCGCGCACCGCGCACCAAATTTTGAGTTTAATTTTCAACTGGTAGTGCGCGCACCGCGCACCAAATTTTGAGTTTAATTTTCAATTTGTAGAATGCGCACCGCGCACCAAATTTTGAGTTTAATTTTCAGCAGAAAAGTCTATTTATTTAAGGAATTTTGGGTCTTTTATTTAGTCTTAATTATGGTGCGCGGTGCGCACCCTACTAGCTAATTTCGTTTTACTTCACCTGTTAATTGTTTTAAGGAAGAAATGCCGAGTGGCGTTAAGGTGGAGGTAGTTTTTGATAAGACTCGCTAGATAAAGCAAGAATTTGCCGATATAAGCGATCGCTTACTCTAAAACCAGCATTCTCAATTAGAGCATCCATGACAGGTTGTACCGTTAGGATTAGACCTCTCTGTTTGGCGGCAACCAAAATGCCCAATACACCAATAACAGGTAGTCCGAGTTGCAAAGCTTCTCGTCTGCCCAGTCGTTCGTCAATAAGCAGATCCCTTGCCCTAAGTTCCATTGCTAAAGCGATCGCATCGGCTTCTCCCGGATCTAGTCCTCGTTCTCTCTTAAGCCTATCGGCTACCTCTGTTAAACCCACCTTCCGCGTCTCTATCCATTCTAGGTTGCAAATATTTTGAATATCCCTATTGCTAGCAGCAGTCAGTTCCTCAGCCACAGCATTAGGGATTATGACTATACCGTAAATTTCTCGCAATAACCAGAGACAATCTACCAGTTGCAAGTTGCACAAAGGTGAAGTATCGCTTACAACGATCGTAACCAGCCTCGCTCTTCTAAATGGCGAACATCTTCCTCAAAGTCTTCAAGATCGTAATGAATGCAGATACCGCGACTGCCGAGAAGTTTTTGAAAATCAACTTGGTGCATTCGGGCAATTCTGCTGGCGCGACCGAGAGTTATTAATTCTTGTTGAAATAGAGCGATCGCTATTTCCTGCAACCATTCCGTTTCGTTCAGTCCCTTTCCTTGGACTATCTCATCGGGAATTTCCAGAGTAATTTGCATTTTGTTTTCCAGTTTTTAATTCTTGAGTATAGCTAATATTAAATCTGATGTCAACTCCACCACTAATTTCTGAGTTATACCATTTTGTTAAAGATATGGAAGAGTTCGATCCCCCCAACCCCCCTTAAAAAGGGGGGCTTAAGAATTAAGGTCTAAATCCAAACTTTATTAAATTGGTATTAGTAGGGTCGCATCGCACACCAAATTTTTTGATTAATTTTAAACATAAAAATCAATTAAATCAAGGGATTTAAAGTCAATTGAATTAACGGATTTTTAGCGTGTTGTTTAATCTTAATTATGGTGCGCGGTGCGCACCCTACTACTGTTGTTTAATCTTAGTTTTGGTGCGCGGTGCGCACCCTACCAGCTTGACCGGTGCGCGGTGCGCACCCTACTTAACCAAAAATAACCTTTTTCAGGAAATCCAATTTACCCTTATAAGGGGCGTATCGCCATTCCAAATCGAACCACAAACCCTTATTTAAAACGCTTTTGTAATGGGAAAAAGTGTCAAAACTCGCCTTACCGTGATAGCTGCCGATGCCGCTATTTCCTACCCCGCCAAAAGGTAAAGAAGTGAGGGCTCCTTGCATCACCGTGTCGTTAATACAAACTCCCCCCGAAGAAGTGTCCCGCAAAACTCGCTTTTGCTTCTGTTTGTCTCGGGAAAAAAGGTAAAGGGCGAGGGGTTTGGGGCGGGCGTTAATTTGAGCGATCGCCTCTTCTAAATCCCTATATTCTAACACCGGTAAAATCGGTCCGAATATCTCTTCTTGCATCACTGGCGCATCCCAACTTACCCCATCAATTACCGTAGGCGCGATGTATTTTTCTTCTGCATTAGTCTCGCCGCCGATGACAATTTTTCCATCTTTAAGAAACTCCGCCAGTCGGTTAAAATGTCGCTCACTGATAATCCGACAATAATCCGTACTTTCCGCCGGATTTTCTCCATAAAAAGAGCGAATGGTTTCGGTAACTGCTGTTAAAAATTCAGACTTGACGGCGCGATTTACTAATAAATAATCCGGCGCAATACAGGTTTGACCGGCATTAATAAACTTGCCCCAGACGATGCGTTTGGCACTATTTTCGATAGAAATATCCGAATCTACTATGCAGGGACTTTTGCCACCCAATTCTAAAGTAACGGGAGTTAAATTTTTAGCCGCAGCTTCCATGACAACTCTGCCGACATTAGTACCGCCAGTAAAGAAGATGTAATCGAATTTTTCTGCTAATAATTGTTGAGAAGTTTCGACGCCCCCTTCCACCGCAGCAATATAAGCAGGATCGAAAGTTTTATTAATTAATTCTGCTACAACTTTTGAAGTATTGGCAGCAATTTCCGAGGGTTTGACAATAGCGCAATTACCCGCAGCGATCGCCCCCACTAACGGCAAAATATTTAACTGGAAAGGATAATTCCAAGGGCCGATAATTAAGACTACTCCCAAAGGTTCGGGATAAATTTTCGCAGAAGCGGGAAACTGTTCCAAACCCGCCGATACTTTTTGCGGTTTTACCCAGGATTTTAAATGTTTGATAGCGTAGTTAACTTCAGCGATCGCCGCCAGTTCAAAATATGCCTCAAATTCGGGGCGGTTTAAATCCGCATTGACTGCAGCAACTATTTCTGTTTGGTAGTCCGATACTGCCTGTTTCAACTTTTTGAGTTGTTCGAGGCGAAAGTCGATATTTTTGGTTTCGCCAGTGGCGAAAAATTGCCGTTGTTTTTTAATAATGTCCATGTTAGCAAGTTGTTAATTATTAATTTTTAATCGCGCCCAGAAACCGGGTTTCTTACGAGTTGGTATCGCCACGTCCTAACTATTCTCTTGGGCCGCAATTCGGTCTCGTATGGCTTTTTCCATAATTTTAATGTTTTCTTCAATTGGCGTTCCGTCTGGGGCGCAGGGGGCGGGATAGATTGTCGCTTTATCGTCTGGCGATCGCCGAGATACCAGTGCGGTTATTGCTTCTGCGTCATCTCGATGAGATAACACATACGCAGTCAGTTCTTTAGTAGTCATTTGTTTATAGTTCGGTTTCATTGATAAACCTCCAGATTCCGTCGGGAAAAACTAAAACTTGCAGATTGTCCTCAGCTAGGATAAAGATATATTGCTCTTGGGGATTATACCGAAATACTTGGATATCTCGGAAGCAGTTGGACAACTTATGACAAACGCGATCGCAGGCTTGAGCTTGGTCGTTAGTGGGCTGAATTTTTCTCTCCTCAATTACAACAAGATTATTGTAGCACGAACTCGTTATTAAGATTTATTCATCCCCATAAAAACTATCTAAAATCGTTTCTATTTCATCAACTGTAATGTCTTCTCGTTCCGATTTACTGTAAATTGTTAACAATAAAATACTGGTTTCTGACTCTAATAAATAGATTAGGCGATAGCCAGCGCTTTTTCCTTTTTTAATATTACTATTGCGAACTCTAACCTTGTAAATATAAAGATTAGAACCAAAACCAGCCAGGCGATCGCCTAATAAATTTCCTTGCTGCAATTCTGCAATTACCGATTGGGTGTCGGAACGAATATTCCGATATTTTTTAGCTAAATCTTTCAAATTTCTGCGATATTCAGGAGTTAAATCGATGTTAACGAAGCAAGAATTATTCGGCATCAATTCCCTCCCACATTTCTTCTAATGGTATTCTTTTTCCTTCTTTAGCTTCTTGTAAAGCTCGTTTTAAACTAGCTTTAATTTCCTCAACAGGAGTATCGTCAGACTCCGAAAAATCGTCATCGGCTACCAGCAGAATCACTTTAACTCGACTGGCAGTTTCAATTTCTAAAGGTTCGTCTAATAATAGTTGACCGTTTTCATCAACTTTTCCCATAACTTCAAACGCTTTCATCGCAGTACCTCAATTTATTGGTTAATAATACCACTTTAATAAAGATATGAAAGACTTTTTGTTAATAGCTAATGGCTAATGGCTAATTGCTAATTGCTTGTCTGACCTTAGCGATTAGCCTGTCTTCAAAAATCGTTAACTCTTTCATAACTTTAACAAACTGTTATAAGGAGGTAAAATCAAGGCATCGCCTTAATAAACAATTCCCCCCTCTTGCCTCTTGCCTTTTGCCTCCCCCCACCAAAAAATCTGTTTACCACCTTGACAGTGATGGATAGTAGCGCCTTACCTTAACCCTTGCTGTCGCAAAAGAGCGTCCGCCCAAGAAGCATCATTTTTCGATAGAGACGGTACTGGTTTTGTAGTATAATCTATTTTTAAATCGTAACCGCCAACGTCGTAAATATTAGTTAATAAAGCTCGTAAATCTATAATCGGTTCTGTATCTCCTTGACGCAACGGTAGGGGAAAAGAAGGGATTTGATGCTGGAGGTTGAAAGCATATAAATCTGCTTTCGGACGGTTGTTGCGGCGACTGACTAAAATACGATAGTCGCTGGAAATTCCTTCAGTTAATATAGGCATCGGTTCGAGCGATCGCAGTAAATCTATTTCCACAAAGTTAGTCAAACTTCCCAAAATATCCCCCCGTTTGGCAAGATAGGCATCCCGTCCTTTTCCCGA
>CAZSTZ010000071.1:0-18669 GCA_964609515.1 uncultured bacterium | reverse complement strand
ACTTGAGACGTTGCCGAACTTGGGGTAGTAGCTTGACCTTTTTTTGAGAGTACGGAGACACCGGGAAGCCCCACTAGCAGAGAGCGATCGTCGATAGTTTCATACATTCTTACTTCTATAGATACTGAATATTTAGGACGCAGTTGTGGGGATAATAAGTCGGCGATCGCCACGATTAACCGATGATGTACTCCCGGCCAGAGGTCGGGATGTTCTAAATAAGGGTCCATACCTGGAAATGGGGACGGCATTGGTTTTCCTCCTTTTTGTTTTGCGAAGTTCGTAGTAATCGCGGAGCGCGATTTAAAGCGATAAAAATCGCGCTCCGCGATTACTACGAACGAGTTAGTTTAACTTTCTACTTGACTGAGACGACGCAAATTTAAAACGTCGGTCATATTTTTAATCTGGGTGCAAGTGCGCTCTAATTGCTCTTTATTGTAGATATCAATACCCAAATTAATTACCGCCGCTTTTCCCGGATTAGTAACTACCTCTGCTTTTTGCACGTTAATGTTATTATCCATCAAGCGGGATAAAATGTCTTTTAAAACTCCGACGCGATCGATAACTTCGATAGAAATATCAACCGGATAAGTTTGAGGTCGTCCGCCATTTGTATTATTAGGATTCCAACTAACGGGAACCAAACGTTCCCCGGGAATATTTTCCACGTTAGAACATCCCTGGCGGTGAATAGAAATGCCCCGTCCGCGAGTCACCACTCCAATAATAGCTTCTCCGGGAATCGGATGGCAACAACCGGCCAAATGATGCATTAAACCCTCAACCCCCAGAATGGGCGACGACTTCGGATCCGATGAGGAAGTAGAACTGGAACGGCGATCGTTGATACCAGTTTTTTGTAAAGAAACCGCCAGGATACTTTCTTCCGTATCGGTATCTTCTATGGAAGTAGCTGCCTTAACTGCTTCTCGCAATCGATTAACTACCTGCTTTACAGTAACTTCTCCGTGTCCCAAACCGGCCAATAAGTCTTCAACAGAATTATAATTGCAGCGTTGGGCTACGCTTTGCATCGGTTCCGATTTTACCAGAGATTCAAAGCTCTTTTTACCCAGTTCTTTTTCTAATAAATCCCGGGCTCTGGTTATATTTTCATCTCGATGCGATCGCTTATACCACTGACGAATCCGGTTTTTAGCCGTTCCCGTCACCACGAAATTCAACCAATCCAAACTCGGATGAGCGTTTTTCTGAGTCAAAATTTCGACGATATCGCCATTTTTTAACGGCCTATCCAGAGTCACCATGCGATCGTTCACCTTCGCCCCCATACAATGATTGCCAACTTCTGTATGAATGCGATAAGCAAAATCGACCGGTGTCGCCCCATGATTCAAAGCGATTACATCCCCTTGGGGAGTAAACACATAAACATCCTCGTAGAATAAATCTCCCTTAACGCTATCTAAAAATTCCTCAGCATCTTTGAGGTCGCTTTGCCATTCTAACAACTGTCGCAACCAAGTAAACTTTTCATCGTCCGTGCTAATTTTAGTATTGCTAGCACCAGTTTCTTTATACTTCCAATGGGCAGCAATACCATACTCGGCTATCTGGTGCATTTCCACCGTTCTAATCTGTACTTCTATAGGACGACCGCTTCTACCGATAACTCCAGTATGTAAAGACTGATAGCGATTGGGTTTCGGCAGACCGATATAGTCTTTAAACCTGCCGGGAATGGGACGGAAAGTATCGTGAACGATCGCCAAAGCGCGATAGCATTCTTCCTTAGTATTGACAATAATCCGCAGACCGGCCACGTCGTAAACTTCGTGAAACCCCTTTTGCCGCCGTTCCATTTTACGGTAAATTCCATATAAATGTTTCGGGCGGCCGCTAACCTCGTAACACTGGATCCCCGTTTCTTCGAGACGCGATCGCAAAATTTCCGTCGCTTCTATCAGTTTAGCCTCGCGATCGCCCCGCTTTTCTGCCACCAGTTCTTGAGTTTGTCGGTAAGCCTCCGGTTCGATATACTTAAAGGACAAATCCTCCAATTCCCACTTAAAACGACCGATACCCAGACGGTTTGCCAGAGGGGCAAAAATTTCTCTAGTTTCTAGGGCAATACTCCGTTGCTTGTGGGGCGGTAAATGTTGCAGAGTTCTCATATTATGCAGTCGGTCGGCCAGCTTGACGACAATGACCCGGATATCCTTGGCCATTGCCAAAAACATCCGCCGGAAATTTTCGGCCTGCAGTTCCGTTTTGCTGGAAAAATTAAACTTAGACAGTTTCGTAACCCCTTCCACTAAAAGGGCCACATCCGAACCAAACCGCCGTTCTATTTCTTCGATGCTTATTTGGGTATCCTCGACGATATCGTGGAGAAAGCCAGCAGCGATGGTGGCGCTGTCCCCGCCCAGGTATTTTAGAAGACCGGCAACGGCGATGGGATGGCAGATGTAGGGTTCTCCAGATTTGCGGTATTGTCCCTCGTGTAGTTCGTAGGCAAACTCAAAGGCCTGACAGATTAAGGATGTCTCCAGAGGACAAGTATCTGGCCCATCTTCTTTAGCATTCAGGCATTCCTGAAGCCAGTCAGGGATCGCGCATTTTATTTGAGGTTTTGGTGTAGTTAGAACGTTCATTATTTTTTAGATTTATCATTAAAAACAACATAATAGAGAGCGAAATCTAGCTAAAAATGGATTTTAGGGGAAACTAAAAATTGATAATTGGGAATGGCTTTAATTTAACCTTTTTCAATAAAAATTAAATTCTTTTCCTCCCTGTTTGATTTCTAACTTTTGATTATGGCCATTATTCTGGCTTCCCATTCCCAAGCAGATAAAAAATACTGCTAAGGATTAAAGTCCCACCATTTTCTTAACAGATGCACTCCTCCTATTTCTATTATCCGATGATTAAAAAATTATGGGGGTCTGTAATTCTATAATTTAGATTAAGATTTTCAAAATAACAACTATACACACAAAAATTTATTGATATTTTATGTTGTCTGAGGAGAATCGCCAGCAATACCAGGAATTAAGCGAAAAGCTGGCTCAATTCCAACATCTAGCGGCCCAAGAACATCTGGATAAGGTCGCCTTATTATCTCGCCATCAGGAATTACAGCAGTTTTTTGGCGGTTTAATAGTTGCTTTAGACAAGGCCCCGTTAAGTCATCCAGGGGAGTCCCTGGTACAGTCTTACACCACGGAAATCCACAAACAACTAAGACTGATGGGAATGGACATAACCTTTTTACAGGCATCTCGCAGCGTCGGAACGACTCAGATGCGAAAGAAGGCCATTAGCGATCGCCTTCAAACTATAATGGGCTATTGCTCTACCCTATTAGCCGAAACTGAATCAACAACTGCAGAAAACAGCCACCAAGATGAAAAGCCCTAAATGTAACTGCGAACTAGAAGCCGCTATTTTAAACGACGCTATCTCCGTCCACTACTGTCCGAAATCTCAAGGCTTCTGGATCTCTGCCATCGACTACGAAGCATGGCTGCGCGTCCTTCCCGCCTGGTATGGGGAAGAAGTCACCTTGCCCCACCAATATATGTTTGAGGATTTCCAGCCATCCGCTTACGATAGTAAAGCGGGATTATGTCCCGAATGCGGCTTTTATCTATCCAGGGCAAAAATTAATATTAAAAGACCTTTTTATGTGGAACGCTGTATGAACTGCGGCGGCATCTGGTTCGATAACGGCGAGTGGGAGATTCTCGAACAACTCGGCCTCCACGTTCGAATTAAAGAGGTATTTTCCACTCGCTGGCAAACCCAAGTTCGGCATCACCAACACGAAATCACTGCCCGAGTCAGCCTGATCGAACAACTGGGAGAGGAAATAGCCGAATATATTTTCCAACTAGCCGATATTTTAGAAGAACATCCCCACGGCGATGCCGCTGCTACCTATTTATTCCGCAGATGGGAAAAGAAAAGAAAAAAATTCCCTGGCAAGAGCCCTTTAAAACCAGATAGCGATCGCTAAATTGTTAATTCCCCATTCCCCATTCCCCATTCCCCATTCCCAAATTATTAATTATGAACGATCGCTTATTCTGCGTCGAAAATCTGCGGGTGGCTTATCCAGAATTGCAAGGACAATCTTTCTGGGCCGTTGATGATGTCTCTTTCAGTTTAGCTCCCGGAGAACGACTGGGATTGGTGGGCGAGTCTGGTTGCGGTAAATCTACTCTGGGGCGGGCGGCTATGAGATTGCTGCCTAAGTCTTCTCGAATAGAAGGAAAGGTAACATTTGCCGGAGAATCGGTTTTTGAGATGAACCTCCACCGACTCAGACAGTTTCGCGGCGAAGTCGTAGCGTTAGTTTTTCAAGATCCGATGACTCGCCTGGATCCTTTGATGACTATCGGGGATCATTGCGTGGAAACTCTCCAAGCTCATCAACCGCAATTGTCAAAAACTGAGGCAAAGCAAAAATCCATAGAAGTTTTGCTGGCCGTTAATATTCCCGAAAATCGCTGGTCTCAGTATCCCCACGAGTTCAGTGGCGGGATGCGGCAGAGGGTGGCGATCGCCCTGGCATTAATCCTAGACCCCAAACTTATCGTTGCCGACGAACCGACTACCAGTTTAGATGTAACGGTGGCCGCACAGATTTTAGACGAACTAACCCGCCTCTGTCAGGAATGGGGGACATCTCTGCTGTTAATTTCCCACGATTTGGCGATGGTGGGGGAATATTGCGATCGCATTGCCGTTATGTACCAGGGCAAAATGGTCGAAACCGGCCCCGCCAAACAAGTCCTCGCCCATCCCCAACATCAATACACCCAATCCCTCCTCGAAGCGGCCCTCCACGTTCAGGCCGTTGGGGAAGGGGAAGACAAGGGGGACAAGGAAGACAAGGAAGACAAGGGAGATTCCCAATTCCCAATTCCTAATTCCCCAAAACCAATTCTCCGCCTCCAAGAAGTACAGCAACACTACACCTTGGAAACTAACTTCGTCCAGCAGCTATTTAGCAAAACTAAACAGAGTATTAAGGCAGTGGATGGAGTCAGTTTAGACTTGTACTCAGGGGAAATATTGGGATTGGTGGGAGAGTCGGGTTGCGGTAAGAGTACCTTATCCCGTACTATTCTCCAGTTGGTTCGTCCGACGGGGGGCCGGGTTGAGTTCCAAGGGACAGATTTAACGGTTTTGTCTTCCCGTCAAATGCAGCCTTACCGGCGGGAACTGCAAATGGTGTTTCAAGATCCGTTAGCTTGTCTCAATCCGATGATGAACGTGGCCGATAGTATTGCCGCCCCTCTGTTCATTCATAAGTTGGCAGACCGCCAAGAGGCCAGAGCTCGCGTCGAACGAATGTTAGAACGAGTGGGCTTGACACCGACTGCAGAATATGGTAAGCGCTATCCTTCGGAGTTATCTGGCGGACAGCAACAGCGGGTGGCTATTGCCAGGGCTTTAATTACTAATCCTAAATTGGTAATTTGCGACGAACCAGTTAGTATGTTGGATGCCAGCGTTCAGAGACAAGTATTGGAGTTAATGTTGGAGTTAAAAGAAGAGTTTGGTTTGACTTATTTATTTATTACTCACGATTTGTGGGTGGCGCGTTTTTTGTGCGATCGCATCGCTGTAATGAATGCGGGTAAAATAGTAGAACTAGGTCCAACTAAACAAATTTTTAAGAACCCCCAACATCCCTACACTCAAACTTTATTAAATGCTGCTCCATTATTGAGTAGTTGATAGAAAAGAACTTGTAGTTGTAGGTTGGGTGAAGTGAAACGGAACCCAACATTAACTAAGTAGTTGTAGTTGTAGGTTGGGTGAAGTGAAACGGAACCCAACATTAACTAAGTAGTTGTAGTTGTAGGTTGGGTGAAGCGAAGCGGAACCCAACACGAACATTTACACTGGGAACTAAGAAACCAGGTTTTTTGAAAAAACCTGGTTTCTGGGCTACCGAAAACCTGGTTTCTGGGCTACCGAGAATTAAATGTTGTCTCGTCTATTCAATCAAAATAAAATAACCATGAAAACTTACGAAGAAATAACCATTAAAATTCCCTCAGAAGTTGCAGAAGCTTATCGAGGGGTTTCCGAAGAGCAACGAAAACAAATAGAACTAAAACTTGCCGTTCTCTTAGATTTGCAATTAAAAACGAGCAGAAAAGAAGCCGTTCAAAAAATGCAAAAAACAATGGAATCTGCGAGTGACGAGGCTAAAAAAAATGGGCTAACTCCAGAAATACTCGAATCTATTTTGGCCGAAGAAAATTGATAAACAATTAATTTATCTTGAAGCTGTAGTTGTAGGTTGGGTGAAGCAAAGCGCAACCAAACGCGAACCGTTCAATTTATCAAAATAAAATAACCATGAAAACTTACAAACAAATAACCATTAAAGTTCCCTCAGAGATAGCAGAAAATTATTATAGAGTTCCCGAAAAGGAACGGGAACAAATAGAGTTAAAACTTGCCGATATTATAGACTGGCAGTTGGAAAATCGCAGGCAAGAGGCAGCTAAAAGACTGCGAATTCTAATGGATAGAGCCAGTGAAAAAGCTCAAAAAAATGGATTAACACCAGAAATCTTAGAATCTATTTTGAATGATGATAATTAATAAAAAAAGGTATGTGCTTGACGTGAATGTAGTAATAAGTTCGTTTTTATTTGTCACCAGCAATCCTCAAAAAGCAGTAGAAAAAGCTCGATATTGGGGAACAATTTTAATCTTCAATTTATCTTGAATTAGAAGAAGTTGTAAGGCGGCAAAAATTGGGAGCATCCCAATTTTGAATAAAGCCAATAATTTAACGCTTTTAGGGAACGGGGAACTCTTAACGGGGAACAGGGAAAAGAAGTTTTCGGTTTTTAAAAAGTATTTTTGCAAATATGGGATGCTCCCGCAAAAATTTGACAAATACTTACCATTAATAGAGCGCCAAGAATTGTTAGCAACTTTTGCAGAATCTTCTTTATTTATTAACCCCACAGAAGAAATCAACGAATGTCGAGACCCCAAAGACAACAAATACTTAGAATTAGCAGTGGCGGGTCAAGCAGAATGTATTGTTACCGGAGATAACGATTTATTGGTGCTTCATCCATTTAGAGGAATTGATATTTTAACCGTTCAAGATTTTTTAGCAAGAGATGTTAATGAAACTTAAACAATTTTTGTGGTGTGGTGAAGGTAAGGAATTGGCGGTTTAATAAAAGAGCGATCGCCACCTAAAAATTAATCCCTGTTGGGTTGCGCTTCGCGCGCGCCCTACCTACACTATTACTGGATAAAAGGTAAAATTTAAAATTAGTCTTTTCAATAAAAGGAAAATTACAGTGAGCAAAACAAACCAAGACTTTCTCAATCAAACCGATCCCTTAGTTGCCCAACTAATTCAAAAAGAAGTAAAGCGCCAACAAGACCATTTAGAACTAATAGCCAGCGAAAACTTTACCTCCCCAGCAGTCCTCGCCGCCCAAGGTTCCGTACTCACCAATAAATACGCCGAAGGTTTGCCAGGCAAGCGGTATTACGGCGGCTGCGAATTTATCGACGAAATCGAACAATTAGCCATCGACCGGGCCAAAGAACTATTTGGGGCCGCCCACGCTAACGTCCAGCCCCACTCCGGGGCCCAGGCAAATTTTGCCGTATTCCTCACCCTGCTAGAACCGGGGGACACTTTTATGGGCATGGACCTTTCCCACGGCGGACATTTGACCCACGGTTCTCCAGTCAACGTCTCTGGTAAATGGTTCAAAGTCTTTCAATACGGCGTCAACCAAGAAACCGAACGTCTGGACTACGACCAAATTATGGAACTGGCAAAACAGCATAAACCCAAACTCATAATGTGCGGCTATTCTGCCTATCCCAGGGTTATCGAATTTGATAAATTTCGGGCGATCGCCGACGAAGTAGGGGCCTATCTCGTCGCCGACATCGCCCATATCGCCGGTTTAGTCGCCACGGGCCACCATCCCAGTCCGGTTCCCTACTGTCACGTCGTCACTACCACCACCCACAAAACCCTGCGGGGGCCTCGGGGCGGTTTGATTTTAAGCAGCGACCCAGAATTAGGTAAAAAATTAGATAAGTCGGTCTTCCCGGGCAGCCAAGGCGGCCCCCTAGAACACGTTATCGCGGGTAAAGCGGTTGCTTTTGGCGAAGCCTTAAAGCCTGAATTTAAAGCGTATTCCGGCCAAGTTATCGAAAACGCCCGGGCCTTGGCCAACCAATTAGAAAAGCGGGGCTTAAAAATTGTCTCTGGGGGCACGGACAATCATTTAATGTTGGTTGACCTGCGTTCCATCGACATGACCGGCAAGCAGGCAGACAAACTCGTTAGCGGCATCAATATTACCGCCAATAAGAATACGGTTCCTTTCGATCCTCAATCTCCCTTCGTGACTAGCGGTTTGCGACTCGGTTCGCCAGCAGTGACGACTCGGGGCATGGGGGCTGCGGAATTTGTAGAAATAGGCGATATTATTGCAGAACGATTGTTAAATCCCGAAGATGAAGCGGTGGCTAACAATTGTCGGCAGCGGGTGGCGGCTTTGTGCGATCGCTTCCCACTCTATCCCCATCTGGCACAACCCACACCAGCAATGGTCTGATTATCATGTTTGAGCTAATTCCCCACCATCTCTATCACATTATCGCCTTTCTCGTTTCGACCAACGTCGTTCTCTTAACGACTCCTTTAGTTAAAGACATCGCCCTCAAAAGCGGCAGGTTCGATCGCCCTGGAGAAAGGAAAATCCACAAAGAACCAATGGTTCGTTTGGGAGGCGTATCTATTTTTCTCGGTGCCCTGGTCGCCCTGCTGGTAGTCTGGGGGTTGGGAGGATTTATGAACCCCAGCGGTAACTTCCTCCCACCAGACAAGGAGTTTGAAATTTGGGGAGTCACCGTTGGCGGCCTGGCTTTTTTCCTCATCGGTTTGGCCGATGACTTGTACGGTCTCTCGCCTCTATTTCGACTCTTAATGCAAACTATAGTCGCCAGTATGGCTTGGTTTGTGGGAGTGCGAATTGAATTTTTGAGCGTTCCCTTCGACGGTTTGGTACAAATTGGTTGGCTGAGTTTGCCAATTACGGTAATTTGGCTGGTGGGGATGGCTAACGCGATTAATTGGATCGACGGCGTAGATGGTTTGGCTGCCGGCGTCTCGGGTATCGCAGCGGTAGTCATGCTAATTGTCAGTTTATTTATGAACCAACCGGCGGCGGCTTTAATAGCTGCCGCCCTGGCAGGGGGGGCTTTAGGTTTTCTCCGCTACAATTTCAACCCCGCCCAAATCTTCATGGGAGATGGCGGGGCTTATTATATGGGTTTTACTTTAGCCGGAGTGGGAGTTATCGGTTTGGTAAAGGCGACGGCGGTGACTTCGGTAGTTTTGCCATATATTATTTTGGCGGTACCCATGTTGGATATGTCGGCGGTAATTTTGGATCGAATTCGCCGGGGCAAGTCGCCTTTTACTGGGGATAATAGCCACTTACATCATCGTTTGTTGAATGCGGGTTTGTCTCAGAGATTGACGGTTTTATTTATTTATTCTTTGACTTTATGGGTTGGTAGTTTGGCGTTGGTTTTTTCGGGGATTCCTAGCGGTTTGATTTATGCTTCTGGGGCGACCGGTTTGTTGGTTTATACCAGTTGGAAGGTGTGGAGAAAGAAGAGGTTTTAGTTGAAAAGATTTAATACCACTCAGAAATCGTTCCCTACCGCTCAAAAATCGTTCTCCACCACTCAAAAATCGTTCCCCACCACTCAGAAATCGTTCCCTACCGCTCAAAAATCGTTCCATACCGCTCAAAAATCGTTCCATACCACTCGGGAATCGTTCCCCACCACTCGGGAATCGTTCCATACCACTCAAAAATCGTTCCATACCACTCGGGAATCGTTCCATACCACTCGGGAATCGTTCCATACCACTCGGGAATCGTTCCATACCACTCGGGAATCGATTTTTTAAGAAGGCGATCGGGTACACTGCAATGCAAGTAAAAACCCAAAAATTGAACGCTTTTAGGCAAGAGGCAAGAGCTCATCTGGCAATAGTTGGGGAAAAGGCAAGAAGGGAAAAGGGATGCATTAGATAAAAAACCGAATATTCGATATTTTTACAAATATGAGATGCTCCCAAGGCGATCGCCATTTTTATACGTCTCGATAGATTTTTATTTTTAAATTATTCAGATAATTGATTAAGTCTAAAACATACATCGAACCATTGAGAATAATTGGTTTTGTTAGATGCAAACTTGGCAGAAAAATAACATAGTCGGAAAAGTAATTTTTTTTGAATCGCAAAGTTATGGAATTATTTTCATCGGTTTCCCATTCTAAATGAAACAGACCATTGTCGCTTACTGTTAAACTACTGGGTTTAGAAATATTTCCAAGAGTTCCCACAAACAAAAACATACTTTTGAGTGATTCTAAAGACATCTCAACATCTTCTTCTTCTGCACATAATTCTTCTAATTCGCGAATGCGCTTAAAGAAATAATCATCTTTCAGTTTGATAGACTCAATACCATATTGAAGTATTTCTTTAAAAGTCGATAATTTATCTATTTCACTGAGAATATGTTGATGAATTTCAACAGAAGGTTGTTCGAGACCGCTAAAATTGCGACGAGGCGATCGCTCATCGGTTCCAACTTTTCCCACAGTTCGTCTGGAATTTCTAACGTAATTTGTGCCACGGTTTAAAATTATGGTAAAATCAGTTTAAGAAATTATAGCATAAATGAATGTTAATTTAGGTTCTAAAAGGAGTTAATAAAAATGACAGCAAAACAAGTCACAGAATTAACTGTTGAAGAATTTAAAGCTATGATTATAGAGGTAGTTGACGAGCGGATTAAAATAGGGAAAAATCGGGAAGTTCGCCAGAATAAACGCTCGGTTAGGGAAGTATTAGACTCTATAGCGAGTCACAGATGGATGCCGCCGCCTGGTTCTCCATCAGTAGTTGAAATGTTACGAGAGGATAGACATAAGTAGAAAATTATAGTTAGGGCGCGCGCGAACCGGAGCCCGACATCTACTTTTCTTATAAGCGTTGAGATTTAAGAAACCGGGTTTTTTCAATATTCCCGGTTTCACGCGGGTGAGTAGGGCGGGGGCAAAGCATTCGGACCTAAAAGTTAAGGCTTTCGATCGAAATTTATCGCCCGAATGCGAGAGCCCCTACAATTCCTTTTTTTTACCAGATTAGCCAACCCAGAAAAAACTACTACTTTAAGCATTATCATTAAATCTTGGAACGGCTCGTATTCGTCGAGTTCTTGTTTTTCAAAAGCAGTAAGTTTTGCCCAACTAAAACCAAATGACAGCAGAAATAATTTGTGTCGGTACCGAATTACTCCTGGGAGATATCCTCAACAGTAACGCTCAATATTTAGCCCAACAATTAGCCAACCTCGGCATCCCCCACTATTACCAAACCACCGTCGGCGATAACCCCGATCGCATCAAACAGGTAATGGCGATCGCTACCCAACGTTCCCAACTCCTCATCTTTACCGGCGGCCTCGGCCCCACCCCCGACGACCTCACCGTGGAAACTATCGCCGATTTTTACAACGTCCCCCTAACAGAAAGGCCGGAAATTATCGAAGACATTACCCAAAAATTTGCCCAACGAGGCCGGGTGATGACTCCCAGCAACCGCAAACAAGCTTTACTTCCCGAAGGGGCGGACGTTCTCTATAACCCCATCGGCAGCGCCCCAGGGATTATTTTTAAAAGAGATAAGGTGACAATTCTGGCTTTTCCCGGCGTCCCCGCAGAGATGAAGCGGATGTGGGAGGAAATCACTGTCCCCTATTTGCAAAGTAACGGTTGGTGCGGTCAAACTATTTACAGTCGCAGTTTAAAGTTTTGGGGCACTACGGAATCTGCCTTGGCAGAAAAAGTCGCTCCTTTGTTGGAATTAAATAATCCCACCGTTGCCCCTTATGCCAATCATGGGGAGGTGAGGTTGAGAATTTCTGCCCGGGCAGAGTCCCCAGAAGCGGCAATGGAGGCGATCGCTCCCGTAGAACAAAAAATCCGCGAGATTGCCGGCACCGACTGTTACGGTATCGATGACGAGACTTTGGCCTCCGTAGTTGGCAAGTTGTTGTTAGAAAAGGGTCAAACTTTAGCGGTGGCGGAGTCTTGTACTGGGGGCGGCCTCGGCAGTCTCTTAACCGAGATTGCCGGTAGTTCTAATTATTTCTTAGGCGGCATTATTGCTTATGACAACCGGATTAAGGCAGGGTTGTTGAATGTCAGGGAGGAAGATTTAGAACAATTTGGGGCAGTTAGCGCCCCAGTAGCGCAGCAAATGGCGGCGGGAGTTGCTCGGAGTTTTGGCACAGATTGGGGATTGAGCATTACCGGCATTGCGGGACCTGGTGGCGGCAGCGAAATTAAACCCGTGGGTTTGGTTTATATTGGTTTGGCCGGGCCTGACGGCGATCCCGCCCCCCTTGAGAAGGGGGGAGCCAGAGGAAAGCTTTTAAAGGTCGAAAGTTTTGAATATCGGTTTGGTGCCACCCGGAGTCGGGATTGGATTCGGCGGGCCAGCGCTTCGATGGCCTTGGACAAGTTAAGGCGGCAATTGTTGGCCATTCTCTAATTATTTGGGCCATTGTCGCCCATTGACGTGCAATGGCCTTCATTTGTACTGTTCGGCAAAAAATCTAAAATCTAAATTAAAGGGATGGCCACGGCGAGTTCTGAAAAAAAAGGCTACAGATAAAGAAGGCGATCGGGACGATTACCCGAATTGTAAAGAAATGTTAAGCTATGTAATATTAGGAAAATTTACCCAGGAAATCAAAAAATCGGGTTGGAAAAGTTGTGTAGCAAATAAAAAAGAACGAAAATTAGAGAAAGACAAAATAAAAAAAGTTCAGCTAGATAGCGGACTCCTTTCTAAAAAAGATTTGTTAGGATCCAAGTAATACAGACGGAAAGTAAAGAAAAGCGAAGGCCAGAAGTTGCAAGTGCAACAGAAAAATCAACTAACCTAAAATTAGGGATTTGATAGAGTGCTAAAGCGTAAAAGTTACGACCGTCGGATTGTATTAAGGGAAGCGGCAGTTCCCGCCCCGCTTACCCCGAGCTCGCTAACGAACCAACAGTTAAGCTGAGAGTAGACAGCGGGAATTAGGATAATAATGGATTACATAGAGAAGGTTCTAGAAAAACTAAAAGAATTGGCTCGTAAAGTCATAGAATCCTTGCTTGGTCCTCAAGCAGAACCAGAACCAGTTCCAATTCCAATACCGGTGAACGATCGCCATTGCCTAGGACAGCGGTAATTTATTAACAAAAAACTTTTTGCAGTTGTTTAGCATCTTAGTATTGCACGGGCCAAATCTAAATCTCCTGGGCCAACGAGAACCAGGAATCTATGGCAGTGCAACATTAGAGGATATAAATCGGCTGTTAGAGCAAGAAGCCCAAAAGCTGCAAGTAAAAATTTCTATACTGCAATCTAACCATGAAGGGGCCTTGGTGGATGCCATTCACTCAACGTGGGGGCAACACCAAGGCATACTCGTAAATGCAGGAGCTTACACTCATACGAGCGTGGCCATTAGGGATGCTCTAGCAGCAGTTAATCTTCCTACAGTAGAAGTACATTTAAGTAACATTTACAGGCGCGAAGCTTTTCGACATCATTCTTATATTGCGCCCATAGCTATAGGTCAAATAAGCGGTTTTGGTTCCGATAGTTATTTATTGGGACTAAAAGCTTTGGTTAACCATTTAAGTAATTAATAATAAAAGTCAATTGTAAATTGTAAATTGTTAATGGTAAAGAAGCAACAATTGACAATTGACAATTAACAAAAAATATGAAAAACTCGCTCTTAAGTCAATTTAAAGGAGCTTTATTAGGTGCAATTGTAGGAGATTTTATTTGCCAGGAATTAAGTATGGTTAGTGGCAGTAAAAGAGAAAGCGAAGACTTAATTAGCAGCCCCAAAAAAACGTTTCAAGAAATTGGCAAAAATAGAGCAATAAATAGAGCAATAAATGGAGAAATTGCCATAATTAGCGCTCGGAGCTTAATTAAGCATGAAGGTTTAGAGCAAGAAGATTGGCAAGAAAACTGGGAAACATGGCAAAGGAAGACACTGCGAGCAGCTCCCAATAATGGGGCGGTATCGACGCTCCCTTCAGAATTAGAAAAGAGCAAGTGGGAAAAAGCTAGACCATGGGAAATAGCCATTGCCAGCTTGCCAGTGGCCATGCTCTATCACGAAGAAGAAACTAAACAGCGAGAAAAATTAGACCAAATAGTAGAGGTTTGTCAGGGTAATTTAGATGTAAAGTTAAATAATTTAGCAGTTGGATACGCGATCGCTCTGGGACTACAAGAAAAACTAGACCCGGAAACAGCGCTCCCTAAAACGATCTCCTATCTCCAAGAGGAAGGCCCTTTAGTGGAACTGTTAAAGGAAGTTCAGAGCTTGTTAGAAAAGCGGGCCGATTTAGAAACAGCAATTACCAAGCTGTCTTTGAAGGCAAAAGCTATGAAAGAAACACTTTCTGGTATGGGAGAAGAATTAAAAGAAAAAGAGGCGATCGCCCGTCCAACTTCATGGTTAATGCCGCTGCCCTTGGCCTTCTATTGTTTTCTGAGTAGCCCGGAAAATTGGGAACTGGCGGTACTGAGATCGGCCCGAACGGGGCAAGGCTCTCAAATCTGTGCTATAGTGGGAGCCATCTCAGGAGCCTATAACAGCATTGCAGGAATACCTGTAGGATGGCGGCGCTCCCTGGACGCTCTGCTTGAGAAAACTCAAACAATGGGAGAAGCAGCAACCGGGGAAGCAGAAATTATTAAACTAGCAACAAGCCTCTGGGCATTGTGGTGTGGAGTCTATAATCCAGAAAAAATGGAAAACAAACTAAACTTAGTGCCAGCCGTTGCCGCCAAGAACGTAATTCGTCCTCATTAACAATTAACAATTCCCCTTAATTCGAGGATTGATTAAATGGCTTCGATTATTAATTATTAATTAATTGGTAGTTTCCAATTAATTGGGCACGCTGAGTTAATTATTAATTACTTAGAACTTCCACCAACAAATAGTAAGGGTATGCAATCGTCAGGAAATATGCATCTGACAAGAATACTGCAAACTAGAGATCGCTCCCAGAGCAAAAAACCAAAACCAAAATCGCCCTGGTCAAGTCTAACAACTTCCCCCCTGCTGGTACTCCTAGCAATAGGAAGCATAACGGGAACTACTGGCCAGCGATTTTACAATCAGCCGAAGCTAGATGAAGGGACCATAGCTCCTCAGACAATAAAGGCCCCGGTTGATGATAAAGTCATAGACATGAAAAGGACTGAGGAAAAACGCAAAGCAGCCAGACTAGGCGAAGTACAAGTATTAAAAACCGAGCAATCTATAAATGAAAAAATTGCTGAGGAGTTAGAAACATTATTGGAGGTTGGGGATGAAATTAGGCGATCGAGCGGTTCGTTTCCTTTTGTTAACACGGGAATCTTATCGACAGCTACCCAGAATTACTTGCGGCAAGCTCCCCAACAAGAGTGGGAAAAGATACAGCAAATAGCAGACTTGGAGGTCAATCAAAATTTACCCCTGCTTCAGTTAAATAAAAATAAAGACAGCCAGGATTTAAAAGAGCTTAATGAAGTGCCCACAGAAAGCGGTCCTATTGAAATAATTCCGATACCGAGTCCAAAACTGCTAAGGGAAATAGAAGAAGAACAACCTTCCATCGACACCAAACAACAACGAGCAATTTCGGAACTGGTAGCCTATAGGCAAAGAGTTTCTGGCGAAGAATATGGAGAACTAATAGAAAGAGTAGTGCAGGCTCGCGAACTTTACGCGATCGCCTGGGAAATGCTGGCAAGTCAACCGGAAACGGAAGGGAATTGGGTTTATGATACTTCTTTGTTGGAACTCTCGGAAGTAGGGTGGGAAGAAACAAAGATCGGTACCAAAACGGTAGCAGAGCGGATGTTAGCTCAAGGTATTTCCGCCAATTTCCCGAAGGAAAAGTGGGCTAGGGCGGTGAAACTTCAGGTAAGAGGGGCAGTACCCCTAGAGGCAGAATCCCTAGCAATTAAAATTTTACAAGCATCTTTAGAAGCGAATTTAGCTCCAGATTCAGAGGCAACTAAAAAATTAGCGGAACTAGCCGCGCAAAAAGTTAAACCCGTGGAATATAACATCCGAAGGGGAGAAATAATAGTTGCCAAAGGAGAGAAGATAAATCGCAAAGCTTTTGTCTTGTTAGACCATTTTCAATTGAGCCGACGCCAAATTGATTGGCGGGGATTGATGGAATTAACGTCTTTGGTAACGGGGGCGGTAGGGGTGGTTTTGCTGGTGGAGAGCAGGTTTAATCGAAGCTTGCGCAAGCGAGACCATGTTTTATTGCTGCTGTTGACTTTGACTACCCCAGTGCTGGTGGCTGTGAAGATACCTTGGACGAGCTTGCCGGCGGTAGGGTTGTTGGCGGGTAGCTTCTACGGTTCCCCCGTGGGGGTAACTGTGGTGGGTTTGCTGTCGCTTTTGGTGCCCTTTGGCATGGAAGTGGAGGGCATTCATTGGGCGGCTAGCGTGGCGGGGGGATTGGTTGGTAGTTTGGTGGCTTCTAGTTTGCGATCGCGCGAGGAGCTGGCTTTGTTGGGCGTTGGAGTTGGATTAACTCAAGGGGCGGTTTATTTTTTGTTGAGTTTAATCGTCAGTCCCACTGCGGTTATTATCTGGTATTCTGTTCTGGGTGTTGCTGCTTTGGAAGGGATGTTAGGGTTGGCTTGGAGCGTGGTGGCTTTGGGTTTGAGTCCTTATCTGGAACATTTGTTCGATTTGATTACTCCTATCCGTTTGGCGGAGTTGGCGAATCCCAATCGACCTTTATTAAAGCGTTTGGTATCTGAAGCTCCGGGTACTTTTCAACATACTATGTTTGTAACTAGCTTGGCGGAAGCGGCAGCTAGAGAGTTAGGATGTAATGTAGACTTAGTGAGAACAGGAACCTTATATCACGACATCGGTAAAATGCACGACCCTCTGGGCTTTATCGAAAATCAAATGGGAGGCCCTAACAAGCACGATGAAATTAACGATCCTTGGGCGAGCGTGGATATTATTAAAAAGCACGTTAGCGAGGGATTGGTGATGGCTCGCAAACATAGGTTGCCCAAGGCAATTAGGGCTTTTATTCCCGAACATCAAGGCACGATGTCCATCGCCTACTTCTATTACCAAGCAAAACAAATCGCGGAAAAAGAAGGCTTCACGGTTTCCGAGGAGGATTTTCGCTACGACGGCCCCATTCCTCAGTCTCGGGAAACGGGTATTGTGATGCTGGCGGACTCTTGCGAGGCTGCTTTGCGATCGCTCAAGGATGCCACCCACGAGGAGGCTTTACAAATGGTTAATAAAATCCTCAAAGCTCGCTGGGTGGATAATCAATTGGTTGACTCTGGCATCCAAAAGGAGGAAATGCCCAAAATTGCCGAAATTTTCGTACAGGTTTGGGCTCAATACAATCACAAGCGCATCGCTTATCCTAAAGCTGCTTTGAAAGATTAGACTAATGGTTATACTCAACACGGGAAGGAATTACGCTTTTTTGAGGTCAGAGGTAAGCGCTCGGTAGGAGGTAAGAAAGGTCAGAGGGAGCATCTGGTGTTTTGCATATTTATTCGTGCGACTCGTTGGGCCAAAGAAGCCCGGCCCGCAACATGGCCCGTCCTTAATTATGGCTAAAACCATTTAGGGATAACTCGCGTACCTTGGGGGTTAGATTCCCCTCCCCTCGGCTAGGGGGTGACTTCATGGTTCAGGTTTGAGGGGTTAGCAACCCTCTCTCTCGGTGCATGGACCAAATGCGGATAAGACCAAAGGATTGTGGTTGAAGCTGCTAGAGAAGTCCGATCTGGTTATGCACAAAAACCATATAAAGGTGTCGTAAATGCAGTCCGGGGTAATTAGGGTAGTAGTGAAAAAAGCAGGGTGTGGTCCGGGTGGGGAGTGTGGGGAGTGTGGGATACCCAAAAAGTTGGTTCAACTTGTCAATTTTAGTGTACAAATCTTTCCCCCCACACCTCCGGTCCCTCCCACCCTCCCCACACTAAGCGAACTTTTTCGATTTATTCAGCTTGCCCTAATTATCCTTGTATGCGGCGTAAGTCCCCCCGAGGCCAAAACGGTACGACTCACATTACTCCTAGTAGGCTAATTGACTGCTAGGACTAGCTAGTAGAGTCCGGCACGATTATGGAACCGTTCGTCAGACGTGAAAAGGTACGCGGGAACGATGTAACTCCTTACGTTCTCCTCTGTTCGACCCAGAGGTAGGAAAAGCTTAACTATAAGGCGTAAGGAATAAGGATGTCTCAAGAAGCTAATGCCTTACCTAATAGTGAGGATATGCTGACGTGGGGCAGGTAACTAGGAGGGTAGAGTACGCCACGACTAACGCTATACGCCCGAGACGCGGTTTTCGTTCCTAGCGTGGGTTCTGTTAGTAGGCCGAAATCCCTTAAACTACTAATCCTAGTCCAGGAGCCGTATGAGCGTGAAAGTCTCAAGTACGGTTTTGGTGCGACTCGTTCCTGCGTGCGATTCGTTGATATCAGGAGCTTAAGCGCGATTAGAAGGGTATGGATATCGT
>CAZSTZ010000070.1:9744-27696 GCA_964609515.1 uncultured bacterium | reverse complement strand
TTAGAAATGGCAGAAAGTCTAAAAGGACGAGTTCATGCTGTTAATATTACCGATGGCAGTCGGGCAGTATTGGGGATGTCTTCTTTGGCAGCATCGGTGGTTTTAAAAAATAATGGAATAGAGCCGATTTATCAAGTAGCTTGTCGC
Source organism: uncultured bacterium (assembly GCA_964609515.1). Taxonomy (GTDB): domain Bacteria; phylum Cyanobacteriota; class Cyanobacteriia; order Cyanobacteriales; family Microcoleaceae; genus CALKCV01. Next base: position 27,549 of record CAZSTZ010000070.1, on the reverse strand, counting down.
GATCGCAACCGCATCGGACTCCAAGCGGACCTGTTGGGGGCGGCAGCTTTAGGCATAGAAAATATCTTAGCATTGACGGGAGATCCTGTTAAAGCGGGAGACCATAAAGATGCAAAAAGCGTGTTCGATTTCGAGTCAATTCGTTTGTTGCAAGCTATTGATAAATTGAATCACGGAGTAGATTGGAACGGGAAAAATTTACCCGAAGGAGGCACGGATTTATTTCCCGGGGCAGCGGTAGATCCGCAGTCGCCCAGTTGGTCGGGATTGAAGAAAAGATTTGAGAGAAAGTTATTAGCTGGGGCGCAATTTTTCCAAAGTCAATTAATTACCGATTTTGACAAGTTGGAAAAGTTTACGAACGAAGTTGCCGTGGAGACGAACAAACCAATTTTGGCGGGAATATTTTTGTTAAAATCGGCGAAAAATGCAGCTTTTATTAATAAGTACGTTCCGGGGGTAAATATTCCCGATGCGATTATAAATCGTTTGGCAAATGCGGAGAAACCTTTAAAAGAAGGAATGAAAATTGCCGCCGAACAAGTGAAAATTGCCCGAGGGATTTGTCACGGGGTACATTTGATGGCGGTGAAGCGGGAAGATTTGATTCCGCAAATTTTGGATTTGGCGGAAATTGAGGCTATTAATTAAGTCTGTAGGGGTAAAGCATTCGGGGGGTAAAGATAAAAAGCAGAGATATTATTGTCCGAATGCTTTACCCAGACATCGGGTTTAACCTTACCTATTTCTGTCATTGCGATCTACAGCGAAGCAATTCTCTTGCCGTCCAAATTTCCTTATGCGTAAATCTCGCTCTATTAGCAAGCGAGAAGCCAGATTTTTGAGGAGTAGTAAACTATGAAAAAAGTAACTTTAAGTGAATTGCAAAACGATGTTAAAAAATGTAAACCTGTGGGGGTGTTGCGAAGTTTTTCAGATGACGACGATCGCTTCGATTATGAATTAGAAAGCCATCCGGTTTTTCAAGAAAGAGTGAAGCGATCGCGTGCTTTATTTCGAGAAGGAAAAGGAATTAGAATAGAAGATGTGGAAGCGGTCTTTGTAAAGTTTTTATCGGGAGCATCTCAATGCAAGAAGAAAACCAAGAATTTAACGCTTTTTGCTAATTGCTAATTGCTAATTGCTAATGGCAAAGTCATAAATAACTGGGACGGCGAAATTTTCTATTTTTGCAAAGATTCGATGCTCCCGTTTTTATCCTTTTTTGTCAATAATGTTAATATAGCAGTTTCATTTGAGATGTGTACAGTAATTAGCCGATTGAGGCATGCATGCAAGAGGCAAGAGGCAACAGTTAAGAAGGTAACAGTCATTTTTTGCTATGAATAGAAAGTCGTTTTTTCGTTTACATCTCATTTGGAAACGCTATATAGAAAAAAAATTAGCAAAGAGTTGTAGTTATGACCGTTGCAACAGTTACCAATAAAGAAGCGATAGTTATCCCTAAAGAAATTAGGGACTATCTCAAACTGGATACAGGCACTAAAATAGAGTTCGTCATCGACCAAGATGGAGGAGTTAAGATGATTCCTCTCAAGTTCGGCGTGGGAGACTGAGCCGGTATTCTACACCGTCCTGGGATAGAGAAAGCAACAATTGAGGAGATGGAAAACGCGATTTTGGAAGGGGCAAATGATTGGACTTGATACAAATATTCTAGGGGTGTATCCCAATTTTGAAACGAACCAAAAAGTTATCGCTTTTTGGGAATGGGGAATAGGGAATGGGGAATTGCCAAGAGAGTCTTTTTACAAATATGGGATGCTCCCTATTCTAGTTCGCTGACTAGAAACGCTATAGTTAAGAATTTATTAAGAAAAAGGTGCTTTGCTCTGATTTAGGTAAAAATACTCTGTAAGTAAATTGAGTCAGTCATTCCTAGTAGACTTAGCGGCAACCCCAGGCTGCCGCAATTATGGTAGTAATCAGGAAAAGTCCATGAGTATTTTTGAAGTTATCATGCTCCTTTGTTTTGGCTTTGCATGGCCTTTATCTCTAGCAAAATCGTGGCGATCGCGAACTACGAGAGGAAAAAGCATTTTGTTTCTGTTGGTTATTTTTACGGGGTATTTGTGCGGCATCCTCCACAAAGTGTTTTACAGCCCGGACGGCGTTATCTACCTCTATATTTTAAATTCAATTATGGTAGGTGCAGATATAGGGCTATTTTTCCGAAATCGCTCTTGGGAAAAACACCACCGCCGAGAAATTTGGGGATAGTTGCATCTGGTGCATCGCTTCGAGTAATTTTTGTCTGTTTGCCTTAGATGCACCCAGTTTGCTTTTTGAGTGGAAAAAAACTCTCCTCGGGCAAAACTCCATAGACAAGTTGTGCCAAACCGCTGGGAAAAGTTTTGCAGTTTAACAATCTCAAATCTTGTTGCCGTAGTTGACCTGCAAATAAAGGCAAACCCGGCCCCAAAATGACGGGGTGAACCGAGAGAATCATTTCATCTATTAGATGGTGGCTGAGAAAAAAGGCATTAATTTCTCCGCCGCCAATTAACCAAATATCTTTACCTTCTTTTTGTTTCAAAGAGACGACAAAGGAGACTAAATCTTCATCTTCGCCTATGAAACTGACAAACTCGGTATCTTTTTGGGGCTGTTTGCTAAAAACATAATTGGTTTTATCGGTATATGGGAAATCAACGCCAAATTCTAAAATTTGTTTGTAGGTGTTGTTGCCCATTAAAGTAGTGTCGATGGAGTTATAAAAGTCTCGGTAGCCGTAGTCGCGATCGCCAAACAACCAATCCACTCCACCGTCGGTTGTCGCAATAAAGCTGTCGAGGGAGGTAGCAATAAATAGTTTAACTTTTCTCATCTTGGCAAGCCTGCAGTCAATCAAGAATAGATGCTTAGATTTTATCGCTTTTCTGGTCTGAAGAGAAAGGCGATAAAATCTAAGCCACCTCAAAATCTTAAAAAAAGATTACATAATTAACCGAGAGTTCTTTCTTCAGATAATAATTTAAAGTTTTACCTAAAAAAAGCTCCCGCTCCCCAGGATGCGATTTGTAAAATTGCTAACAAGAAATCTAAAAATTTTATAATTATTTTCCCCCCCCAGAAAAATCTGCTCCATAATAAAGCGGAAACCAAAACGAAAGGACAAAGTAAATATGTACGAAAAAATAACTCCCCCAACCACCGGTTCCAAAGTAACTTTCAAAGACGGCAAACCCATCGTCCCGGACGATCCGATTATTCCCTTCATCCGAGGCGACGGCACCGGCGTGGATCTCTGGCCGGCCTCTCAAAAGGTATTCGATGCGGCGGTGGCGAAAGCTTACGGGGGCAAACGGGAAATTAACTGGTTCAAAGTTTACGTCGGCGACGAAGCTTGCGATAAATACGGCACTTTTCAATACCTGCCGGAAGACAGTCTCAAGGCGATCGAAGAATACGGCATCGCCATCAAGGGGCCCCTAACCACTCCCATCGGCGGCGGCATCCGCTCGCTTAACGTGGCCCTCCGGCAAATTAACGACCTCTATGCTTGCGTTCGTCCTTGCAAATTTTATCCGGGTACTCCCTCGCCTCACAAAAATCCAGAGGCTCTCGACATCATTATTTATCGGGAAAATACCGAAGATATCTATTTGGGCATTGAATGGCGCGAAGGTACCGATATTTGTAACAAGTTAATCGAGTTCTTGAACAAAGACCTAATCCCTGCCACTCCCGAACACGGCACAAAACAAATTCGTCTCGACTCGGGCATCGGTATCAAACCGATAAGCAAAACCGGTTCCCAACGTTTGGTTCGGCGGGCGATCGAAAAAGCCTTAACTTTACCCAAGTCTAAGCAAATGGTGACTTTGGTGCATAAGGGCAATATTATGAAATATACCGAGGGCGCTTTCCGGGATTGGGGTTACGAACTGGCAACCACCGAGTTTCGCGATCGGTGCGTTACCGAACGGGAATCTTGGATCCTCGGCAATAAGGAAGCTAAACCGGATCTTTCTAGCGAAGACAACGCCCGCCAAGTTGACCCCGGTTACGACTCCTTAACTCCTGAAAAACGGGCAGAAGTTTGTGAGGAAGTAGAGTCGGTGTTAGCGGCGATTTGGGATACCCACGGCAACGGCAAGTGGAAAGAGAAAATTATGGTCAACGATCGCATTGCCGACAGTATTTTCCAACAAATTCAAACCCGCCCCGGGGAATATTCGATTTTGGCAACGATGAATTTAAACGGGGATTATTTATCCGATGCTGCTGCCGCTATTGTCGGCGGTTTGGGCATGGGGCCTGGTGCGAATATCGGCGATACTTGTGCGATTTTTGAAGCCACCCACGGCACCGCACCGAAACACGCCGGTTTGGATCGGGTTAATCCGGGTTCTTTGATTTTGTCTGGGGTGATGATGTTAGAGTATATGGGTTGGCAAGAAGCGGCGGATTTGATTAAAAAAGGTATCGGTGCCGCTATTTCCAACCGCGAGGTAACTTACGATTTAGCGCGAATGATGGAGCCCAAAGCGGAAGCGTTAAAGTGTTCTGAGTTTGCCGATGCAATTATCAAGCACTTCGACGATTAATTAAGTAGTAGGGTGCTGCGCTATTACTGTACCTCAGAAACCCGGTAATTCCTGCTTGCGCCGGGTTTCTTGACTGCTTCCTTATTGCTGAAACTGGGCTAACAACCAACTGAGAACTTGACCGCGGTTTGTCTCCCGAGTGCGCCGCAATGCTTCTTCTAATATAGACATTGCCAAAGAAGGCAAAGCTTGAGATTCCGTAATGCGCTTGCTGCCACCGTCACCAATGGCAAAAGCCATAATTTGCGCGTTTTTAACATCAACTATCCAATATTCTGCCACCTTGATATCTTCATAAAACAAACGTTTCTCGCCCTTATCGTCAGCGAGGGAACTGCTGGCAACTTCTATTACCAGAGTTGGTGGCGGATAGATGTTTAAGTCAACAATTGAAGTCTCCCAAGGGATAGCATCGGCACTTTCACCAATATAAAAAGATGTATCTGGTTGAGCATCTTGGTACCCCGTTTTGCGGTAAGTACAGTTATCTTGACAACTGACTTCGATGTTTTTGATAGCTGCGAAAATTCCTACAGCGATCGTAATAAGTCCATGGTCGCTTGCGTGTTGGTATCCCACTGGGGGCATTTCGATTCTGAGTTGGTGGTTATAGTAGTAACTTTTGGCCTTTTGGTACGCCGGGTCTTCGATCGCTTCGACATATTCCCCCCAAGTAGCCGTTACCCAAGTATCGGTTGATATTTTGGTTTGTAGTTCGTTCATGGTTTTAAGGTTAATAGGGGCGATCGCGTTCTCTTGGGGCGGTCTTCCTTGACCGTCCCATCTCAAGTTTAATCTAAGCTTGAGAAATTGACAAGTGTCACGCTCGACGACTTCAATTGTCATTGCGAGGCGGTTGGTTTTGTAGTTAAGGCAGAAAAATCAATGATTTTGGGAGCGTTGTTAGTCGTTTTTTATCAGTTGTTAGACAACTACTAACAACTGACCGCTTACTAATACTCGTTAAATTCTTGGCGCTATTCATTCCTTGAGATGCACCCGATCGCTTTTTCCCATCCAAAATTTCACGCGTGGGAAATTAAAGCTAGGAAAGATACGATAAAAAGAGTGTTAAAATCCGCTTCAATGACATAGCATCCCATCCGAAAAGTTTTATCTGGTAAGCCAGATGAAAAAGAATATGCCTTAAAAACCGAACTCCTCGAAGAGCTAAAAGAAAGAGATAAAAAAGGCGAAATAGACTTAAGATATTTGGATTAAGTCGACTTTTCTCTTATTACATTAGTACCTTATTGTACGCAAGAAATCGGAGAACAAGTTACCCGAAAAAGTGACAGAAGTAAAAGGCTAAATGTGCTGGGATTCTTCAACAGAAAAAATGAACTATAGCGCTTCCCAGACTAATGAGGTACATTTTTGATTGAGGTAGATGTTTTTGCCATCTTACTGTTATCCCATTACCCATTACCCATTACCCAAAACCCTCCAACACAGACAATGTTTGTTTTTTTCTGCAGACCCTTATTAAATATTCGTGGCTAGATTTTGATGCCAGCTAGGAAAGTTTGGTGGAAGCAGTAGAAAATATCTTGCAAAATGTTGGGAAAAAATATGTAATTAATTTTGCATGATTACTTAACAGCAGATTGCGGTGGCAGCAATGGTTGTCGAGGGAGATTGTGGAAAAGTGAGTAAAAAAAACTAGCAACAGAAATTGGATTAACTATTAAAGTTTCTCATCTAGTCAGTAAAGAAGCAGTCGTTAATTTGATTAGCAATACTACCACTAATACAGCACTAACTGTTCGAGTTCGAGAACGATAACAATGAGTATTAAACAGGAAAAAAAGCGATCCAAGATTTTGATAACGTGCATATTCTCAGAGACAGCAGTCAATTGAGAATAAAATTACTCCATCCATCCTCAATTTACTTCTGAATAGGTAAGTTATTTTTGCGCGGCTCCCTGTTAATCGCTTCATTCCAAAAAGGCTGAAGCTTTGAGGCATAATCCTTTTCATGGGCAACCTTAGTTGACAAGGCTTTCCCGGGTAAATGATATTCTAAGAAATCTTCCCAGAGTTAGCCTACAGTTAACTGAGAAGTAAAAGCGGTCGCGTCTCCACAATCAATATCATCGGAAATATTGACATCCAAATATTTTTTCAAGGTATAGTCGAAAAGACTATCCGGGAGCTCTATATCCGCTTGAATGCGAGACGCGATCGCCTCCGCCCAATACCGATTAGAAACTCCTGTATGGGGGTCTATCTCTCGCTTCCCAAGACTCTTATAGCGGGAGAAATTAGCGCCTTTTGCCTTGAGCGTGGGAACCAACAGACTAAGGAACTGCAATCGAAGCACTCCCTTGTCTGTTCTGACCTGTACCCTGTTAAAGGTGCGAGTTGATTTTGGTTTATTTTTTTTGGCCATTTTCCTAGTTTCATTGTCAAACACTTCTATCAAAATGCTATCATAAACCAGGAAAATGACCCTTTAAACCCCTTGATTTTGTTAGCTTTGCGCCCTAAGTGCCTAAAGCTAGTTTACCATCTAATACCGGAATAACCTCGCTGCCGCTCAACATCATCGCCATCAGATGAGAATGGGCGTTTTCGGGTTCGTCTGGGGGCACGTCTCTGAGGTGGAGGTCGTTATGCAGGTATTTGTCGGACTCGGGGGCTAGTTTCCTTAAATGCACTTTCACATCTTCTAACAACCTCTCCTCGTATTCGTTGATAGCGAGAGCGGTTGTGGTGTGTCGGGAAAAGATAACAGCCTGTCCGTTTTTAATCCCGCCGCCTCCTAACAATTGCTCGATTTGAGGCGTGATATTATAAATACCAATCCCCGCATCGGTTTCTATTTCCAAAATTTCATGTTTTATCGTCATATCTCAACCTCCCAATTATTTATACTTTTCGCGTAACCGAACGCTCATACTCATACTCTTACTCATGCTCTTACTCAAAAAAAGCGCATTTTCTAACCGCGTCGAGTATAACCCCCGTAGAACAGGCATCTTGCCTGTTCCCGTTCCAGGACTAACAGGCAAGATGCCTATTCTACGGTTCTTCCACCGTCACCGCAATTTTACCCACGGCGCGATGGGTTTCGCTGTAAGCGTGGGCCTCGGCTATCTGTTCGAGGGGATAGGTGCGATCGATAATCGGTTCCACCGAACCGTTTTCCATCAACTCCCGCAAAGCATTTAAGTCTTTTGGAGAAGGCGTCGCCATCGCCAACTTTGCTTTTTTACCTGGAAAAAACAAAGTCGCCAAACTAGGGCCGATGTTCTCAAAAGTCGGTAAAGTCGAAATATAGACTCCCTGCGGTTCCAACACTTTCTCGCAAGCGCCAAAAGAGCTTTTCCCCACCGCATCGAAAACAATGTCGTACTTTTCCGGTTGCTGGGTGAAGTCAACTTCGGTATAGTCAATAACGCGATCGCACCCCAAACCCTCTACCAACCTCGCATTTTTACCGCTGCAAACCCCCGTCACCCGAGCTTGGAAAGCTTTCGCAATTTGCACCGCGAAGGTACCGACACCGCCAGAAGCGCCGTTAATCAAGACTTTTTGCCCCGGCCTCATTTGCCCCAAGTCCATCAGAGATTGAAAAGCAGTCAATCCCGCGAGGGGAACCACCCCTGCTTGGGCGTGAGAGAGGTTTTGCGGTTTTAAAGCGACGCTACCCGCCGACACCGCCACATATTCGGCGTAAGCGCTCCCATTCAAAGGATTGACAAAAGTATAAACCTCATCTCCCGGTTGGAAATTCTGAACTCGCTGCCCCACTTCTACCACTACGCCCGATAGATCGGAACCTAAGACCTTGGGAAAGCTAAAACCCGAGAGCATTTGCAAGTCGCCCCGCCGAGTTTTCCAGTCAACGGGGTTGACGCTGCTGGCGCTAACTTTTACTAAAAGTTCGTCTGCCCCAATTTTTGGACGGTCTATCTCCTCGTATTGCAAGACCTCGGGGGAGCCATAACTATTGATGACAACTGCTTTCACGAACTATTCTCCTTACTAGATTGGCAACTTGAGCTAATACTAGCAGGAGATGGGGAGATTGGCAAGTTTTAATTGGGGAATGGGGCTCCCCCCCCGCCCCCCTTAAAAAGGGGGGAGCCAGAGGAATGCCGTAGAACAGGCATCCTGCCTGTTACCGGTTATGCTCGATTTTCTTTGTTATCGGTTATCCTCGATTTCTTTGCCGCAGTGGGGGCAAATTGTTGGTTGTGTTTTATTTCTTAAAGTCTGTCTTTTCTGCATTTCTTCGTTAAAACCCGAAGCTATGATACCGGCAGGCAAAGCAAAGATGCCGATGCCAAGTAACGCCACTATCGCTCCTAAAAATTTTCCCAAAGGAGTAATCGGATATACATCCCCGTAACCTACTGTTGTTAAGGTGACAACTCCCCACCATAAAGCTGCTGGAATGTGGGGGAATTTATCCGGTTGCACGTTATTTTCGACGTAGTAGATTATACTCGAACCCATCACTAAAACGACCCCCACTACGAACACGGTAACTAATAAATCTTCTTTTTTGTTTTTTATTACTCTCAATAACATTCTCAATGACTGAGAATATTTGGTCATTTTCAACAAGCGAAACAACCGAAATAAACGCAAGGCTCTGATAAATCTTAAATCCGGTGAAATCAGAGGTAAATAAAATGGTAAAATCGCGATTAAATCTACAAGAGCTAAGGGGGTAAGCATGAATTTTATTCTACCCCAAATTCGATGTCTGTATTTACCAGAAACGTTACAAGACCAAACGTGCAAGCAATACTCAGTGGTAAATACTATCACAGAAAATAACTCAAAATTATCAAAAAAACTTTGATATTTATCGTAGAGAGGATCCACGGTTTCGCAAACTACAGCTATGACATTTAAGACGATTAATGTCATAATTAAATAAGAAAATATCCGGTATTGTCCCTCTCTAACTGCTATTGATTCTAAAACTTCATAAGTTTTTATTTTGGTTCTTTTTAGCATTCTATTACTTCCAATAAAAGCGCGGGTTGACTGAAAAAGCTTTTTACTATTTACTAACAAAAACCACCCGCACCCGGTTTTTTTAACGTTTTGCTAAAATTACATAGTCATCAATGGCGTAGTGGGAGTCATAGTTTAAGCCGAGATATTGACATTTTAGCTCGCTCATGTGTTTCTGACGCGGCAAATTTTCTTTGGCAAATTTAGGGAAACTAGCTCCTAAAGAAATCCTTTGACCAGTGGAAGTTAAATATTTGTAACAAACCAATTTTAACCCCATTTCTTCAACTACTTTTTGAATGAGATTTCTTTCTTTGGCAATATCCTCGCTTGGCGTTAGATTATGAACTTTAAAGACTTTTGTTCCTTGAACGATTATCAAAACGTAACCTTCGTCCTTGAGACTTTCTCGAAAAATCTGCTTGTAAACCTCAAAAGATTTTTTTCTATCTCCAGCATCCATAAAAAAGCAGTGGGAAACTACCACAAAATCAAAAAAGTCTGCGGGTAGCTTTTTAGATTCGTTATCGTAGTTAAAAATATCTGTCGTATCGAAGCGAAAATAAGCATTTGTTGGCGCTTCTTGCTTTTCTATGTACTGTCGCCAGAACTGCAATCCTCGATACTGAAGCGCTTTTTGTTTCTCCAGAGAATAATAAGAAATATGCATCGGTTCCACGGAGAAAAAGCTGCTGGCAGTATTCAACAATGAAGCCAGACCGCAAGCAACCGTTCCCGGCCCCGCAGCAATATCGAGGATGTTTACTTTACTCGGCAACAGCCCATTTTTATAAATTAAAAACCATGCCAAATAGTTGCAATAAACGTTTTCTAAAAAATACTTCATAAAGTAAACGTGGGGAGTCAAATTAAAATTATAGTCCGGGTCTCTTCCCAGTTTTAATCCCTCGATATCCTCCATCGCATCTTTTATAGCAGATTTAAGCTTGCCTTTAGGTACCAGCTTAAATTCTGCTTCTATGTATTCGACCAAACTCGATTCGAGTTCGTAGAAAATCTCTCCGTCGATGCCGGTGCATTGCACCATATTTTCGTCGCGATCGCTCAACTCAAAAGCCTCGGAGACAAACTCAATAAATCGAGCGTTTGGCGTTAATTTATCCTCCTCCCTACGCCCAAAATCTAACTCTCCAAAATCCTCCCCTAATTCCGCAATTTTTCGCTGCTGGTTAGCATCCTTTAAAAGCTTGCTTAAAGAAGCAATTTCCCGTTCTTTTTCCTTTAAAGACTTCTCCAGTTTCAGTTGCTTTTTAAAAAGTTTCTCCTGCCAAGATAACCTTGCCCCAGATTTCTGTATCTCCTGTAACAATTTTTGCGCCAAAGAGCGATCGCCCCCCTTAAGGGCCCCCCGGAACTTTTGGGAACGCCACCAATTCGTCAATGGGTTAGTCATAACCAAATCCCTCCTTACCTTCTGTAATTTCAACACCAGCGAGAGTTGTTATCAGCTCGTTTTTGAACTGTTGATAATTTTCTCGTTGTTTATTGTACCACCAACCGTACTTTTCTTTAAGAGCAAGAGCCTCCTCCCTGGTACTCGCCGCCAAAGAGCGATTTTTCACCGGATGGAAATCCTGAATTACAATGCGGTCGACAAAGTCTAACTGTCGGATAAAATTAGAGCGATCGCCCGGAAAAGTCGGCAGCAAAGGAGTAATTGTCACCCCTAATTTCGGCATAAAACCCAAATCTAAATCTACCCTATCTCGGATTTTTTTTAAAGCATTAATTCTCGCTTGAATGCTCGGAGATTGCGGTTCAAAATCCTTTCTAACCCGTTCGCTGCCAGTGGGGATACTCATATTAATTCTTAACCTTTGAAAGCGCTCTAAAATCTCGATATCTCTAACAATCGTAGGACTGCGAGTTTGAATTACTAAAATCGGTCTAAATTCCAGCATTGCCTCTAAAATTCGCCTAGTTAAAAAAGTCTTAGATTCTATGGGCTGATAAGGGTCTGTAACGCTGCTCATATAAATAGTCGGAAACTTTTCAGGATTTTTGCTCCTCCACCTTCTTAATTCTTGTTCTAAAACTTCCACCGCATTTTCCTTAACAATAACCCATTTTCCCCAATCTTCCTTCATCTTTTTGTTAGGGCTAAAAGCAGCAGCATAACAATAGCTGCATCCGTACTGACAGCCGCGATAAGGATTCAAAGTAAAATCGTAAGCCCCAATAAAGCCAGTAGCATTGTTGAGAATAGATTTTGCATTTTGAGCGTAAACATCCGCACTGCCAAACTGTTCCCTAACCAGGGGAGAATTAGCATTGCTTATCGTCGAATTTTTGGCACTCATACATTCAACCCTCCTAGTTATTGTTTTTAATAAATATGCCGTTTTTTTTCAAAAATAGATAGAAACCTCAAATCACCTTCCAGGTCGATCTAGATCACAACAATTATTTCCCTCCATAAGAGATAATATCATTATAATGTTCAAAAGTAAAATTCATTAGAGTGCAGTAAAACAACCAAGGTAAATCAAGGACTGTCATCCTCAATTACCCTGGCTAGGAGAATCTGTTATGCTACTACCGCAAATTCCCAATATGTTTTTTCATAACAAAACAAGGGCAAACCGAGCCTCCTCTAAAAGCAAAATAAAAATTTTGCCCCTAGTTTCTAAATGGACTAAGGGAAACTTCAGGCATCTAGGAATAGGCCAAAAAATAGGCTTTGGCTATGGGGTAGCTATTGGCATAGCCGTTACGGGGACTGCCTCTGGGTTGGTTGTCGGAGAATTACTGCGCCAAGGAACTGCACATCAACAAGAAGTCGCCCACCAGCAACAACTGCTCCTTCATAACTTACAAAATGCCGGACTCGAATCGCGATCGCACGCCTTACGTTTGCCGGCAACCTTGGGAAATTCCGCAGCAGTAGAATACGAATATAAATCTTTTTTAGAAAAAACAAATCGCACTAAAAAACTACTTTCCGAACTTGAATCTTTTATCGAAGCTAACCGCGAAGTTTTAGCAAGGGAAGCAGAAAAATTAGAAAAATTATCCCAGCGCTATGCTATTCTTGTCGAATATTACGCCGTCATAACTCAAAGGCGCTTGGAAGAAATTAACCCGGGGAATTTAAAGCCAAAAGAAATCGAGTCCGCACAGTTAAAACTTTTGAGAATTAGCAGCGGAGAAGAATCGATTTTAATCGACGAATTGGCAGAGGATTTAAACAAGCAGATTTTAGCAGCCTACCAGCGGGAATTGGAAGCCAAGAAAACCCTAAAAAATGCTGAAAATCTGCGCCTGGCAATTATTATCGGCAGTATTTTAATTTCGGCGGCGATCGCTGCTAGTTTAGCCGTTTATACCAGTAGAGCGATCGCCCGCCCCATTATCGAAGTTGCCGAGGTTGCCAACCGAGTCGCTACAGAACATAATTTTCTACTCCGCGCCCCCGTTACTACTGAAAATGAAGTTGGTTTATTGGCAGATTCTCTCAACCATCTCATCGAACGAGTTGCCGAATACACCCAAGAGTTAAAACAAACCCAAAACCAGCTTATTCAAACAGAAAAAATGTCTGGCATCGGGCAAATGGCTGCCGGCGTCGCCCACGAAATTAACAATCCCATTAATTTCATTCACGGCAATATTGAATATGCTAATAGTTACGTTCGAGACCTGCTAGAATTAATTTCTCTCTACCAGCAACAATATCCAAACCCCTCGGTTAATATTCAAGAATACATCGAGGAAATAGATTTAGATTTCCTGACAAAAGATTTGCCAAAAACCCTCTCTTCCCTGCAAATAGGTTCCGATAAAATTCGCGAAATTGTCGTCTCGATGCGTAATTTCTCCCGCTTAGATGAATGTAGCATCGCAGCGGTGGATATTAAGAAAGGAATTGACTCCACTTTAATTATTTTAAACCATCGACTAAAATCGGGAATTAAACTGATTAAAGAATACGGCAACGTGCCACCAATTCGGTGCTATCCGGCACAACTGAATCAAGTATTTATGAATATAATTAGTAACGCCATAGACGCGATCGAAGAAACTCAAAACTCGGCTAGCTGGAACAGCGAAGAAATCCCTACTATCTGGATTATTACGGAAGTAGATGGAGATTATCTAAAAGTCAGGATAAAAGATAACGGCCCCGGAATTGCACCAGAAATTCGAGAGAAGATTTTTGAATCATTTTTTACTACTAAATCTGTCGGTAAAGGTACCGGACTCGGACTCGCTATTTCTTATCAGATCGTCGCCAAACATAACGGCACAATTGAGGTAAATTCAGAACCGGGAAAAGGAACCGAGTTTGCGATCGCTTTACCCGTGGAATCAGTTTAGAAACTATTTATTACCACTACTACATACTAATATTAATACTCGTATTCATACTAAACCAAAAGACTTTTGGAAGCATCCTAAGGGCCCGACCATTCTTATCCTCCCTTAACTTAGACCCAAACCGCGCCGAGAACTGCTAACTTGAACTATCATAGAGTATGCAAGCAGATGCTCGGTAATGATTGCGGTGAAAAAAGCAAAGAAAATCTACCTAAAAAAGCTTGATTCCGTGCGGGGTTTTGCTGCTTTATATGTCATGGTATCCCATTGGGTGCTTTACATGAGCTTCGTTCCCCACACTGTTAAAAAGCTCTTTTTCTCTTTCGGACAAGAGATGGTTGTTGTCTTCTTTCTTCTCAGCGGGTTTGGCATTTATCTGTCTTTTTCCCACCATCCCGAAATCACTTTTCGAGACTTTTTCCTCAAAAGATTTCGCCGCATCTACATTCCCTTTTTAATAACTATCCTTATCTCGATTTTTGTCTATTACCTCAACGGCAATTTGGAAAGTAAATTTTCCTGGTTCGAGCTGGGAGGTAATTTATTAATGCTACAGGATAACTCCGAACTCAAACCCGGGACTCTTGTAGAACCTTTTCTCGAAAATCTTCCCCTCTGGACTTTATCTTATGAATGGTGGTTTTACATCCTATTTTTTCCCCTAGCTAAACTATTTTTTAACTGGAAAAATCTCAAAAATAGAATTTATTTAGTTTTAACCTTTTCGGCTTTTTCTTATCTCTTTTATCTCAGATTACCCAACCATTTCGCTTTGCTATATTCCTATTTTGTTATCTGGTGGTCTGGCTTAGAATTTGCTTTGGTTTATCTTCGTTACCGCCGCTTTCCTTTGGCTAAAATTAAACCTGTTTTAATTTCCTTGTTTTTGATGTCGATTTTAACCGCTTTTCCCGTTCTCACTGACCCAGAAAAAATTAGACTTGGCTACTATCCATTTTTGGTTTTTCGCCATTGTTTTGTCGCTTTAAATTTGATAAATTTAGCCCTAATTTGGTCGCGGTTTAAATGGCTTTATTTTGACAATATATTGGGCTTGTTTGCGAGAATTGCTCCTATTTCCTATTGCATCTATCTCTTTCATTATCCCCTGTTAATTAGATGGAATTTGACTCCCTACATCTCTAACTTTTGGTTGGAGTCTGCTTTTAAATTTGCCATAATAATAGGACTGTCTTATTTAATAGAAGTTAAACTCCAACGTTCCCTCGATAAATGGATTAAATAGCGTGCATTTTGGCTTTCGATAAGCATATATAGCAGTTTTATTTGAGATGTGTCCAAAAGAGGGTCGCTTTTAGGCAAAAGGCAAGAGGCAAAAGGCAAGAGTAGGGAATAAGAAATAGGGAAAAGTAGATAAAAAGAGAAATTTTCCGATTTTTTTCTACGTAGCAATCTCGCTCGATTGCCACGGGGGGGCTTAACGCTCAAATTCCCATTTTAACGTTAAGCCCCCCCCTCGCAATGACAGTTAAGGCATTTTTCGTTTTGGCGAAGGTATTGTTCAAAAAAACCCGGTTTCTGGCGGGTGAGTTAGCTTTGAAAAAATGGCGAATGTATTGAAAATGGTTCAATGTTTTGCCAGATGGAAGTGCAAACTAACAATAGTAAGGTGCGCGGTGCGCACCCTACTCGCAATTAGCAATTACCTGCTATACAGTTTAGTTAGTTTCAACAGGCGATCGCTCAATTCCTGGGTCAACAACTCGGAACTGGTATAGCGCCAGCGCCAGTTACCCGGAATGATACTCGGATCGTTCATCCGCGCCCTGTTATCCAAACCAAACAAATCTTGCAACGATAAAATTGCCTGGTTGGCAACCGACGCCGATGCCAGTCGCATCAACTCCCAGTGAATCTCCTTAACTTCGTTATGGCGATCGTAACCGAGATAGTTAGCAACGTGTTGTTTTTCCTCCTCAGAAATTCGCTGCCACCAACCGAGAGTCGTATCGTTGTCGTGGGTGCCGGCATATACCAAACAATTAGGGATGTAATTGTGCGGTAAATAAGCATTATCCGACTCCCCGCCGAAGGCAAATAATAAAATGCGCATCCCCGGGAAATCGAAGCGATCGCGCAACTCCTCCACTTCCGGCGTGATAATGCCCAAATCCTCCGCCAAAATCGGCAAACTGCCCAAGGTCTTGCCCAAAGTCTCGAAAAACTCGACTCCCGGGGCCTTCACCCACTCGCCGTTAAGGGCCGTGGTTTCCCCCCCAGCCACCCGCCAGAAAGCCTCAAACCCTCGGAAATGGTCAACCCGCACTAAATCGACATAAAGCAAAGTCGCCTTAAACCGTTCGATCCACCAGGCAAAACCCGTACTTTGCAAATGTTCCCAGTTATAAACCGGGTTGCCCCAGAGCTGCCCGGTGGCGCTGAAATAGTCCGGCGGCACTCCCGCCATCCAGGCCGGTTCTAAAGTTTCCGCCTCCAGGGCGAAGTTTTCCGGGTTGCCCCAGACTTCCGCGCTGTTGTGGCAGACATAAATCGAGACGTCGCCGATAATTTTAATTCCCTTTTCGTTAGCGTAGGCGCGTAAGTTCGACCACTGGTCGAAAAATTGATATTGGAGGAATTTTTGATATTGGATGCTGCCTCGCAATAACTCCGCTGCAATTTTCAGCGCTTGTGGTTCCCGACGGGCGAGGGCCGGTTCCCACTGGTTCCAAGGTTTATTGTTATTGGCATCCAGCAACGCCATAAACAGGGCGTAGTCATCCAACCAGTAACCTTGCTTCTGGCAAAAATCCTCAAATTCTGGGTTGGGATTGTCTTGGAGGGATTTTTTGAAGCGATCGTAAGCTTCTTTTAAGTATTTGGTTTTGTGGGGGATGACTTCATCGAAGTTGACGCGATCTATTGCCGGATCGTTGCAGGATGACTCTAAGGGAGTCAGTTGCGATCCGTCTAACAATCCTTTTTCTGCTAGCTTTTCTAAAGAAATCAGCAGGGGATTGCCGGCAAAAGCGCTATAGTTCATCGTATAGGGCGAGTGTTCGTAGCCGGTCGGGCCCAGAGGTAACACTTGCCACAATTTTTGACCGCTTTTGACCAAAAAATCGACAAATTCATAAGCCGGTTGTCCCAAGTCGCCGATACCAAAGCGACCGGGCAAACAGGTAGGATGTAATAAAACGCCACTGGCGCGTTCGAAAGCCATAGTTTTTTTCGACATATTGACTGTTTCTTAAGGTTATCATAAAATGGCGCGAGAGAATAATTAGGGTTTGCTGAATAGACCGATTGTTAAATGTCACTGACCTAAGCAGAGGATAATATAACGAGAGTCAATGCGATCGCCTGCTGCTGGAGTCTTTTGTTAAGAAGCGATCGCTTTTTTTTTGACAAAATTGAGTAATTGTGGTATTCACCATCCGGATAAAATCTAAAATCTAATCCCAAAAAAATCTCCACAGACCTTGACAATGAACGAAAAAATCGCTATAGTAGTCTGAATAACCTAAATCGTTCATCTTTCCCGTAGCAAATATTGGCTTAAAAACCAAGAGCTAGAGAAGGACGGAAGTAGGGAAAAAAATCCCGAAGGAACGCATCACCACACTTAATTAAGAGGTAGTTGTGATGATTCCAACTTCATTGATGACCTTGGCCGTCTCTTTCTTTGCCGTTTATTTCTGGGTCAATTCCACCGAAGAAATAGTAAAAGTGGGAGCCGCAGGAATAGCTCTAATATGCCTGTTTTTGAGCATCGTTTTTGCTCCCTGGGCAGTCCTATTAATGT
Organism: uncultured bacterium; assembly: GCA_964609515.1. Taxonomy (GTDB): domain Bacteria; phylum Cyanobacteriota; class Cyanobacteriia; order Cyanobacteriales; family Microcoleaceae; genus CALKCV01. Next base: position 9,898 of record CAZSTZ010000070.1, on the reverse strand, counting down.
TAGTAGTTCCCTTAGTCCGTTCTAAGGTATCTAGCGCCAATCTATAGGAACTAATTAAGGGCTACATACAATAACCCTTAATTACTTCCTTAATATTCCACCAGATTAACCAGATTAACCAGATTAACCAGATTAACCAGATTAACCAGATTAA
>CAZSTZ010000070.1:0-9644 GCA_964609515.1 uncultured bacterium | reverse complement strand
ACCAGATTAACCAGATTAACCAGATTAACCAGATTAACCAGATTAACCAGATTAAAATGAATAGTCTCCCTCGCAAAGAGGTGAGGTGACTTTTTGAAAAGTCATAAAAACTTGATTGGGTTAAGCAACTTCCCCTATTTCAAACTATTTCAAACTATTTCAAACAAAGGGTATGAACTTATGCGGAGCGAGCTTAACCCAATCTTTATGAACTTATGGGGAAAAGGAAATTGACAGCTAACAACTCACCCACTCCCGAATTAAAGCTGCTCTAACCAAGCATCGACCTCGATCGCCAACTTCTTACCCAAATATAAAAGCTTGCGAATTTGAGGAAGTTGCCACTGCCACTCCTGCACGACATCGCCATTTAAAGCAACTTCGTTATCAAAGCGCCGCTGTATTCCACCCAAACACAAAGGTACAATGTGACTTTCCAGCGCCAGCAAATAAACCTCTTGAGCTCGGGTTATTGACAAACCAATATCGAGCCCGTGTCCGAGATCCAGCAACCGCTCCACATTGCGAATAGCAGCCTCGATCGCCCCAGGTTCGCTGTGATGTAAAATATGCTCCACAGAGCGCACCAACAACCGTTCCAGAACTTCCTTAACTTCCTGAGTGTGAAAATCACAGCCCTGATAACCTGCTTCAGTAACGATCGCCTCCACTTGCGTCAAATAACTCTCATTAATTTCACCATTACTGCTTTCAGCCTCCAGCAATCGCACCGCAGTCAACAACTGATGACCCAAAGCCACCTCAGCAGCCACCTGTAACTCTTGAGGAATAGGCAGCTCGTCGCGACGGAACGCCATCATAATCCCATAATTATCGCGATAAACCTGAGTATATAACTGATTCAAGCGCGTCACCGTTTCCTGGCTCAACAGTTTCATAATGCGCTGGCGCTCCTCAGCAAACAAATCGCTCAAACTAAAAGACTGCTCGCCAAAAAACTGCGTCATTGCCATAATCGCATGAGCCACGCTAGCTTGTTCCAAACTGGCAAACAACTGCTCTTTGAGCTCGCTATAAAACCGGCGACCCTTAAAAGGTTGAATGCAGCAATGGAAATCCCAACTGCCCAAATGCAGAACCGCAAAAACAAACTCCTTGCACTCGTGGGTAACTTCAGAAATCAACTGCAGGTGCCCCACAGCCAAACTCAGAGTCCCCATGCGCCGGAGCTGATAATCCAACTGTTTCGCGTTATAACAATAAACGCGCAGGTCGCGGGCATAAGTAGCAAACAGAGAATTGATGGCATAGTGAGCCGCCACCTGTTCCAAACTAACTTGAGCCGTAATAACTAATTGGCGGTAAATTTCATCTCCACTGCGGAAACTTTCAACATTGCTAGGAGCAAAAGCCAGCAATTCCAAAAATTGCTTCTCCAAATCTACGCCAGCAACATCCCCCGCTAATTCCATCGCCCTGGAAGCATAGCGCAAAATTTGAGTTCCTTCCGGTCGAGAGATTTCCTCAAAAAACCAACCGCAGCTAGTAAACATCAGAAGAGAATGTCGCTGCATTTCCAACAGCCGCAAAGCATCTACCTTTTCTAGTTCCGATAGTTCTTGAGCTTGATGCCGCATTAAGAAACGATTGACATTAGCAACAGAGCGATCGCGCATTACCCGAACATATTCATCCCGGGCAGCCCAAACATCAACAAAAAATTGACTACCCGCATCCTCATAAACTTCTGCCAAGCGATCGCGCAACCAATTAAGAGACTCTCGCAGAGGTCGCCGCCATTGTTGGTGCCAAGCACCGCCGCCACCACAACCGCAGTCATCTTGCCAGCGTTCCACTCCGTGACAGCAGCTCCAGGCCGTGACCGGTTTTAGTTCCACTTCCCAGCTAGGAGGACAGATACTTAAATAGTGGGCAAAATTAGTAACAGTCCAATGGTGCTGGGCAAATTCTACCGAGAAAGCATAAGCCAAACATTTCTCCGTGCCCCCTTTGTGGTGGCCGAAGGTTTCCCCATCGGTGGCCACTGAAATCACCTGGGTCGGGCGTTCGTCGTTTCGGACCGCTTGGCCTAACCTTCCCACCAAATTATGAGAACTGTTAAGGACATCGCTAAAACCCATATCGTTTGATATAGGCCCGTCGTAGAAAAAGATGTCAATATAGGGACGTTCCGAAGAATCGTCCTTAGCCTTGAGGTAACAGCGATAAGGACGAGTGGCATCTATTTCCCCGCCACCAACTTCAACCCAGTGGGGATCGGGATTTACATCCGTAGCCAGGGGTCGGCAGCGTTCGGCTTGGGAAGGTGCTAAAATGATAAACTTAATTCCTTCCGCTACTAAAGCTTCCAAAGTTGCATAATCCACAGCCGTTTCAGCCAGCCACATTCCCTCGGGATCGCGACCGAAATGGGAGCGGAAGTCTTCTTTGCCCCAACGAATTTGAGTGTATTTATCTCGTTCGTTTGCTAGGGGCATGATGATATGGTTATAAACTTGAGCGATCGCGTTACCGTGACCGTTAAGGCGCTGACAGCTTTTGCGATCTGCCTCGATGATTTTTTGATAGACTGACCTATCGTAACGCTCCAGCCAATTCATCAGGGTAGCACCGATGTTAAAGCTGAGATACTCGTAGTTATTAACGATCCCCACCAATTCGCCGCCATCGTTTAATACCCTAGCAAAAGCATTTGGGCGATAACATTCGTGGTCAATTCGTTCGTTCCAATTATGAAAAGGGGCAGCGCTTGGCTGCCTTTCTATTGTGCCTAAATAAGGATTTTCTCGGGGTGGTTGATAAAAATGACCGTGGATGGTTACATAAACTCCTGTAGCAGTTTTTAGAGGGTCTAATATTTGTGTAGTTACAACTACTCCATTTTCTTCTTTAGTTAGGGGCAAAGGTTCCCCCACTACAGCATTATTGACTTCGTTTAATTTGGTATCCGAAGAAGAAACCATATATTGCTTCCCTTATTTTAAACAACAAAATTGAAATAGGTCAGTTCTAATTATTAAGGGGTCATAGACCTTCCCCAACCATTAGTTATTAGCCCAAATTCATTGACTGGGTTTTCCGAAAATCTAATAAAAGCCTCGCTCTACTGGCTTGCGCTTACATTGTAAGCATCGGCATTTATCCCACATCCGGAACGTGGAAAATAGTTTTTAATTTCTTTTCAAGGGCACTATTTTTTGATCCCAGAATCCCGAGCGGCTTTGATTTAATGAGTAAATAAATCAAAGCCAGCCGCGAATAAAGCCTATTTGCCCAAGTTTCCGGGAGTCAAATCCCCATTTATTTAGCTAAATCCATTGGGAAAGTAGTCAATAACTCTTTCAAATTCCGGACCAAAAGTGCAGAATTTCAAACTACTTATTTGCATAATAAAGGAAACTCAATCGAACCGCAATTGTTAAGTGATAAAACTTAACAATACTTAGAATTTCTATGTAATTTCTAGAGAATCCACTTCTAAGGCCATCACTTAAAATCTAAAGGGAAAGCCGCTTAAGGCTAGTTATTTAAGGCAAAGGTCAATCTAGTTTCTAAGGCCATAACTTAAAATCTAAAAGCGCTCGAATTTCCTGATTATTAATGCTCCGATAATGAACCATCCCGATGTCCAGACAAGATCGAGCCTCCAGGGCCTAAGCGAAGCAGAGGCGATCGCCCGACGCAAAACAGGCCAAGGTAACAACGTCAAGATAAAAAGCAGTCGCTCTGTAGTTCAAATCCTCAGAGAAAACCTATTTACTTTCATCAACGCCACTTTCTTGACCATCAGCCTAGTTTTAATTTCTCTGGGACGTTACGGCGATGCCTTTTTAGTAATAGTAGTGATTCTGGGAGGAGTAGTCGTCAACGTCTGCCAATCTCAATGGGCAAAACAAAAACTAGATCGGATTGCCCTTTTAACCCGCCCCAAAGCCGCAGTTATTCGCGAAGGCAAAGAAAAAAACATCGATCCTAACGAGATCGTAGTCGGCGACATACTCACAATTCGCAGTGGGGATCAAATTGTAGTTGACGGTCAAATCGTCGGAGAAGGTCGCATCGAAGTAGATGAATCTTTATTAACAGGAGAATCGGAGCTGATACTCAAACAAGCCTCCGATCCCGTTTATTCGGGCAGCTTCTGCGTCAGCGGTAGCGCTTGCTACGAAGCGCAAAAAGTAGGAACTCAGAGCTTGGCCTATAAACTGACAGTAGGGGCCCGAGCCTTTCGCCAGAACTATACCCCCCTACAACAAGAAATTAATCTCGTTATCAGAGTATTTCTACTTTTATGTTGCTTTATCTGGCTGTTGGTCGGAATTAACTGGCTCATCCGAGTTTATACCTTTGCCGATAGCGTACAATACGCCGCCGTCGTCGCCGGCTTAGTCCCAAGCGGACTTTATTTAGCCATCACCCTAGCTTATGCCGTAGGGGCGGTGCGGATGGTGGGACAAGAAGTATTAATTCAACAGGCCAACGCCGTCGAATCTTTGAGTAATATAGACGTTTTGTGTCTCGACAAAACGGGGACTTTGACCGCTAACCGGATTAATTTAGACGCCACTTATCCGGTGGGCATTGACGATCGCCATCTGCGGCAATTATTGGGAGATTATGCAGCAAGTACCACCGCAGGAAATCAGACAACTGATGCTATTCGGGAAGTTTGCCCAGGAGAAAAGCTAGCGATCGCCGCCGAAGTTCCCTTTTCTTCAACCCGTAAATGGAGCGGCCTTACTTTGGAAGTTAGAAGTCGGGGCTCCGAAGCCGATGGAAGCTACAGAAGCAGCCAACAGCCCAGATGGGCTACATATATTCTCGCGGCACCAGAAATACTCAGCCGCGCTGTCCCATTAACAGAAGAAATAGGCCAACAAATTCAACAGCTAACCAGACAAGGATTGCGAGTGCTTTTGTTTGCCCGGAGTCCGGATATTGCCATTTGGCAACAGAACTGGGAACAACTGGAATTACCTACCGAGCTGGTGGTTTTGGGAATCATTAGCTTTAACGATGAATTGCGCCCCGAAGCTTGGGAAACCCTCGATCGCTTTGCCAGAGCAGGAATAGAAGTTAAAATTATTTCCGGGGATCATCCCGAAACCGTAGCTGCTTTGGCCAAACAGGCTGGACTGGGCGAAGCATCGGCAATGGCAGGGGGGGAACTTGCTCGACTAGACGAGGCCCAATTCCTTCAAGCTGCGGAAACTAACAAAATTTTTGGCCGAGTTACCCCAGAGCAAAAAGCAAAACTGGTTAAGAGTTTGCGAGAAAAAGGTCATTATGTGGCCATGATTGGAGATGGAGTTAACGATGTCCTTTGTCTCAAACAAGCAAATCTGGCCATCGCCATGGAAAGCGGCAGCAAAGCTACCCGCAGCGCGGCGGATATCGTCCTTTTGAAAAATTCTTTTGCTTCTCTACCCTACACCTTTCTGGAGGGACAACGAATCCGTAATGGGATTCAAGATGTATTGAAGCTGTTTATGACTAGGGTATTTTGCGTCACTCTGTTAATCTTTGCCACTGGATTTGTCGGGGGTACTTTTCCTTTGCTTAACAAGCACAGTGCAGTGGTTACCTTAATTTCTGTAGGCTTTCCCACCTTTTGCATTCCTTTGTGGGCCAAACCCGGGATGATGCCCCGACGCAGCATGATGCGATCGCTGCTCCACTTCACCCTACCCGCTAGTTTGAGTCTGACCTTGGTGGCCTTCGGCGTTTATTTAGGCTATTTAATCGCAACTGTTGTTGCCCAACACAGCCACTTACCCGAGAATACAATCCTTGAAATTAGCAGCTTCCATCGGTTTTTGTCAGTACCCCGCAGTGCCCTGGTGACAATTATGATAATATGTGGTTTGCTGTTAGTTCCTTTCCTCAAACCCCCAACTACTGCTTGGGTGGGGGCAGAACCTCTCAGCGGTGACTGGAGATATTCCCTAGTGGCTCTGGTTTTGTTGGGAGTTTATGCGATCGTGTTAGCAGTCCCACCCTTACGGCAGTTTTTTGAGTTATCTTTGTTGAGTGTTAATGATTATCTAATTTTGGGTTCCATCGCATTATTGTGGTGTTTGTTATTGCGATTTATCTGGCGTTCTAAACTCCTCGATCGCTTTCTCGGTGTAGATCTTAGTTAAACTAGGATATTTTTCAGACAAAATCGGGCAAACTCAAATTTGGAGTTACTATTAAATCTTAGACTTTTTGGGTGTGTTGAAACAATAAAAAATAGAAGTTAGATCGTAAAAATCGATTCTAAATACTCATGCTAAATACCAGAAATATCCTCTCAATTTTGTTAATATTTATTCCCGTTTCTGTGGCGGGACACTTTTTAGGTTGGGGGTCTTCATTTATCTTTATAACTTCAGCGTTAGCGATTATCCCCCTAGCTGCTTGGATGGGAACTGCCACAGAAGAAATTGCCGTAGTTCTCGGCCCGAATTTAGGAGGTTTATTAAATGCTACCTTTGGCAACGCTACAGAATTGATTATTGGCGTTATTGCTCTTAATGCAGGCTTAATTAGCGTTGTTAAAGCAAGTATTACCGGTTCAATAATTAGTAACCTTCTGTTAGTGATGGGTTTTGCCATGTTTTTAGGAGGTTTGCGCTTCAAAGAACAAGAATTTCAATCCGTAGTTGCCCGCTTAAATGCTTCGGCCATGAACCTAGCAGTCATAGCAATTTTAGTGCCCACAGCAGTAGATGTAACTTCCGTAGGAATTAGCGAAAGCGTCATGCAAAAATTGTCTGCGGCCGTAGCTATTGTCTTGATTCTTGTTTATGTAATGACCTTGCTATTTTCCATGAAAACTCATTCATATCTTTACGATGTGGGAGTGGCAGAAAACGAAGAAGGCAGCTCGGAAAATGACAGCAGATCGGAAGAAGATAATGCCGAAGAAGTTAATACTTGGTTGTGGATTGGTGTATTATGTGCAGCTACTATTGCCGTAGCGGTAGAATCAGAGCTTCTGGTAGGTTCTCTAGAAGAAGCGACAGAAGCCCTGGGATTAACTGCTTTATTTACAGGGGTAATCGTCGTGCCGATTATTGGTAACGCTGCCGAACACGCCACCGCCGTTACTGTGGCAGTGAAAAACAAGATGGATTTATCTGTTTCTGTGGCAGTAGGTTCGAGCATGCAAATTGCTTTATTTGTAGCGCCTGTTTTAGTTTTAGCCGGCTATATTTTGGGACAACCAATGGATTTAGATTTTAATCCCTTCGAGCTAGTGGCAGTAGTAGTGGCTGTATTGCTGGCTAATTCTGTTAGTTCCGATGGCCGCTCCGATTGGTTGGAAGGAGCCTTACTGTTGGCCACATATACGGTTTTGGGATTGGCCTTTTACTTCCATCCCGTAATTGAAGGCATCGGTTAAAGAAGGCTGACTTTTGTTTCCCCTAATAAGCAATCCTACGGAAACTGCCCCTCCATAAGAAGCCACTAACTCGGGGTGCTAATTTTATAAATTCTTGAGTAGGATTGCTATATTAATTAATAACTGGTGGGAAACATCTAATATTTGGGGCTCCAGTTAAGAATTCCAACCCAAAAACACCATTCGCTTATTGTCTGGCTTGAAGTGAGTTACTGCCTTAATCCAAACTGCCCCAATCCTAACGACCCTGCTAACGCTTCGAGGCCCATCTGCGTCCAATGTGGGTCAGAAATTTTGCTGAAAGGGCGATATCGCGTTACAAAAACCCTGGGTGGAGGTGGGTTTGGTAAAACTTATGAGATTACAGACAAAGAAGATAGCCAGCGTAAAGTCCTTAAAGTTCTCCTCAAAAGCCACCCAAAGGCCATCGAATTATTTAAACAAGAAGCAAATGTCTTAATCGGTTTGAAACACCCAGGTATTCCGGCAGTAGCTCCCGATGGTTATTTTACTTTTTATCCCAAGGATAGCGACGAACCTTTGCACTGTCTGGTCATGGAGTACATAGAAGGTGACGATTTGCAAAAATGGATGAAAGGTCGCCGCCACAAGCCTATATCTGAAGAAGAAGCAGTGGATTGGTTAAAACAATTAGCAGATATTTTAGGCAAAGTTCATCAGCAAAATTATTTCCATCGGGACATTAAGCCTCAAAATATTATGCGCAAGCCACAGGGTCAATTGGTGTTGATTGATTTTGGTACTGCCCGCGAGGTGTCTGAGACTTACATGGTGAAAGTGGAGGGTGGCCAAAACGTTACGGGCATTGTTTCCCCCGGTTACACCGCACCAGAGCAAACTAATGGTAAGGCAGTTCCTCAGTCGGATTTCTTTTCTCTGGGGCGTACTTTTGTTTATTTATTGACGGGAAAACCTCCTACGGCTTTTCCAGAACATCCTAGATCTGGAAAGTTGCAATGGCATAAATCGGCATCTCATGTCTCTTCAGAGGTCGCTAAGATCGTTGATTATTTGATGGCTCCTTTTCCGGGAAATAGACCTCAAAGCACTCAGATGATTTTGCAATGCCTTGCCGACCTTGAGGCAGAACCTCACTCTACGGGGGGTGGAACCTCAGGAAGTACTCTACTGCCTAAGGATAAACCAAAAACAGGGACCGGAAAAACGGGATTTGTTCCTCCTCGTAAAGCTCCCAATCGTTTCTCGTTTCCCAAGTTCAATTTTAAAGTTCTATTAAACTTAAAAAATAAGTTGGGGACTGTCGCTAGTGTTTTTCTTTTCGGATTGATAGTTTCTCAATTTATAGGTATCTGGCGCTACGGAATGTTTCCTGCGAATCCAATCGTGTTGGTTAATGGTTTGCTCAGTAGTCGATTTTTAGAAACAAAATTCAATAGTAAGGAGGGCAGGATTTACGCGATCGCTCTTTCTCCTGATGGGGAAATCTTGGTTAGCAGTAGTTTAACAAGGATTGAAGTCAGGAATTTGAAAACTGGCGATCTAGTACGGACTTTTAATGACGCTCATACGGCAGCGATCGTCTCTTTGGCTATTAGCCCTAACGGTGAGATTCTCGTCAGCGGTAGCGTGGATAATTCTCTTAAGTTATGGAATTTAGAACGGGGCATCCGAATGTTGACTCTTGAGGGGGGGCATGAGGGTACGGTAAATGCCTTGGCTATTAGTCCTGACGGTCAAACTTTGGTTAGTGGCAGCGAGGATAAGTTAATTAGATGGTGGAATCTGCCTGGGGGCAACCGAAAATTGACTCGCTACCTAGATGCGGCAGTTAATGCTTTGGCTTTTACTCGGGATGGGAGGACTTTGGTTAGCGCTAATGCAGATGGTACTGTCGTCTTGTGGAATGCCAAGACGGGGGAGCAGATATTAATTCTCAAAGAAGATACTGCGCCAGTTAATGCGATCGCTATTAGTCCTAATGGCAATTTATTAGCTAGTGGAGACGATAAAGGTATTATTAGGTTGTGGAATTTGGAGACTGGAACCCAGGAAAAAATTCTCGAAGGACATTCGGAAGCTATTAATGCCCTAGCTTTCACTCCCGACGGTCAGACTCTTGTCAGTGGGGCTAGGAAGGTGTTGATTTGGAATCTCAATGAGGCTAAACCAGAGGCTACTATTTTAGGTCATGCGGGAGAGGTCACTTCTATTGCGATCGCGCCAGATGGCCAGCAATTTATCAGCGGCAGTCGGGATTGGACGATTAAAATTTGGCGAATGCCGTAAATTC
>CAZSTZ010000069.1:0-28065 GCA_964609515.1 uncultured bacterium | reverse complement strand
CTTGTCCGGTTTTGAAGAGGAGGTGCGAGGGATAATACCCTCCATCGACCTTAACCATAAAGACCCGAATAGTTGCCAGTGCCGATGTGATTAGGCACACTGGGGGTAATGGGGAGACGGCATGGGTACATTACGGAATGTCCTTAAAAAGCGTCTTAGTGCGTGGCAGGAGTCACTCTAACCTCCTGACCAGACATGGGCAACTCCCACGCCATTTCAAAACAATAGGCGTAGCCCTGGAATGTAGGCGAATTGGGCAGCCCTAAACCGTCATAACAATCTATAACTCGGAACGAGGAAAAACGGTAAGCAAGTCTGGCCAGTGAGGTTAACTGATTAGTAGGAGGGAAGCTCTTAAACCTTGCTACCGGGTAGGATGGGGGAACGAAATTGCCCCCGGCAGTCGAGAAGCTGCGTTAAGAAAGGGAGATGATGCTTAGACACCTTATTTATAAGAGTGAAGCTTCCTTTCATTAGGCACTCCCTGACAGAGGCAGTGAAAGATTAGGACAACCAAGCTCTGACCCAGTTTGACCCTAATCAATGGATTTGGTCTCAATGAGATGTTACCACGGACTGCTAGGAGCCGGATGCGGTGAAAGTCGCTTGTCCGGTTTTGAAGAGGAGGTGCGAGGGATAATACCCTCCATCGACCTTAACAAGTAGAGGTGAGGAGCCGAAATGCTCCCATCGACTATAACAATTCAGATTGTCGAGGGAAAAAGTAATTTTTGCTGGCGCTGCTAAGGGATGTTATTAATTTCAAGATTAAGGTCGAAATTTAATGAAAGTACGATCTAAATATCCCATCTATCCAAACGATGTTCAAAAAGTTAAATTAAATCAACTTTTTGGATGTTGTCGTTATGTTGGGAATCAAGCATTAGCTCATTGTAATCAGTTGTACGCTAAAAAGGAGAAAAAGCCTAGTAATGGAGACTTGCAAAAAGAATTTATAACTAAAGCTAAAAAGACAACTCCTTGGCTTAAAGAGGTAGCTTCTACTGGTCTCCAACAATCTCTCAACGATTTGGACACTGCCTACAAAAATTTCTTTGATAGTTTGTCAGGTAAACGTAAAGGGCCTAAACTGAAAGCTCCTAAATTCAAGAGTCGAAAATCAAAACAATCCGCTCGCTTTATGCCCAATAACTTTAAAGTTGGACAAGATAAAATAGAGCTAACTAAAGTAGGCAAGATTAAAGTTGTTTGGTCAAGAAATTTGCCCTCTAAACCTAGTTCAGCCACGATTATCAAAGATGCTGCTAACAGATATTTTGTTAGTTTTGTAGTTGAGACTCAATCCGAACCTCTCGAACCCAATGGACAATCTATTGGTATTGATTTAGGCATCACGACTTTTGCAACTTTGAGCCATGGAGAAAAGATTGATGCTCCCAAACCACTTAAAAAGAATCTCAAAAAGTTAAAGAGATTTCAGCGGAACTTAAGTCGTTGTCAAAAGGGTTCTAATCGTCGAGAAAAAGCACGATTAAAAGTTGCTAAACTCCAGGCCAAAATTAAGGACATCAGAGAAGACTTTCTACACAAACTATCGACTAGAATAACACGGGCGTACCAAACAGTTATTTGAGAAGATTAAAATGTATCTGGTATGGTTAAGAATCGTAAACTTTCTCGGGCAATTAGCGATTTAGGTTGGCGAACCTTTCGGACCATGTTAGAGTACAAAGCTAACAAGTATGGTCGGGAGTTTCAAGTTATTAATAGATGGGAACCGACATCGCAAAAATGTTCGCATTGCGGTTTTAATGGAGGAAAAAAAGAATTAGGTATTCGAGAATGGGTTTGTTTAAATTGTGGTGCTTGGCATGACAGAGATGTTAATGCAGCACTAAATAGGGGTTGCTGAAAAAAGCAGAGTTGGGGAGTGTGGGGAGTTGGGGAGTGTGGGGGGTGTGGGATACCCAAAAAGTTCATTGAAACCGTCAGTTTAAAATAACGAATCTTTCCCCCCACACACCGGACACCCTCCCCACCCTAAGCGAGCTTTTTAGGTTTATTCACTACTACCCTAAATATTCTCAGTGCAGGTAATGCAATCCTTCAACCAATCACCGAACCAGTAGTAACTCAATAGATAATCAAACATGAACCTACTACTCAACTCTTAAACAATCCCGTACAACTCAATTTATTCCAAGAAGTGGCCGAGGGGCAACCGGACACTAACAATAAACGGACAAGGAGGAGCGGTAATTGATCCCGTAAAAAGGGTGTTCGCTCCAGTGATGTGTCAACCCACCATGAATCAATCCGACAGTTAAATCTGTTTGATTAATGGATTGGAATCCCCGCGGCTTTAGCACGGGGAGGATGTCAACTAATCTGAATATTCCTGACTCAGAGGTTCCGAAGGTGGAGCGGAATTATTTTGAATTACCAAAACCGAGCAGGGGGCGTGGTGCATGACATGATTGCTAACGCTGCCTAGCAAAGCTTCTGTAATGCCGCTGCGGCCTCGGCGGCCGATAATAATTAAATCGGCCCCCCATTTTTGGGCAGCTTGGCAAATAGAAGGGCCCGGAGCTCCCGTTTGGTGGTCGCATTCTGCGGTTAGGCCTTGGGAAGTTGCCGTGTCGCAACATTCGTTCAAAAAGGCGAGGACTCGTTCGCGTTCTTGTTCTTGGCCCAGGCGTTGAGCTTGGAAGGCATCGTTCATTTGGTTGGGAGAAATACCTAATTGAGTTTGTACCGGCAGGATCGCTTCCCCGAAGGTGGTGCTGAAACAATGAAACAGCATTAATTTACTTCCCTGGACTTCTGCTAAATCTAGGGCTTGCTCGAATGCATATTTGCTAGACTGTGAATTATCCAAGGCAACCAATATTTGGCGAAAGCTCATAAAAATTAGGGGTGCATCTCAAGGCATGAATAAAACTGTTAGTTGTTATAACTAAGGAATTTATACCAGCAAGCGTTCTAATGCTCGAAGGTCCGGTATGCAGAGAGTGTCGCGATCGCGTTCGATCAGGCCCTTTTTCTCCAATTTGCTCAATACCCTAGTCACCGTTTCCCGGGCCAATCCGCTGAGACTGCTCAATTCTCGGTGGGGCAGGTTAGGAATTTCAGTTCCCGCCTCTGAGACTTTACCTTGTCCGTCGGCCAGAAACAACAAAATATCGGCCACTCGCGATAGACTGTCCGACTCCCGCAGTCGCAATCGTCGGTTTACCTGACGCAAGCGACGGCCCATTAATTGAGCCAAGCGAATACCAGCTTGGGGCTCGGTATTGATTAACTCAGCAAAATCGGCTGCTGGCATATTGCCGATTAAAGTCTCGGCCAGAGTAATCACATCCGTAGAACGGGGGGACTCTTCAAGAGCGGCCATTTCGCCAAATAGCTCTCCTTTCCCCAAAATATTAAGGGTTACTTCTTTACCATCGAGGTTATAGGTGCGGATTTTCACCCAACCATCCAAAATGAAATATACCGAACTGCCCCAATCGTTTTCTAACAAAATCACCTGATTTGGTGGATGCTGGCGGCTGACGATATGGGCCGTTGCTCTTTCTATTAAGTCCTCTGGCAATCCTTTAAAAAAAGGACTTTCGAGTAATAATTGTTTTACATGATTATTAGAGGACGGATCGCGAAGGTACTTTTCTTCCATGAGGCAACTTTAATTTTATTTTTATTCCAAATACTTGAAAAAGCACTTAGCTTGGTGGGTAAATAAGGGTGCATCTCGATTCTTTATTGAAAACCTATTTTCGGTTTCGTTCTCAATCTTAGTCGGTTAAGAATACACTATAAAGACAAATATATCTATTTGTTAGATAAGAGATTTTGTCGTATTTGTAGGCCTGCATTAAGAGATTAAATAGTTTTTTTCTCTGGCCTCGAATTAAGATTCTTTCTTTTCCATTGTCCAACCCTGATGGGTCTTAGCCAGATCGTACCATGTCATCTTATTTGGGATTTTTTTTGATTTAATTCGATAAATAGAGTGCTTTTCCTTGACAAAAAACAAGCTATGTGATAAGTAAAAAAATCTGCTCTGGTTTTTCCCGCGATCGAGCTCGAAAGGCTAGAACTACTAGGAGTTATCTGTCTATGATAGAAGAAGACAGGCAATTAAAAGTGTCTGACCCTCCGTAATAATACAGAAGGATGCTAACCAGTGCCAAGACTTCAGCGGCAACCAGGCCATTGCTATAGTAGGGCCCGCTCTTGAGAACTAGATAAAAAGCGCTCGCCCAGAGAAAACTCTATATAAGGGGCAAACATTCGTAGAATAGGTGGCAGCTTTGAACCCGCAGAACGCTCGACTTCAAGAACTAATCGAAGAAATTGACGCTATGCTAGAGTCCGGCCTCTGGCAGATGTCTGATTCGGCATGGAAAAAAAATGCTCAAAATTCGCAAAAACTTCTCAAACGAGTAAGAAATGTTTTGACTTCTGTTGGCCAACAAAATTTAGAAACTGAGGCTGTTAGTAAAAGTGAAAGGCAACTCCGAGAACAGCAAAAGCTACAAATAGCACCAATGCTGGCCAAATTAGTGGAGCCTTGGCAAGAAGAAATCGAAAATCTGCAACAGCAACGACTAGAACTCTTACAAGAAATTAGAGAACTAGAGCGACAGCGACAATATAATTATTCTCTGGCCCAACAATACAGCAAACAAGAGCAAATTATATCGGAATTTTCTCAAGCTTTACTCGGTCCCCTCCAGGACATGCTCCTTGGCTATTTGGAGTCTATAACTAATCTTCAACCACAAAATCTCCCTTCAACTGTCCCCAGGGAGGTCTCAAAACAAGACGAGCAATTATTTCCAGATCGAAGGGCCTCTCGAAGAGGGCAAGAAGAAATAAACGAACCAGAAGATACTTTTGGGCGGCAAAGAAAAGCAAAAGACGATCCTCAAAAATTAGAAAAGTCCCAATCTCGCAATGTAACATCCGCAAGGCAAGGCGATCGCCCCAAACCGACACCGGAGGGAGAAATTTATCCCTATCCCGGATATGAGTGGTTCGACACCCCAACAGAAGAAGAAGAGGAAGCAAAAGAAAATGTCAGGGAAATAGAGGAATCAGGAGAATCTATCGCTAATGGAAAAGTACAAGAAGAAGTTGAGGAAACTCCAGAGTTGGAATCTTCGGAGCTAAATCAGACTTTCCTACAATTAGAAGAAGAAGAAGATGGAGATGCTGAGGAGAACGCTTTTTTAGAGGAGCTTGACTCGAAAGCAAAAGGCGAAAGGCAGGAAACTAAAATAGAGTCAGAAATTAAATTAGAAAAAACAGAAACTACTAAGGAAAATCTGGAAGAACTCAGCGAATTATTTGGGGAACTAAGCCAGGTAGAAGAAGAACGGAGGGCGAAAACGGAGAAAAAAGAAAACGAAACAGGAAATGAAAGCCAAGAAGCTAAGAAAAAATCGGCGCTCGCTAGATTAGAAAAAGAACCTTTTATCCAGGCTTCTGCGGATGAAAATTTATTACCAACGGAAGAACCTATAGCAGAAAAAAAAGATTTAGAACTGTTACTAAACGACAAAACCATCGAAGAGCTAACAACAGATTTAGCTCAATTAGAAGAAGCTAACCTAGAAAATGAAGCTAACTACCTAGAAGACTACGACTGGGAGAATACAGTAATACAAACTGACAGCGAAAGTTCGGAAGTAGAACCGTCTTTTCCCAGAGATTTTATCGGGAAAGCAGAAGAAGAAGAAAGCGAAAACGCCTTGATATTAGAGATATCTTCTGAAGAAGAAGAGGTGGCTAGCTTTGAAGATTTATTGGCAAACATAAGCGACTTCTCTAAACAGATAAACTCTGAAGATGCTGGGGGAAAAGAGGAGATTTCTCAGGAGGCATCGGAAGAACGAACACTAGAAGATATTTTAACTAGCTTAACTTCAGATGACGAAACTCCAGCAGAAGATCGCGAAGATGATGAAGAAGAAAGGATGATGATAGAATTGCTGGAATTAGAAGACAAAATGAAAAAGGATGTTACCTAAATAAAAGGGTCTATAAACAGAGCTATAGGGATGCAGCTAGAATGAAAAAGCAAGAGGAAATATCTAATCTTAAATCAAAGACTGAAAATTGGTACTTAGGAATAGACTTCGGGACTCAAGGTTTGTCGGCGGCTATTTTAAATCGCAGCAACGGTCGAGTTTATCCAATTTACTGGCAACAACTGGCGGAAAACCTAACTTTTAAACTGGCATCAAAAGTTGAATTGTCGAGGGAAAAAGATAGGGGAAACAATTATGTGTTATTCCGGGAATTTAAGCATTTTTTGAAAGTGGGGATTCCTTACGTTAAAGTAGAAGTTACCAGACAAAAACCAGAGGAAAAACAAACAGAATCTTTTTTGTTGGCTTCAAATTTTTCGGTTTTAACTTCCCCAGAACCTATGGTTCAGTGGTGTCAGGATAGTCAAGTTTCTCTAGGAGGAATTAAACAGGGTTTAGTGGCTTTGTTGGCAACTTTAAAAAATACCAATTATCATCGAGAAGAAGGGCGATCGGATGCTAGCCAGTTTTCGGAAACCCCAGAGGTTAGGAAGGAGATGGGAAGTGACGAGAAACTGGAGATAGTAAGTTTGACAGGGAATTATATTTGCAGGGCCGAGGGGCTAGAATTAACGGAATTTTTATCGGCAATAGAAGATTTAAAAGGAGTTATTTTAGGTTGCCCGGCCAGTTGGTCTGAGGCTTACAGATTTAATCTGCGCGAAGCAGTTTTAGAAGCAGGTTTGGTGGGGAATATAGAAAAAGTTTTTATCGTGGAAGATGCGATCGCTACTTTATTTTCAGAAGTAAAACTAGAGGATAACAATAATAATTTAACTGGGAAAACTTCTGGTAATAACTTCAGGAAAGGCGGTACTTTAATTATTAACGCCGGGGCAACGACAACAGAATTAGCCCTAGTATCTTTACCCGATAATCTCCTCAATTTAAACTACTCAGATTTTACTTGCCATACTTACAATTACGGCGGCAATGCCATCGACCAAGATATTGTGTGTCAGCTTTTATTAGGGGAAGAAAATTTTCGAGTAGGAAGTCAGAATAAATGTTTGCCGCGATCGGGAATGCCGGATTTATCAATTCGCTACCAGTTGCAACCATGGCTGGAAAGTTCTCCTTTGCGCATGGCCCTTTTGCAATCTGCTAAAAATCTCAAAATTATTCTCCAAGAAGAAGAACGTTTTACTTTTAAAATCGGGGATCGTACTTGGCAAGTCAAGCGACGGGATTTAGAAAGCAAAGTTTTAGTGCCTTTCGTTCAACAGTTAAATAGAGAATTAAATAGTTTATTAACTAAAGTCGGAATGTCAAGCGCTGCTATTAATCAAGCTATTTGTACCGGTGGTACTAGCTGTTTGCCAGCCTTAAATCGTTGGTTGCGACAGAAACTTCCTAATGCAATTATCCTTCGAGATGAGCCAGAAGAAACAACAGAAACGATCTTAGAAAGAATATACAATTTGCCGGCTGAAGCGGAAATAGTTCGCGCAAAAACTAGCAGAGTGGCTTATGGTTTAGCTAGTTTAGGGCTTTATCCTCAAATGTTAGAAAATCCCCGGCAGCAGTATGGCGATTATTTTCTTCTGGGAGAACTATTAAAAGTAGTTCCCGCCCAACCTCTGAAGAAACAAGAAATTATTGAGTTATTAGAAAGTCGGGGGATCAATACTCGGGTTTGCCTGGATCGGATCGAGCTCCTAGTCGAAGGCCTGTTACCTTCAGGTTTGATACCTTCAGAAGAAGATTTAGTCTTGCTAACCCCAGAATCGAGGCAAAATTCCGATTACCAAAGTTTAAGGGGCAGGCCCCTGTTTTCTAAACGGAGGGGTGGGACTTATCTTCTCAATTTCGACCTAGCGGAAGATGTGGGTCAATATTTGGGCAGGGTAGTGGCAACTAGCCGGCAAAAGTTAGAAGAGCCTTTGGTACCATTGAGATAAAAGGAAGCTTTGGGGGAACTTTGGTTGTCAGTTGTTGGTTATCAATTAACGACTAACGACTAACAACAAAAAAAGTAAGCTCTTTTTAAAGATTTGGTAAAGTTAGACCGTTTCCTCTACCCTCTTTGAGAGAATTTGCCTACAATAGAGATGAAGGCAAACTTATCTCAAGGAAACGAGGAAATTAAGCTATGATTACTACATCTAATTTTCCCCGCTCCTCTTTTTTCACTTCCTTCTGGGTGTTAAATGAAGGTGCTATATATCATAAAGAAATTCATCAATCGGTTGTTAGTAAGGCAAAACGGCTGCTGGATATTGTGGGAGCTTTGGTAGGGTTGGCAATAACGGGAATAGTTTTAATTCCGATCGCGATCGCCATGCACTTCGACAGCCCCGGACCGATCTTCTACAGTCAGATGCGCTGCGGTTTTAAAGGCAAACCTTTTCGTATTTGGAAATTTCGGTCGATGGTTGTCAACGCCGATCGCCTCAAACATTTGGTCGACAACGAAGCTAAAGGCCATATCTTTAAAAACGAAAACGATCCGAGAATTACTAAAGTCGGTCGCTTTCTGCGTAAAACAAGCTTGGATGAGTTTCCCCAATTTTGGAACGTATTAAAGGGAGAGATGAGTTTAGTGGGAACCCGCCCGCCGACTGTAGAAGAGGTTTTTGCTTATAAAAAACACCACTGGGGGCGGTTGAATGTCAAACCTGGTATTACTGGGGAATGGCAAGCGAACGGTCGATCCAGGGTTAAAGATTTTGAAGAGATCGTGCGCATGGATCTAGATTATCAGCACAAGTGGTCCGTTGCTTACGATCTAAGTTTGATTTGGAAAACTGTCTGGGTGGTTTTCGATCGCAAAGGTGCTTGTTAGTTTCTGGGTAAGTTCTCAATACTCCACTACAATTAAACTACTGTTGGGTTCCGTTTCACTCCACCCAACCTACAATTAAACTACTGGGTGGTGTTTGATAAGAAAGGTGCTTGTTAGTTTAGGCAAAAGGCAAAAGGCAATAGGGTTAATTTTCTTGGGCGATCGCTGTTAAAGTAACGATAATTGTAGTTCCGATTCCCACCTCGCTTTCTACAATAATATTTCCTTCGTGAAGCTCTACTAATTGCTTGACAATTGATAAACCAAGTCCCGTACCTTTGATATTACCAACATTAGAACCGCGCTCGAATCGCTGAAAAATTTTTTCTTTATACTCCGGCGGCATTCCGATTCCCTCATCAGAAATGCGAAATATAGCTCGTTCTGGCTGACAAATTACTTCTAGCATTACCTTGCCTCCTTCAGGAGAATATTTAATAGCATTAGAAAGTAAATTTGTTAAGACCCGCTCCACTAATTTTTCATCCAGATGAGGATAATAATTAGAATTCTGATGTTTAAAAATTAGTTGATGTTTTTGGCTGCTAGCGAACTGAAAATCTTCTACCAACTGACCGCACAATTTTACTAATTCTAAAGGTTCCGGTTCTAAGACGAACTTGCCCGATTCGATTTTCCCAATAGTTAAAAGGTCGTCGAGCATTTGGTTCATATTATTAACCGAGATTAAAATTCGGTCTAAATGCTTATTTTTTTTATCATCGCTCCATTTTTTACTGTAACTTTTCAGCAATTCGGTGGAAGATAAAATAATAGTTAGAGGGGTTCGCAATTCGTGGGAAATCATCGAAATATATTGAGATGTTTCTTCATTAATATTTGCCAGCTTATCCAGATTGTTTTTAAAGTTTAATTGTTCGCGATATTTATTAATTGCCGTTTCAATAGTTGCCCTTAATTCTCGGTCTTTAAAAGGCTTGATCAGATAGCCAAAAGCTCCCGTATTGAGGGCCCGTTGGAGAGTTTTATCGTCGGCATAAGAGGTAAGATAAATCACGGGAATATCGCACAACTCTTTGATTTCTGCGGCGGCTTCTATCCCATCTATTTCCCCTTCTAATTTAATATCCATTAAAATTAAATGAGGATTGGTCTTAGTCGCAGACTCAATAGCATCCTCTCCCGAAGTCACCACCTCTGCAATTTCATATCCCAACTTTTCCAAACCGCTAGCCAATCTTCTAGCGATTATTACCTCATCTTCAACTATTAATATTTTTGTATTTTGACTCATGGTTTAAAAGCGATCGGGATAATACAATTCGGCAAAGGTTAACTTGTATTGAGTGCCATTAGACCTATCTAGTTCTAAGGTTGCCTTTAGCTGTTTGGTTAAATCCCAGACTAACTGCAAGCCTAAAGATTTAGTCTTGGGAAACTCTAAAGATTCGGGCAAACCAATACCATTATCCCCAATTATGAGGATAATTTGCCTGTCTTCTGGACGTTCGTAGCATTTTATCATAGCAACGGCATTAGCGGTATCTCGGGAAATTTTAACATCTCGGTCCCCATCGCCCGACTTTTTGGGAAAAGCATATTTAAAGATATTGGAAACTAACTCGGTAACGATAGTGCCGCAGGGAATTACAGTTTCGATATTAAGATAGATCGGTTCGACGTTAATTTCTAATCGAACTTCTTCGGAGCTAATATTGTAAGACTCGCACAAGTAATATACTAACTCTTCGAGATATTCTCCCAAATTAATGCGGCTGAGGTCGTCGGAACCGTATAACTTCTGGTGAACCAAGGCCATAGACTCGATGCGATTCTGACTGTCTTCAAATAACCGCACTACTGCGGGGTCGTTAATAGTATTTGCTTGAAGCCATAACAGACTCGAAACTATTTGCAGATTATTTTTGACGCGGTGGTGAATTTCCTTTAAGAGTAACTCTTTTTCTTTGAGAGATGCTTGAATTTTAGCTTCTGCCTCTTTGCGTTCGGTGATGTCGGTGGCGGTACCGAGAATTTGCTGAACTTTGCCATCGCTAGTTCTGCTAAAGACGGTATCCCGGCTGTAAATCCAGCGCCACTGGCCGTTGCGATGTCTGACGCGATACTCCACAGTAAAAATATCCCCATCTTTATAGGCAGTATCAAATTTTGCCAGATGTGCGGTTAAAAGGGGTAAATCGCTCGGATGAACGATATTGTGGAGAAATGCAGCACCCATATCCTGAACTTCTGGGGGACTGTAGCCCAGGATCTTTGCGATTTGACGGTTGACGTAAAAATTGCGTCGTTCTATGAGGTCGTAGATATAGAGAATATTAGGAGAGGCGTCGGCTATTCTTTGGATGAAATGTTGGCTAGATTTGAGGGCTTGTTCTGCTAGCTTGCGTTTGGTGATATCTTCGGCGATGCCGGCAAAGCGATAGATTTCGCCGATTTCGTTTTTGATGGGAAAGGAGCGATCGCGAATCCAACGAATTTCTCCAGAGGTATTTTTTTGAGAACTACCTCGAATAATTCTATATTCTCGTTCGTAACCCCCCGGTAGTTCTCGGTTGCGGGTAGCGATAGCGCGATCGCGGTCTTCTGGATGAATGGCATCGAGCCAAGATTGGGGGGAGGCGTAAACCGAAGCAAGGGGATGGCCCCAAATAGTTTCGTAAGCGGGACTGACGTAGATAAACTGACTGCCATCCAGATTAGTCATCCAGAAGACGCTATCAATATTTTCTGCCAACTGCCGGAACTTCTCTTCGCTTTCGCGCAATGCAACTCTTGCTTGCTTGCTGGCAGTAATATCTCGGGCAACGCCGCGATATCCCCGAAAATTCCCGTCGGCATCGAAAATGGGAACGCCGCTAGTTTCCAGAGTAACTATCTGACCGTTTATGGGTTGATAAATATTTTCTAGGCGACTGAAAGTTCCTCCGGCGACTGCCAGTTCTTTGTAAGCGTTGGCGATACGGCGGGCCTCTTTTTGCGGCATTAGCTCGAAGGGAGTTTTACCGACTAATTCTTTCGGTTGATATCCCAATAAATCTAATACTTTGGGACTCGAATATGTATAGACAAAATTTTCGTCGATTTCCCACACCCAATCGTTAATCGTTTCTACCAACTGGCGGAACTTTTCTTCGCTTTTGCGCAGGGCTTCTTCTGCTTGCAAGCGTTCGGTAATATCTTCAAAAGTTCCCAGAATGCCGACTACATTGCCTTTAGTATCGTGTAAGGGAATTTTGCTGGTATCTAACCAGCGAATTCGACCGTCTGTCTGGTGTTGGGGTTCGATAATGTTACTTTCGGCGATGTTATTTTTCATTACGCGAGCGTCGCATTGGCGATAGAAGTCGGCTTCTTCGGGCTGCCAGGGTAAATCGTAATCTGTTTTGCCGACAATATCTTCGGGTTTGCCAACACCTGCTGTAATTGCAAATCGGCGGTTGCAGCCGAGATAGACCGAGCTGCGGTCTTTCCAGAAAATGGCTTGGGGAATGTTATCCATTACCAGTTTTAATAACTGTTGGGATTCGTAGAGTTGGGTTTCTGCTTTTTTGCGATCGCTGATATCTACTACCAGACCATCCCAGATAATATCCCCATTGGCTTGCTGTTTCGGTCGGGAAATACCTTGAATCCATTTTAAGTTACCCGACGGAGTAATAATTCTTCCCTCCCAGCGCCACTCTTCGAGAGTGCGGGCGGAAATATCGATTGATTCCTCTAAGGATTGGCGATCGTCTGGGTGGATTATTTCCCAGAGGATGTGGGAATTTTCTAAGATTGTCTCGGGTTCGAGTTCGTAGATTTCTCGACTGCTGGAACTAACGTAAATAAAAGCATCGCCACCGTCGGGAGCTCTCAGGTATTGATACAGCATTCCCGGTACGTTGGCGGCCATGTTTTGGAAGAGAGTTTGAGTTTGTCGCAATGCTGCTTCTGTTTGTTTGCGATCGCTCAAGTCTCTGGCAATGGCGCAGTTGTATTCTTTATCGTCGAACAGCAGATAATTGCTGCTTATTTCTACGGGAAATTCTCGACCGTCTTTAGCGCGATGAAAAGACTCTACAGTAATAGTACCTCGCTCCTTGAGTCGGTCCCAAAAATCAAACCATTTCGTTTTGGAATCGTGGTTTAAGAAACCCGGTTTTTGTGTGTCGGTTAAGAAACCCGGTTTTTTCAAAAAACCGGGTTTCTGCTGGGAGGGGGAAAAACCGGGTTTCTGAGATGTCGGTTTGCAGGGAATACTCGATCGACTCTCTAGGTCGTAAACTTTCATTGCCAGTAGTTCTTCTTGGGAGTAACCTAAATTGCGGCAAGCGGCTTCGTTGACGTAAAGGAATTGACCGTCGCGAGAAGATAAAAACACGGCATCTTTGACCTGGTTGAGAGAAAATTCAATCAGTCCCAGGGCGTCCGTGGTATTTTGTCGTTCTAATTCTGCTGCTGCTCTGGCTGCAAATATTTTGAGAATGCCGGAGAACAAATCTGGTTTCGCAAGAGAGCGATCGTGGATAATGCAAAGATTGCCTATGGGCTGAGAGCTTCTATCTAATAGAGAAACTCCCAGATAACTCTCGGCTGCGAGAGCTACCAGCTCGGGAGCTTGGGGAAAAGCAGTTTGTACTTTTTCCCTACAGTAATATTCCCCCTTGGCGATGGTAATTTCGCAAGGAGTATCCGCTAACTTATAAACCAGATTTGGCTGTAGCCGTTGGTTCGACCAACAAGCGAGGGTATGGAGGCTGTCGCCTTGCAATTGGGAGACTATGGCGGTGCTAACTCCCAAGGCCGATGCTAAATTCCCTACTAATGCGGGGAAAAAGTCATCGCCGGTAACGGCGGCGGTACCTTCTACTAAGTTTTTGAGGATAGCTTCTGTTTCTTGGCGGGCGGCAAGTTCGGTTGCTAATCTCTTGGTGCGAGCTTTTACTTGTTTTTCTAATTGTCGCACCAAGGCATCGCGCTGTCGCTGGGTTTTTTTGTGGGCGGTAATGTCTTGGGCCAGGGAGAGAATAGAAACTACATTGCCGCGATCGTCCACCAAGGCTGAATTATACCACTCTACTTCTAGAACGGTACCGTCTTTTTTGTAATTCCGATTTTGGTAAACATTTCTGGGGATACTGCCATCTATTAAACTTGCGATAACTTGGCTGACACCTGCCAAATCTGCTTCGTGGATGAAGTTCCAGTCGTTAAATTGCTTGCCTATTACTTCTTCTGCTTTCCAACCAAAGATTTTTTCTGCTTGGGAGGACCAACGCAGCACTCCCGAAGCAAAATTCCATTCGAGGGTTGCCAAGGGCGAGTTTTCGACGTGGTAGGTTAAGCGTCGATAGGCTTGTTTGAGGGCTACTTCTGCTTGTTTGAGTAAGGTACCGTGTAGGAGACAGTTACCATCGCCCTCGGGTGCATTTTGTTGCTCGAAGGGTAAAAGAACTTGTCTTAAAAACTGACTCGCCAACCTGACTGTTTGGATACAAGCTTTTGAGTTAGAGCAATTTTGTAATAGTATCTCCAGGGCTTGTTGGTGAATTAAGGCAACGTCGGCTGCCCCAAAACCTAGTGCCAAAAGTCGATGTCCCATTTCCGTTATGGGTGTCTCTGGTTCCCGACGAGCTTTGAGGTATTCTTGGATGGTATTGACGTATTGCTCTGTTATTTCGGGTAAAATTGCCTTCATTGCTTTAGGGAATAGGGAATAGGGAATAGGGAATAGGGAATAGGGAATAGGGAATAGATAAGAGGGTTTTTAGGTTTTTTCTACTGTTGCATCACTTTTTGGAAATGGTATTAATTGTTAATTGTTAATTGTTAATTGTTAATTGTTAATTGTTAATTGCTAATTGTTAATTATGAACTTACCAAACGCGATTACTTTCTCCCGGTTGTTAGGAATTCCATTTATTCTGTACGGTTTGCACGAGCCAACAGATAGAGTTCGCTGGATAACTTTAGCTATTTTTATTATAGTTGCTGCCACGGATTTTTTAGATGGCTATCTTGCCAGAAAGCTAGATCTAGTTACAGATTTAGGTAAATTTCTGGATCCCTTAGTAGATAAATTATTAGTGCTTGCTCCTTTATTAGCCTTAATTGAATTGGGTCAAATTCCTGCTTGGGGAGTGTTTTTAATTTTGGGGCGGGAGTTAACTATTGCCGGTTGGCGAGTCAATCAAACTTCTATTTCGGGGGCCAATGTTTGGGGTAAGTTAAAAACTATTAGTCAAATGGTCGCTATTTCTCTGTTAATTGCTCCCCTTCCTCCAGATTGGGATTTACTTTCGATAATTGTTTTTTGGCTTGCCGTTGCTTTAACTGTAATTTCGGGAATAATTTACTTAATTCCAGTTTCGGGAATGGGGAATGGGGAATAGGGAATGGCTAATTGCTAATGGCGAAGGTATTGTTTTAAGAAACCCGGTTTTGCCGAAATTACCGGGTTTCTGGGATACCACGAGACTTCGGGAGTATCTCAATTTTGTAGAAACCCAAAAACGCGAAGCGTTGCGAGTGAAACGAAGCAATCTCGCTTTTTGGAACGTGGTCAGTTGTTAGTTGTTAGTTGGGCAACTGACTCCAAGAACAAACTAACACAGATAGTTAATTTTTGGGTTTTTTTACAAATATGTGATGCTCCCCAACGATTTTGTTGGGTGGAGGTTCGCGCGCGCCCTACCTACAAGAAAATGGCGAAGGTATTGTTTTAAGAAACCAGGTAATTTCGGCAAAACCTGGTTTCTGGGATACCACGAGACCTCTGTTCTACGAACGTACTTTTAAAATCTCGTCGTCGGTGGAAAAATCGACATCTTTTTTATCTCTTCCCGAGGCTAAATAATCGTTTTCCCAGGAATCTTTTAAACCAGAAACTAAATCAAATTCTGGCTTCCAATTTAAGTCGTTAATCGCTTTATGTACGTCGGCAAAAAAGTGTTGAACGCGCATGGGAAAAGCTTTACTTTTGCCAAAATCAAAATCTTTTGGGTTGTAATGAACTAACTTTAAATCTTCTGGGGATTTGCCTGCTGCTGCGGCACAAGCGCGGGCTAAACCGTCAAAAGTTACATATTTTTCCCCTGAAATATTGTAAATTTGTCCGATGGCTTTACTATTACTTAAAACCGCCGCCATTGCCATAGCTAAATCTTTAACGTGACCTAATTGAGTAAGATGCATTCCGTTGCCGGGAATGGGGATGGGGCGATCGCGAACTATGCGGTCAAAAAACCAAGCTTCTAAATCGTTATAATTCGACGGCCCGTAGATATAAGTAGGACGAATAGAAGTCCAGGGCAAACCCTGTTTTTCCAGTTCTATTTCTGTTTCGTATTTACCCAAATGACGGCTGTTAGGATCCACGGCATCTCCCTCAACATGAGGCAATAAATCCGATTTTAAATACACGCCTGCAGAACTCATATAAATAAAATGCTGCACTTTATCTTTAAAGATTTCTGCCAGGGGTTTAGTATCGGATAATTGACGACCGTTGTTATCAAAAATGGCATCGAAATTTTCCGAAGCCAACTTTTCTTTAAGTTGGGAAGCATCGGAGCGATCGCCGTTAATTTGTCGAACTCCCGGTACTGGTACTGGTTTATTGCCACGATTAAACAGTACCACTTCATGTCCTCTTTCTGCTAGAATTTTAGTTAGATAGACCCCAATAAATCGAGTCCCACCCACAATCAAGATACGCATTTTTGCTGTCTTACCTCCAAAGATGACTATTTAGGTTGAAAAAGTGAAAAGGGTGTATCTGGCTAACTCCATGTTTCTTAGCTCGTACTCATACTCCTACTTCTGCTAAATTCTAATTCTTTAGAGAAGGTCATAACCGTTCAAAAACAATCTTTTCGTGCAGAATTGATGCACTAAATTCTAGGGGGCAGACAATACTATTACTCATAAGAATTAGAGATAAGTTCGAGTCAGAGTCGGAGAAGAAAAAACAGGAAAAAACAGTTTTTCTGCCACTTTTTCAGAACTAGCCTGTTTTTATCGTAATAGAAAGAGTGTAGCATTAAATAGCCAGAGCCGATTATGTTAAAGCCATCGAAAAAAACCATAACCCTCAAACCTTCGGGAAGGATCCGCCTGCGAACGGCCCTAATCGTCCCCTTCGTCCTGCAAATCTTAGCCGTAGTGGGACTGGTGGGCTATCTTTCTTTGAAAACTGGCCAAAAAGCCGTCAACGATTTGGCCGCTCAATTGCAGCAAGAAACCTCGGCCCGCATCCAGGAAAAATTGGACAATTACTTGGCCAGCCCCCATCTCATCAACGAACTTAATGCCAAGGCCATCGCTCTCCAGCAACTTGACAGAGAAAATGTCTTGGCCCTCCAACAACATTTCTGGCACCAGCTCCAATCCTTCGAGACAGTAAGCACCGTAGGCTTTACCGATGTTTCCGGAAGGGCGATCGCCGTCAGGCGGGTCACAAAAGACAAATTCCATATCCTCGTAGCAGACAGCTCCACCAACGGCGAACTCCACGAATACGCTACCGACAATTTGGGGCGGCGTGCTTATCTCTATAGCGTTCTGAAAAACTACGATCCTCGCCGGCGACCTTGGTATCGGCAAGGCATGGCAGCAGAAATACCCGCTACCTGGGGAGAAGCTTTCGCATCCTTACTGGATCGCAAATTTGAAATCGTGGCAACCCGCCAAGTCACCGACGAAAATGGCAACCTAGTAGGTGTAACTGCCGCCACTCTCATGCTCTCCCAAATGGATGATTTTCTCAAAAGTTTGGAAATTGCCCAATCGGGAGAAGCATTTATCGTCAACCGAAAAGGGCAGTTAATAGCTAGTTCGACCAAACAACAACCGTCCTTCGACGAAAGCGATACTGCCAAAATGGTCGATGCTACTACCAGCAGCATTCCTTTAATTAGTCTGACAACCCAACATTTGATAGACAGGTTTGGCGATCTGAGTGAAATTAAGCAGACTCAAAAACTGTCTGTTGCTATTGATGGCGAACCACACTTTTTGCAAGCGGTACCTTTTAAAGATGAATTTAATCTCGATTGGTTAATAGTCGTAGCTATTCCCAAAGCAGATTTTATGGAGACAATTTACGGGAATACTCGTACTACTATTGGTCTGTGTTTGGCTGCGTTGTTGGCTGCTATTTTCTTTGGTTTGCTGGTGTCGCAGTGGATTATTAAATCGGTAACAGATTTGGAGGAGGCTGCTATTTCTTTGGCTAGAGGGGAAGGGAATAAAGAGATTAAAAAATCTTCAATTGAAGAGTTAGAAATTTTAGGTCGAGCCTTCGATCGCATGGCAAAACAATTACAAAAAACTTGGCTAAAGTTGGAGGCAAAAAATCAAGATTTGGAAGAAGCAGATAGACTAAAAGACGAACTGATGAAAAACATTTCTCACCAACTCCGCACTCCTCTTAACGGCATTATCGGTTCGGTCCGAATCGTACTCGATGGCTTGTGCGATAATAAGGTAGAAGAAATAGAATTTTTGCAGTTAGCGGATAAATCCGCCCTTCATCTATTCCACTTAATAGATGAAATTTTGGATTTAGCTCAAATTAAAGCCGGCAAATTGCCTGTAAAGATTAAATTAGTCAATTTACACGAATGTTTGGGAGAGGCGATCGCTCTAATGCGACCGGAATTGCGACGGAAAAATTTACAGTTATTTACCTCGGAATTTTCCGAGTCAATTTTAGTCAAAGCCGATGCCACCAAATTGAAGCAAGTGTTTTTGAATATTATCGAGAATGCTATTAATTTTACCGAGAAAGGTTCGATTACAATTACTACCGAGATTAAACCGGGAGTGCAGACTTACGACATTGCCCAAAACCCTCTGGCGGTTGTAACAATTCGCGATACTGGAATTGGCATCGAACCCGACCAACAGCATAAATTGTTTCAATCTTTTGGCACCCTGGATAATTCTACTATTCGCATTCAAAGGAGTTGCGGTTTGGGTTTGGCAATTTCTCGCAGTTTGATGGAATTAATGGGAGGTACTATTACTCTCGAAAGTGGGGGAAAAAACCAAGGAACCACTGTAGCGATCGCCCTTCCTATTAGTCTCAAACTTGCTAAAGGGGAATAGGGCAAGAGGGAATGGGGAATTGGGAATAGGTAATTTTTCCAATTTTCCAGCCGGTAATCTATGCTACAACATCTTTAATTCGAGGTGTATTATGATGTTTTCTTGGTTTGTAGTTTTGCCCAAATTTTAAATAAAGGTTAAATTTTGAAGAAGCTTCTTTGCTAGGATATATCCTACAAGCAAGCCTGGATGGCCATATTGTCTCTTTCTATTCCCCATTCCCTTAAAAAATATATTCTTTAGGAGCTTTAAAAAATGTATTCTAACCGCGAAAATCCATCTCATAAACCATTAGATAATTACATACCAGATGATTCGGTTAAGACGATAGAGTTATCTCCCGCGCTTAAAAACGCATCAATAGCTGCACTGGTAGCAGTTTTGGCGATAACGGGAGTTAGTTCCTTAATAGTCGGTGCCAACACTACCACCGCCGGCGATACTGAGGAGACAGAAGAAATGGCCTCTGGTAATACGACAACATCTGCTCCCCCTGAGAATATGGAGGCCACTACTGCACCTACTAGCGAAAGTCCCACCACTACTGCTAGCCCTCAAGCAATGGCCCCAAAAGTAAAAAATATCGTAGAACCGATTAGCGATCCTGGAAAATTGGCCGATTTGAACCGACAGCTTTACAACACGGTTAACAATGCTTGGCGGGTAACTCCAGTTACGGCAGATTCGAGATATCGCGTCAGAGTCACCGAAAACGGAGAAATCGTAGATTACGAACCCACCAACCAAGCGGCGGCCAGCAATACTAATAATACTCCGCTTCCGGATTTAGTAGTGGCTAATAGTCCGGCGGCGGGAGAGTCTCCCACGGTGCCTTATGCCGAGTTTGAAGTAATTTTTAAGGCAGACAATTCTCTGGAAGTTAATACGAGATAGTTTTCCATGCCTAGCGATCGCTCGTTTATAGGCCATTTTTCAAGCTGCTATCCTCAATCTGGATAGCAGTTTTTGATAATTATTTTTCTTGACAATTTCTTGACAATTTGAAGGCTTTATGATACAAAAAGCAGGCATAACCTAAAATTAAAGGATTATCTAAAAATGCGACGTTTCCTACAACGATTAAAGCGGTTGTTTTCGCAAATAAAGCTATTTCTTTCGCCAAAAAAAGACGAAAATTTTCTCAAATTTATCGAAAGCATAGAAATTTTCGTTGCTAAAGTGCTGTCTCTAGCAATGGTAGGAGTAACGCTCTTTGCTGTCTTTGAATTAATAATATTTATCCTGCAAAATTTGTCCTTTGAAATTAAGAGTTTATCCCGAGAATCAAATTTAAACTTTAAAGAAACGCTCTTTGAAATATTTGGCTTATTTCTCAATATTTTAATCGCTTTAGAAATCTTGGAAAATATTACTGCTTACCTAAAGAAGCACGTTTTTCAAGTTGAGTTAGTCATTGCCACATCTTTAATTGCTGTAGCTCGAAAAATAATTATTTTTGATATCGAAAAAAAGACTGGATTTGATTTAATTGGTTTGGCCTTAGCGATTTTTTCTTTATCTATTAGTTACTTAATCATTCGCTCTCAAAAGGATAAATAGGATACAACTGCAATTTTTAATAAAACCCAAAATTAAACGTTTTTTGGTAATAGGTAATGGGTAATAGTTAACAGCCATTGAAAGAGCGAAAAAACCCTTACGGCCCCATTACCCATTCCCAATTCCCAATTCCCAATTCCCAAACAACATGACAAAATCTTACTTTAAATTCGAACAAGACTTTGTAGCCAACCTGCGCTGCATTCCGATGACAGTACGCTATAAATTAGACACTTGCGGCATCAAATTAAAATTATCTCACTGGCACGAATTTAGTCAAGAAATTCGCCAAGCTTTAGTCGATAAACCCTGTTCGACGCCAGAGGAAATTAAAGCTTATCGAGAGCGGTTAAATCAGCTAGTTCTCGAATACACGAACGCCCCCGCCAAAGACTTACCAGTAGAGGAAAATCCACCTTGGATGGATGCCAGTCAAATTCCCGAAAGTGTTCGAGACAAAGCTAAAGAAGAAAAGGTTAATCTAACTTTAGAACAGTGGGCAAATATTTCTCCCATCGAACGTTTTGTCTTGATAAAATTGAGTCGTCCCAGCCACGAAAATAAAAACTTTTTACCCGCAATTCAAGAATTTAATCTGGGTTGATATCAATTTTGAAGGGAACCAAAACCTTATTGATTTTTGGGAATAGGGAATAGGGAATAGGGAATAGGGAATAGGGAATAGGGAATAGGGAATGGGGAATGGGGAATGGGGAATTAGAATTGTAGGTTGTGCGGACCTTCGTGGAAATAAATGTTTAGAAACCAGGCCCCAGCCGGAATCACCGGGTTTCTGAGTGGAAAAACCGGGTTTCTGGGGTAGCAAAACAGGATTAAAGGTCGATTAAACCGGGTGGGGGGTTTATTTCAAGGCGACGTTTTTCTAAATCGACGACGGGAACGATATCTAGAACGAAAGGAACCAGAAGTTTTTTTTGCAGGGGAGGTTTGCGTTTTGGTTTGCGTTTTTTGCGCCGAGAACTGTGCTGGTTTTCGGGGGAATTTTCGGCGAGAATGGGTTCGACAGAAACGGATGGGGATGGGGTAAAAGAGGGGGATAATTCTACTTCTAAAAGGTCGTGACCGGCATTGATAACATCGACAACAGTACCGAGAGTTTTGCCGTCGAGTTGGTTAACGACTTCCAAACCGATTAAGTCTAGGGTATAAAATTCGTCTTCTTCGAGATGGGGGCGATCGCTACTTTTAACGAATAACTGACAATTCCTTAAGGCCTCGGCCTGTTCTCGATTTTCGATCCCTTCTAATTCCACCACATACAAACCCTTGCGGGCAAGATAGCGACCGCCAAGTATTTCAATGGGTTGAGGTTCTACTTGTCCCGGGGACAATAACCACCGCAGTCCGGGTTCGAGAAACCTTTCTGGCAATTCGGATCTCGGATAAACCCGGACTTCCCCCGCTAAACCTTGGGGGGCGACAATGGTTCCAATTTCGATCCAGTCGTTCATCATTTATTATCAAGCTATAAAACTACCATTATCCTTAAAAGCTATGAAAATAAGAAACCGGGAGAGGTTTTGCTGTGGGCCAGGGTCAAAGGGGGCGATCGCCTTCTGGATGGTGGCAGCGGTTCCCTTTGCTGTTTTAACTATTTTACTCTCTAGTGACGGGGCCAAGGCCAGAGCTAATTCCGGCCATCGGCTCGAAAATTACAATGGCCCTGGACTTTTAGAAGTAGGCCAGGCTAATTTATTAGCTCAAGCTCAAGTCGAGAACGAAGTCCGCGAGTTAGTTCGAGAAGAGGTTGATTATGTCTTCGGTCACACTATAGCTTTACTCAACACTTTTTTATTTTTATTAGCTTTATTTCCTACTATAGCTGCTGCTGGCGTTTGGATTTTACAAGGAAGGTTAGCGAAAAAGATAAGTTTAGCGGAACAAGAAATTGATAGTATTAAGTACGATACGATTTCTCAGCTAAAAGTTATTCTCGCGGAAGCTCAAGGATTGTTAGATAACCTCAAGAAAGAAGGCAATTTAGCTGATGAAAAAATAGAACAACTTCATGCGGAAGCAACTTTGCTGCAATATTCTGATGCGATGGCGGATGATTCCCAACCTTTATTAATGGCAAACGATTATGCCAAACAGGGAGATAGTTTTTTCATGGAAGGACGCTATCAAGAAGCAATTTCGAGTTACGAAAAAGCTTTAAAAATTCATCCAGAAATGGCGGATACTTGGAATAATAGAGGGGTGGTCTTGACGCGGTTACAAAAGTACGAAGATGCGATCGCCTCTTACGATCGCGCTTTGCAAATTCGACCGGAATATCCCGATGCGTGGAACAATCGCGGGGTTTGTTTGTTAGAATTGCAGCAATATCAGGAGGCGATCGTTTCTTACGAACAAGCGATTAAGGTCAAACCGGATTATGCGGATGCTTGGAATAATAGAGGGGTTTCTTTAGCAAAGTTACAAAATTACCAAGAGGCGGTTAAGTCTTACAATCAAGCTTTAGCTATTAAAAACGATTATAGCGATGCTTGGAACAATCGCGGGGTTTCTTTGAGCAAGTTGGGGATTTATGGAGAGGCGATCGCTTGTTACGAGAATGCCACCAAACTGCGTCCGGAGTTCTTTAGCGCCTGGTATAATAAATCTCGCTGTTATGCTTTGCAAAGTCGAGTGGAAGAAGCTATAGAAAGTTTGAAAAAAGCAATGAGTCTTAATGCCAAGTACGCTAGGGAAATGGCAAAACAAGAGCAGGATTTTGAAGGTATTCGCCACACGGACGATTTTCAACAGTTGATAAAGGGATAAGCTGTTATACCCGGCAAGGGAAGGAATTACGTTTCTCATACTCTTACTCTTACTCAAAGAAAAAACGCTGTTTTTGAGTACTCGTCATGAGTACTCGTCATGAGTATGATGCACCCACAATTTTAGCCGTGTTGCGCTAGTAGGGAACAGGCAGGATGCCCGTTCTACGCACAACCTCCACCGCCGGGAGTTTCGATAACGAAGACATCCCCCGGGTTAGTTTCCACGGTGGCGGTACTTCCTAACTCTTCAATCTTGCCGTCTTTGCGTTCTACATAATTGCGCCCCACCAAACCGTCGCCGCCGCCGTTCAAACCGGCAGGGGCAACTCTCCGGTGGTTCGACAAAATGCCGGCGGTCATGGTTTCCAAAAAACGAACCCGCCGAATAACGCCGTTACCGCCCCGATAAGTGCCCTCGCCGCCGCTGTTGGCGCGAACCTCAAAACTCTCTAACAATACTGGAAACCGCCATTCCAACACTTCGGGATCCGTGAGGCGGGAATTAGTCATCTGAGTGTGAACCGCATCGGTGCCGTGGAAATCAGGACCGGCCCCCGAACCGCCGCAGATAGTCTCGTAATATTGGTGGCGACTGTTGCCAAAGGTGAAATTATTCATCGTTCCTTGGGAACCGGCCAGAACTCCCAAAGCGGCATATAAAGTATCAACTATTATTTGGGAAGTCTCCACGTTACCGGCCACCACCGCTGCTGGATGGCGGGGGTTGAGCATCGAACCTTCGGGGATAATAATATCTAACGGTTCGAGACAGCCGGCATTTAAAGGGATATCGTCATCCACTAAAGTACGGAAAACGTAGATAACGGCAGCTTTACAAACGGCGGCGGGGGCGTTGAAGTTGCTGGAGACTTGTTCGGAAGTGCCGGTGAAGTCAATTTTGGCGCTGCGAGTAGATTTATCGAGAGTTACTGCCACCTGTATTTTACTGCCGTCGTCCATCTGGGAAGTGGCGGCGCGATCGGTGATGGAACTGCTCAATTTATCTATAACCTTCCTCACTGCTTCTTCGGCATTATCCCGAACGTAACCCATATACCCTTGGACCGTTTCCAAACCGCAATTCTCAACCATTTTCTGTAATTCCCGCGCCCCTTTTTCGTTGGCGGCTATTTGTGCTTGTAAATCTGCGATATTTTGCCCGGGGTTTCTAGCAGGATACTTGCCGGAAGTTAAGACCTCCAGTAATTCTTTTTCCCGAAATTTTCCCTCCCTCACCAGTTGAAAATTATCGAACAAAATCCCTTCTTCTTCTACGCTTTTACTCTGGGGCGGCATGGAACCGGGAGTAATGCCGCCGATATCCGCATGATGTCCGCGAGAAGCAACATAAAAAATCGGTTTTGCAGCGGATTTGGCAGCGGATTTTGAAGCGGATGTAGCGGATGGGTTATTGGTGGGGGAAACGGATTTTCCATCCTGTAGAACAGGCATCTTGCCTGTTTTTTCTGTGGGGGAAAGAGATTGGTTAGCAGCGGATTTTGAAGCGGATGTAGCGGATGGGTTATTGGTGGGGGAAACGGATTTTCCATCCTGTAGAACAGGCATCTTGCCTGTTAACTTTTCGCTAGAAAATACCGGGGTAACAACGGTTATATCAGGGAGATGAGTTCCCCCATTATAAGGATTATTTAAAACGTACACATCTCCCCGTTTAAGACAGTCGCCCTTTGCCGCGATTAAAGATTCCACGCTTTCCCCCATCGAGCCCAAATGCACCGGAATATGAGGAGCATTTGCGATTAATTTCCCCGTTCCATCGAAAATGGCGCAGGAAAAATCGAGACGTTCTTTAATATTAACAGAAGAACTCGTATTTTGCAAAGTCACTCCCATTTGTTCGGCAACGGCGCGAAAGAGATTGTTAAATATTTCTAACTTCACCGGGTCCGGTTTTTGGGAAGGTTCGGAACTGGAGTTATTGCCTTCTTTTGCCTCAGAAAGTTCGCTATTTTCCTGCTTAGTTAAAATCAGATAATTTTTAGCAGTAATCTCGGCTTGCCAGCCAGGTTCGATAACGTTAGTTCCTGTTTTTTCGATTATCAAAGCCGGACTTTTAATAACATCTCTAGCCTGCAAATCCTCGCGCAAATAAACGGGAGTATTATGCCAGCTACCCGCAGCGTACATTTTTACAGTTTTAACGGCTTTTGTTTGCTGTTTTTTCTCCGTCGCCGCTTGCTTTTCTTCTGGAGTTTGCATCCCTAAAACTAATTCTAAAGAAACTGCTTCAACTACGAGCAATTTCTCTTCCATAATAAACCCATAACGCTGTCGGTGCAATTCCTCAAATTCGGCTTTCATCTCAGAAATATTCTCGGCGAAATTGACTATTAAAGTAGAGTCGCTGCCGACATATTTAAGATGCACCTTGCACAGGGTTGATGTCGGTTTTTCGCCCAATTCTGCAACTCCATCTGCTTCTAATTCGGTTAATATTTCCTGCAATTCTGGCACTAATTCATCATTTAAAGTCTTTTCAACAGCCCTTTCTTTTAATACTCTAACGTCAGCCAAACCCATACCGTAAGCAGATAAAACCCCCGCGTAAGGATGAATAAATATTTTTTTCATGCCCAAAGCATCCGCTATTAAACAAGCGTGTTGACCTCCCGCCCCGCCAAAACAACAAAGGGTATATTCGGAAACGTCGTAACCTTTTTGGAGGGAGATTTTTTTAATCGCATTTGCCATTTTTTCCACGGCAATTTCTAAAAATCCCGCCGCCACTTCTTCCGGTTTTCTGTTATCGCCAATTTCCGCAGTTAATTGGTTAAACTTTTCCAAAACTATCTCATAATTCAAGGGCAAATTCCCATTTT
This sequence comes from uncultured bacterium, assembly GCA_964609515.1. Classification (GTDB taxonomy): domain Bacteria; phylum Cyanobacteriota; class Cyanobacteriia; order Cyanobacteriales; family Microcoleaceae; genus CALKCV01. Next base: position 1,961 of record CAZSTZ010000069.1, on the reverse strand, counting down.
TACCGAATACTTTCGGGAAAAATTCCGACTGCAATTTGCCCGACATCACGTTAGCATCAGTGACCGTTAAAGGGCCGCCTTGAGAATAGGAAGCAGGCCCGGGATTTGCCCCCGCAGATTCGGGGCCGACGCGATATCGGGAACCATCAAAAAACAAAATAGAACCCCCACCAGCGGCGACTGTATGAATAGAAATAGTTGGCGTTGTCAGGCGAACTCCGGCAATTTCTGTCTCAAATTCTCGTTCGTATTCGATAGTAGTATTTGGGTCTCCTGAATAATGAGCGACATCGGTGGAAGTGCCCCCCATATCGAAACTAATTATTTGATGAAAACCGGCCATCCGACTTGTTTTTACTGCCCCAACGATGCCTCCGGCGGGACCGGATAAAATGCTATCTTTTCCTTGAAACTTTTCGGCATTTGTTAGGCCGCCGTTGGATTGCATGAACATTAATTTGGGGACGTTTTGGGTTTTGTCTCGAACCCGGTTTATATACCTTTTTAAAATAGGAGATAAATAAGCATCCACTACGGTAGTATCGCCGCGACTAACTAACTTCATTAAAGGGCTAATTTGATGGGAAACGGAGATTTGAGTAAAGCCGATTTTGGTTGCTATTTGTTGGATTTTTTGTTCGTTTTGGGGATAGCGATAGCCGTGCATTAAAACGATGGCGCAACTGCGAATGCCTTCGTTATAAGCTGTTTGTAATTGGGGGATTAATTTGGTTTCGTTTAAGGGAATTAATTCTTCGCCACTGGCGCTCAAACGTTCTTCGACTTCGACGACTTTTTCGTAGAGCATTTCGGGTAGAACAATCTCCCGGGCGAAGATATTGGGGCGGTTTTGATAGGCAATTTTGAGGGCGTCTTTAAACCCTTTGGTAATAATTAAAATTGCGCGATCGCCTTTCCTTTCTAATAGGGCGTTAGTGGCGACGGTGGTACCCATTTTGACAGCTTCAATAGTATCGGCGGGAATGGATTTTTCGGGTTCTATTTCTAATAGTTCGCGGATGCCTTGGATGGGGGCGTCTTGGTAGCGGTCTGGATTTTCCGATAGTAGTTTATGGATGAGAATTTGGCCGTCGGGACGTTTGGCGACGATATCGGTAAAGGTGCCGCCGCGATCTATCCAGAATTGCCAGGAGTTGTTAGGGGTTGATGTTTTAGTCATTGGTTTTTGTTGTTAATTGTTAATTGTTAGTTGTTAGTTGTTAGTTGTTAGTTGTTAATGGGAAGAATAGGCATTGTTTAAATCCGATAATAGTTCCTCTGGGTGCATCTCAATTTTGTCAAAACCCAAAAATTTAACGCTTTAGGTCAGAGGTCAGAGGACCTCCTTAAGCGGGAGGTAGGAGGACCTCCTTAAGCGGGAGGTAGGAGATGTTTGAGGTTCTAGATTTGAGGTTCTCGCGGTGAAAAAAATATTTTTACAAATATGAGATGCTCCCGTTCCTCTTCTGTTATAATCAATAAAATTTCATAGAAGACCGACTTCGGGGAACCGGATAAATCGCATAATCTTCTCCAGATTTTTCCGCTATTTCGATAACTTCACCCAAGTCTTTCCCAGAAGAAATTACCCCATTTTCGTTGTAAGCAATAAAACTGGCGCTGTAGTTATCTAACAACTTATGGAGATTTTTATTGAGCCATTTTAACATGGCTTCGCTTTGTTCTTTAGTCATTTCTTGTTTCATGGTTTTTTACTACTAAAATTTTATTATTGAAGGTGCGCGGTGCGCACCCTACTTTTACTTTTGAGATATTATAGCAGAGTGCCAATTTACCTAGTTGAAGGTGCGCGGTGCGCGCACTACTTTTACTTTTGAGATATTATAGCAGAGTGCCAATTTACCTAGTTGAAGGTGCGCGGTGCGCACCTACTTTTACTTTTGAGTATTATAGCAGAGTGCCAATTTACCTAGTTGAAGGTGCGCGGTGCGCACCCTACT
>CAZSTZ010000068.1:20976-28068 GCA_964609515.1 uncultured bacterium | reverse complement strand
AATGTTTTTTCTAAATTCCTTCATCGCTTCCAATTTGCTCGGCATTTGAACGCAACGCGCCAATAATTCTAAATCTAATTCCGGCAACAGTTCGCTTAAGATAACTTTCTCGTACTCTTCCCCTCGAAAATGATAAACCGACAGTTGGTTATTTTCCCAAAACCAAACCTCTGCAATCTCAAAACGCTTATATTTTTCTAATTTACCTTTACCGCCACTGGTAAGAGCAACTTCTATTGCTAAGTCTGGATGAGCTTTTTTTTCTCCGGCTTTTTTTTCTCCTAAGTAATAAGACTCGTCCGGTTCAAAAGATACTTGTTTGGTTTCGCTTGCCCGAGTGGCGCTGCCGACTGGATCGAATTCTATATTTTTCTCCAAAAAATACTGTCCTAGCAATAAACCAATGATGGTTTTAAGTCTTTCGTGTGGTTCGCCAATAGTCATAAATTCTATTATTCCATCTAAATAAGATATTCTCAAACCCGGCGCGTTTTCCATTAAAGCTTGAAGAGCTTTAAATTGTTGCCAAGTGTAACGACCGGGTAAAATAAGTTCTTGTTCTGTAATAGATGTTTTTTCCGTTATTAGTCGTGCTGTCATGGTTTTTTTTTCTTATAAAATAACGCTAATTCCCCCGCCAGAAACCCGGTTTTTGCCGAAATTTCCGGTTTCTTAGATATTTCGGTATCTATCTATTTTAAATGTTTTTTCTAAATTCCTCCATCGCTTCAAATTGCGTCGGCATTTGAACGCAACGCGCCAGTAATTCTAAATCTAATTCCGGCAGCAGTTCGCTATTAGAAACTTTCTCGTACTCTTCGCCTCGAAAATGATAAACCGACAGTTGGTTATTTTCCCAAAACCAAACCTCTGCAATCCCCAAACGTTTATATTTTTCTAATTTACCTTTCCCCCCACTGGTAAGGGCAACTTCTATTGCTAAATCTGGATGAGGTTTTTTTTCTCCTAAGTAATAAGACTCGTCCGGTTCAAAAGATACTCTTTTAGTCTCGTCTTCGCGAGTGGCTCTCCCGACTCCAGTAAATTCGATATTATTCTCAAACAAATACTGTTCTAACAACATACCAATAATACTTTTCAGCGTTTGATGCGATTCGCTGGTAGTTCTAAATTCTATTACTCCATCTAAATAAGATATTCTCAAACCCGGCGCGTTTTCGATTAAAGCTTGAATGGCTTTAAATTGTTCCCAAGTGTGGTAGCCGGGTAAAATAAATTCTTGTTCTGTAATAGATGTTTTTTCCGTTATTAGTCGTGCTGTCATGGTTTTTTTTTCTTATATGTTAACTGTTTGCTCCATCGAAACCGTTCAAATTCTCCATTCAGACTCGGGAATTTTAGCAGTTTGAAAGATATTGCGCAACGTTCCCACAGGTATAGTTCGACCTTTATGTTGGGGAACAATTACTTGCAGTCTCAAGAGTTCGTGTCGCCACTTGCGGTGACTGCCTTTTTGAGAAATTAGTTGAAATCCATATTGTTTCAAAATGGTTTCAACTTCCGTCGCTGTCATTGGACGGATGCGACTCATAAAACACTAACCTCATCAGCGATCGCTCCCACTGGCAATTCTATTTCTTCGGGTTGTAAATACAACTCAATTGCCTCCTTGATATTCTCCAAAGCCTCCTCTTGCGTCTCCCCCGCAGAAGTACATCCAGGCAACTCGGGACACCAAATCGCCCAATCCCCTGTTTCTACATCTGGTTCGAGAATAACCCGCCATTTCATAAATTGCTCTCCTTATATTAATGCTAATTCGCCCGCCAGAAACCCGGTTTTTTCAAAAAACCGGGTTTCTTAAATCTAATCAAACCTTGCCAGTAACAAAGTTAAATCGTCGTCGGTGCGTTGAGTGACTCGGGGCGATCGCAAAAACGAAACTAACTCCTCCGTTGCCTCCTCCCCATCCGTTACCCCTTCCACAAATTTAAACAAAGGTATAAAGAAAGGATCGTGGGGCAAGCCGATAGGCATTTTCAGCGCCAGCATTTGCAACCCATCCGACAAAATCGCCAGATGGGCCGGTTTGCCGCGCCATACCTTAATCTGGGCTTCCTCTATAGCATTATCGGAAACCACAAAAGTAGTTTCGTTAATATGTTCTCCCCGGTGGGGCACCGTTAGCGGGAAAATCCGATCTTCTCTATCCCCCACCACAGCGACCCCATCTCCTATCTGCGCCGCCGTTACCATCTCCGGCATTGCTACTACCAAAATTAAAGTAGCGGCCAGCTCTCGCGGTTCCACTTCCTGCATCACCGACTCCGCCTCAACTGCCAGCCGGGCGGCCTTGAGAGCATCCAACATCACATCGTACCAAGCCTCGTCGTCGGCAACTAGATCCGTTTGATGCTTGCAAATAGTTTCCACCGCCGCCCCCACCGCGATGTCGGCACCGACATTTCCCAGACTTGCCGAACCCGCGCCGTCCGCTACGGCTGCTACTAAAATTTCTTCTGGGAGAAGTTCCCAGCAGTTTGCATCCTGGCAGGGTTGCCCTCGTTTTTCGTGGCTGGTGCCCGCTACGGATGCCGATACTACTCGCCAGCGATCGCTCATAATTAGGTAATAGGTAATGGGTAATGGGGAATGGGGAATGGGGAATGGGGAATAGGGAATAGGGAACGGGAAGTTTTAAACCGCTCCCCAACCGGGAGGTGGTAGGGCTACTTGTTCGTCAACCTTGGAGTGAGACACTCTCTGCATGCTGGCAGACAGCCATAAAAACATTTCCCTAAAATCCAAACCGCGAAGCTTGACGGGAGTCCGCTGTACTATTTCTCCCAAGCGATCCATATTCGCATTTTCCACTCCCACTGCAAAAAAAGCAACTTGTTTGTTGTTCTCTTCCATTTGGATGCGATCGGCTGCCTGTTTGACAATGCGATCTGCTTCTCCTTGTGGTTCCCCGTCAGTAATCATAAATACCCAAGGACGATAATAGGTAATGCCGTTGTTGCGATAGTCCGACTTTCGCAGGGCAATTGTATCTAGAGCTTTTTGAATACCAGAGCCCATGTGGGTTTGTCCCTGGGCCGTCAGAGTGGGGGGCTCGAACTGGTCTGCGGTTATGAAGTCTTGGAGGATTTTTACTCGATCGTCGAAAGAAATAATCGCCACCTCCACTCGTTTTTGGGCCAGGTCGTCTGTCACCAAGCTATCCCTAAAAGTTTCGAGGCCATCGTTTAATGCTTGAATGGGTGCCCCCGTCATGGAGGCAGAGGTGTCCAACAGCAAGACGCAAGGGCAACGGGGCTCTGGGTTTTCAGCAAATTCTACTGCTTCGTCTAATCTCATTTTCGTAATTGTCTAATTGTTAATTGTTAATTGTTAATTGAGGGTCATTTTCTTCTTCATCTTCGCCCCAACGTTCCAACCAATCTCCTTCGACATCTTCCACATATAGATTAACATGATCCAGCCCAAAAGTTAGGCGATCGCTCTGCAATTTTTGTGCGGCTTGTAAAGATTGCCATACTTTTTCTAACCGTTCTTTGTCTGACAAAGTAGTGCTTTGCATTCCCATATTTTTCTCTAATTTTCCTCAATATTCGTTCTCGAAAAAACTCAAAACTTTTAGCCATTAGCAATTAGCCAAAGCTAAATTTAATGTATTTTTCCTGCTGAAGATGATTGCTGTTATGCAGGACTACATTAACCAATCTACCAACAAACTCCTCCTGTCCTGGATTGTAGCTGACGAAAATTCCTCGGTCTATGTGCCATTGCTGTAGGGTATCTTTCCATTCATTATATTTTTCCTCGGAAAACTCATCGGACATCGTAGTTAATTGAACGCACAAAGGCTTTCCCGTACTACTACTGCTGACAATTACATCGGTTGCCATTGACAAATCTGCAATATATCGATGAACCACAGTACCTTCTCGACTGGCTACTAAAGCAGCGATCGCCTCTATTAATTCGGCATCTTCTCGGTCAAATTCTCCAGAACGTAACTTTTGTTTCCAGATATAAAATCTCGAATCGTTTTCATTAAACCACTTAGGAAAAAGAACCTCATACCAATATCTCACTGGAGACGGTAAATGGTTTAAAAATAATTGCCTTTCTTCTTCTGTTAAAGATTTTAGATTTAGCCAAAAATCTGCATCTCCTATTAATTCTAATAAAAATGCCATTAAGACACTTTTTCGCATTAACAAACCGGGCCTAATATCCTTAATCCATCGCCTTACCTCGTCTAACCTATGAGCTAACCCAGGCTCTTCTGACGAGGCAAGCCGACTTAGTTCTTTTAGTTTAGGCTCGATTTTGTTGGCTTGCAAGCAATGTCCCCCTTAGACTACTCCTGCTATTTCCACCAAAAGACTGATTTTTGGTTATAAGATTTTTGTATCATATTTTATAGTTTGACGCAATTTTTCTTGGGAATGGGGGATGGGGAATGGGGAATGGGGTTTTTACTAATTGCCTGACTAACATGGCCCTTAGCAAGGCCCTTAAAACAAAACCGAAAATGGGCCAGTTTTCAACGCAGGCCAATTTTTTTCATTCTTTCGTAGAACAGGCATCTTGCCTGTTAACCAATTTTAGTTAGGTTTTAGGGTTGACTAATAGAACTAAATGTGGTATTGGCTGCCAGCCCTCTACCAATTTTAAATCTCTATACCCTCAAAAAAACTTAAAACAATCTAAAGATTTCAAGGTAAGCTCTGGAGTAAAAATAGCTAATAAGCAGTAACGCAGGTTACAGATTAATAAAAATGTCACAACCGACAATAGAATCAATTCTCCAAGAAAAACGGCTCTTTAAGCCATCGGCTGAATTTTCCCAGCAGGCCCATATCAAAAGCCTAGAGGAATACAAAGAGCTTTACGAAAAAGCCAAAGCCGACCCCGAAAAATTCTGGGCCGAACTGGCAGAACGGGAATTAGACTGGTTCCAAAAATGGGACAAGGTGTTAGACTGGCAGCCACCTTTTGCTAAGTGGTTCGTCAATGGCAAGATTAATATTTCCTACAACTGCTTGGATCGCCACCTGAAAACCTGGCGGCGCAATAAAGCAGCTTTGATTTGGGAAGGAGAACCGGGAGACTCCCGCACTCTTACCTACGCCCAACTCCATCGGGAAGTCTGCCAAATGGCTAATGTCTTCAAACAGTTGGGAGTTAAAAAGGGCGATATCGTGGGTATCTATATGCCGATGATTCCCGAAGCAGCGATCGCTATGTTAGCCTGCGCCCGCATCGGTGCGGCTCATACGGTAGTTTTTGGCGGTTTCAGCGGGGAAGCTCTCAAGGACCGCCTGGAGGATGCGGAAGCTAAGTTAGTGGTAACGGCGGATGGCGGTTGGCGCAAGGACGCGATCGTTCCTCTCAAGGAACAAGTTGACAAAGCTCTCGCCACCGGTGCCCCCAGCGTGGAGAACGTATTAGTAGTAGAACGCACGAAACAAAAAATTCAGATGGAACCGGGCCGGGACCACTGGTGGCACGACCTCCAAGCGGGAGCCTCTGGCAAGTGCGACCCGGAACCGATGGACAGCGAAGATTTGCTGTTTGTTTTATATACTTCCGGCACTACGGGCAAGCCAAAAGGTGTAGTTCACACTACTGGCGGTTATAATCTTTATACTCATATTACCAATAAATGGGCGTTCGACCTTCAGGATACGGACGTTTATTGGTGTACCGCCGATGTCGGTTGGATTACCGGACACAGTTATATAGTTTACGGTCCTCTTTCCAACGGCGCGACAACTCTGATGTACGAAGGGGCACCGCGTCCGTCGAATCCCGGCTGTCTCTGGGACGTGGTGGAAAAATATGGGGTAACTATCTTTTATACTGCCCCCACCGCCATCCGCGCATTGATGAAAATGGGAGAGCGTTACCCTAACGCTCGCGATTTATCCTCCCTGCGGCTGTTGGGAACTGTGGGCGAACCTATTAACCCGGAAGCGTGGATTTGGTATCATCGGGTTATCGGTGGCGATCGCTGTCCCATAGTCGATACCTGGTGGCAGACGGAGACGGGCGGTTTTATGATAACTCCCCTCCCTGGCGCAACTCCCACTAAACCGGGTTCGGCGACTTTGCCTTTCCCGGGCATTATCGCCGATATTGTCAACCAAGACGGGGAACCGACTGACGGCAACAACGGCGGTTATTTGGTAGTTAAGCATCCCTGGCCGGGCATGATGCGAACGGTTTATAAAGATGACGATCGCTTCCGTCGCACTTATTGGGAATATTTGCGACCGGCCAGCGGGGAGTCTCTTTATTTTGCCGGCGACGGCGCCCACAAAGATAACGATGGCTATTTTTGGATTATGGGTCGCGTGGATGACGTGATTAACGTTTCGGGCCACCGACTGGGAACGATGGAGGTGGAGTCGGCCCTGGTATCTCACGAAGCCGTGGCCGAAGCGGCGGTTGTGGGCAAACCAGATGAGGTTAAGGGGGAGGATATTGTCGCTTTTGTCACTCTGGAGGGCGATCGCGAAGGAACGCCGGAGTTAGAAAACGAGTTAAAGCAGCATGTCGTTAACGAAATTGGCGCTTTGGCCCGTCCCGGCGAGATTCGCTTTACGGACGATTTGCCGAAGACGCGATCGGGCAAGATTATGCGGCGGTTGTTGCGTTCTCTGGCGGCGGGTCAAGAAATTGCCGGAGATACTTCCACTCTGCAAGACCGCGCCATTTTAGAAAAATTACGCGGCGGCGCGTAAGGGTTAGCTTATGACTAAAGTTATTACTACGAACCTTTCGTAGTAACGACTTTAGTCGTAATTTGAAAAATTCAACATCCAACAACCGACTTACCCCTTCTTTTGGTTCTCAAAACCAAATTGTCTATGGTTTGTAAGCGTAAAAATATGGAGACTCTGTAAAACTACGCATACGAGGTCTTGGCGATCGCCCCACAAACAGCTAACTGCCGAAAAGTCTCTTGTAGTCTCTTGTAGGTTGGGCGCACGCGAACCGGAGCCCGACACCGATATCTTGTTAAATTGCAAGTACCAGTCTCTTGTAGGTTGGGCGCACGCGAAACGGAACCCAACAACGACTTAACTGGTTCTCCAATTAGCAGCAAACATCCAT
>CAZSTZ010000068.1:0-20876 GCA_964609515.1 uncultured bacterium | reverse complement strand
GAAACGGAACCCAACAACGACTTAACTGGTTCTCCAATTAGCAGCAAACATCCATACTTCGTAAGCGTAAAAATACGCAAGCTATGTAAAACTACGCAGATAAGGTAGTGGCGATCGCTCCACAAACAGCTAACTGACGAAAAGTTGGAAAACAGCCGCAAGTTTGAAAAATTCAAAAACTGTCAAATGAGTAAAATGCGCCGCAGCGCACCTTATAATTATCAGTGTATCCTTATAATTAAGCAAACCGTCCAAAAAATCTAAAATCTATTTTTTTTCTAAACTACTATTGCGCAAGAGTAAATCTACCTATGAGGAGGTAAAAATGCCTAGAGAATATGTTGGTACCTCGAAAGCGGCGGATAAACTAGGAATATCCACCGCCAGACTGAGAAAGTTACTTTCCGAAGGCCGGGTAAAGGGAGCTTACAAGGGCAAATATTTCTGGAGGATTCCTTTATTTAATGAGATGCCGAAAATCATCGAGGCGAAACGGGGACCGAAGGGGCTCTGGTATCGAAGCGAGCGCAAGTCGAAAAGCAACATCTATATTAATAAGGACCAGATAAGAAAGAACAGCCAAATGTTGGCCGAACTTCGGGAACCGGTCATCGTGGTGGAACAGGGGAAACGGAAGGAATATGGTTATGAGATACAAATTGCCGGTCCGTGTCGGGTAGTTTACAGTCCGGACCGGGCGTTGCATAGCGAACATAAAACTAATCCGGTGGTTTGGATAGAGACGGACAGCCAGATAAGGTTTTTGGATGTTAACGAAGAACCACACAAATGCCGGCTGCCCTATCAACATTTACCGACGGCGAAGAAAAAGCCGGTGCGTCTGGCAATTAACAATTAACAATTAACAATTAACAATTAGTAATTGGGCTGTTGGTTGGCAGCGGATTTTGTAACGGATTTAACGGATGGGTTTTCTCAATTAACAATTAATAATTAGGCTGTTGGTTAGCAGCGGATTTTGAAGCGGATGTAGCGGATTGGTTGTTGGTGGGTGAAATGGGTTTATTTTTGGTTTTTATATATTTTAGGACCAATAACAGTCGGGTAATAACTGTTAATAAATTTTCCAAAAACTGCTACAAAATTAGCTGTTAACCAACCCCATCTCCCAGCATAAACTGGGTTTTTGACAACCCCCGGTCGCCAAACCAACCTCGTTTTCCCAATTATTAATTGTTAATTGTTAATTGTTAATTGCCCCATCCGTTAAATCCGTTACAAAATCCGTTGCCAACCAACCTTTACCACCCAGCAGAAACCGGGTTTTTTTTTAAAACCCGGTTTCTTAAATCTCCTGTAGAAAACCAACTTTTTTTTCCACCAAAAACCCCAATTATTGCCACACCAACAACCCATCCGCTACATCCGTTTCAAAATCCGCTGCCAACCAACAACCCAATTATCAATTGTCAATTGTCAATTATTAATTATCAACAACCCATCCGTTAAATTCGTTACAAAATCCGCTGCTAACCAACCACCCCAATTATTAATTATTAATTATTAATTATTAATTATCAATTACCCCATCCGTTACATCCGCTACAAAATCCGTTGCCAACCAACCCAATTGCATACCACACCCTCCCCCAAAAACTCCAAAAACTTCCAATAAATTTAACAATAGTGCAACAAAATTTTACGCAAACCCCCTTGACAAACTGCCCCAACCCAAGTAAAACTGGAAGGGCAAGATATTCCGAGCCAAAGGAGCCAAGAGACCGTGAGCCAAAAAGCTAACAACCAAAATCCATTACTAGGAACAGTTCTGGGAGCAGTGTTAGGAATTGTTCTCGCGGCGGGAGTGCCAGAAGGAGTATTAGCTCAACAAAGTGCCCCCGTGGTGATAGCGCAGTCTGGGGAATTAGAGGAAGCGGAACGGTTGACGCAACAGGTGGAAGAGCTTTACCAACAAGGTAAATATAGAGAAGCCATTCCCTTAGTAAAAAGAATTTTGGAAATCAGGGAGAAAGCATTAGGACCGAACCATCCAGATGTCGCTGAAATTCTCAACAACCTGGCATTACTGTACTTAGACCAAGGGAACTACGCCGAAGCCGAACCCCTTTTGCAACGGTCTCTGACTATTAGAGAGAAAACATTAGGTAACGACCATCCGTTAGTCGGCGAAAGTCTAAACAACTTGGCGGAACTGTATCGCAGCCAAGGTAACTACGCCGAAGCCGAGCCCCTCTACCAACGGTCTCTGGCTATCTATGAGAAAGTATTAGGACCGGACCATATAGCAGTCGCCACCAGCCTTAACAACCAGGCATTACTTTACTATCACCAAGGAAACTACGCCGAAGCCGAACCCCTGTACCAACGGTCTCTGGCTATCAGGGAGAAGGTATTAGGAGCAGACCATCCATTAGTCGCCCTTTCCCTTAACAACCTGGGATTACTGTACTATGAGCAAGGGAACTACGCCGAAGCCGAACCCCTATACCAACGGTCTCTGGCTATCTATGAGAAAGCATTAAGACCGGACCATCCAGATATCGCCCTTCCCCTGAACAACCTGGCAGAACTGTATCGCAGCCAAGGGAACTACGCCGAAGCCGAACCCCTATATGTACGGTCTCTGACTATCTGGGAAAAAGCATTAGGACCGGACTATCCAAGAGTCGCTCTTTCCCTCAACAACCTGGCTAATCTGTACTATAACCAAGGGAACTACGCCGAAGCCGAATCCCTATCTGTACGGTCTCTGGCTATCTGGGAAAAAGCCTTAGGACCGGACCATCCAAGAGTCGCCCTTGCCCTCAACAACCTGGCTGCCCTGTACGACACCCAAGACGACATCCCCCGCGCCCTACAATTCGCCACCCGCGCCCTCACAGTAGAAGAAACCAACATCGCCCTCAACCTCGCCCTTGGTTCCGAACGCCGCAAGCGGGCCTACATGGAAACCCTCTCCGGCAGCACCAACCGATACATCTCCCTCCACCTCCAGTCAGCCCCCGACAACCTCCAAGCAGCCAACCTCGCCCTCACGGCCATCCTCCAGCGCAAAGGCAGAATACTCGATGCCGTCAGCAACAACCTCCAAACCCTCCGCGAGAACCTAACCCCAGAAAATCGAGCCCTCCTCGAAGAACTCAGCGCCACCCGTTCCCAAATAGCCTCAGTAATATTTGCCAAAGAATCGCCCCCCGGCATCGACCTTCCCGCCCTGGAACGAACAGCAGAACAACTCGAAACCCAACTCGCCGCCGCCAGCGCCGAATATCGAGTCGAGTCCGAGCCCGTTACCATCGAAGCCATCCAAGAATTAATACCCGACGATGCCGCATTAGTGGAACTCATCTACTACTATCCTCGGAACTCCAAAACAGACACTTGGGGTTTCCCCCGCTACGCAGCCTACGTCCTCCACTCAGTCGGCGACCCCCAATGGGTTGACTTAGGAGAAGCCGCCCCCATCGACGAACTGGTAGGAGAATTTCGTAAAAGCCTGCGGTGGGATCCCCAAAGTCTGACCAGCCCCAAAATAGAAGACATCAAAGCAGAATCCCGCGCCCTCGACCAACTGCTAATGGAACCAGTCCGCCCCCTGCTCAAAAACAAAACTCACATCCTCCTCTCCCCCGACAGTCAACTTAACCTCATCCCCTTCGCTTCCCTGGTCGACGAACAAAACCGCTTTCTGGTAGAAACCCATACCATTACCTACCTCACCTCCGGCAGAGACCTGCTCAAACTCCAACTCCCCACCCCCAAACTGCAACCGCCCCTCATCCTGGGCAACATCGACTTCGACAACGCCCCCACCACCGCGATGGCCAGCAATACTCGCGGCAGCAACACCCGTTCCGGCGACCTCACCGCCCTCAACTACAAGCCCTTACCCGGAACCCAAGAAGAAATCGAAGCCATAGCCCCCCTCCTTCCCAACGCCGCCCTCCTCGAAGGTGCCGAAGCCACCGAAAGCGCAATTACCGAAACCAAACAACCCCAAATTCTCCACCTGGCAACCCACGGCTTTTTCTTCAAAGGTAGTGACCTCGCCACCGAACCAACTCAACCGGGAGAAACTCCGGCGATAACAACAGAAAACCCGTTATTGCGTTCCGGTTTGGCTTTAGCCGGTTTCAACTCCCGCGAAGAAGCCACCAGCAGCCTCGACGGCGTACTCACCGCCCTGGAAGTCACCGCCTTAAATTTGCGGGGAACGCAGTTAGTGGTACTCTCCGCCTGCGAGACCGCTTTGGGAGACGTTGCCAACGGCGACGGAGTTTACGGTCTGCGGCGGGCGTTTACTATCGCCGGGGCAGAAAGTCAATTGATGAGTTTGTGGAAAGTGAGCGACTCCCACACCCAAGAGATGATGGTGGGATATTATCAACGGTTGAAAGACGGTATGGGAAGGTCGGAGGCGATGCGGGATATTCAGTTAGAGATGTTGAAAGAGTACGAATATCCTTTTTATTGGGCGAGTTTTATTCCCGTCGGTAATTGGGAACCGATGGAGGACGGTTTGTAGTAACGACTTTAGTCGTTTTCAATCGCGCTCCGCGATTACTACGAACGGTTTTAAATCGCGCTCCGCGATTACTACGAACGGCTTTGAATCGCGTTCCGCGATTACAATTGATATTGACGATCGCCCCCAGTTCGCTGATAATACCAAACAACACTGGATGCATCTCATAACAACCAACCACCGACAACAAAATGAAACAGAAGAAAAGCAACCAAAATTTCCTCCTGAGAGCAATGTTAGGAATTGCTCTGGCAGCGGGAATGCTCGGGGCAACTTTCTCTCAAACCTCCCCGCCCGCAATCCCCCAGTCCGCAGAACTCCAAGAAGCCGAACGCCTCAACCAACAGGTAATCCAGCTTTATCAACAAGGCAACTATCCAGAAGCTATATCTCTAGCAGAACGAGTTTTAGAACTGCGAGAGAAAGCATTGGGAAGGGACCACCCAGAAGTCGCCAAAAGCCTGAACAACCTGGCGGCCCTGTACAACCTCCGAGGCAACTACACCAAAGCCGAACCACTCTTGCAACGGGCGATCGCTATCCTAGAAAAATCCCTCGGACCGGACCATCCCTTACTAGCTGCCAGTCTGGATAACCTGGCGCAACTTTACCAAGGTCGGCGTCAGTACGACGAAGCCGCACCGTTATTCGAACGAGCCCTAGAAATTCGGGAGCAAGCCTTGGGGTCGGAGCATCCAGAAGTCGCCAAAGGTCTCAACAACCTAGCCGTACTCTACTTTATTCAACGGAGGTACGGCGAAGCCGAACCATTATATCAACGCCTTCTGGCTATCAACGAACGAGTATTAGGACCCGAACATCCAGATCTGGCTACCAGCATCCATAACTTCGGCAATCTTTACCGCCTCCAAGGCAAGTTGGAAAAAGCCGAACCCTTGTTTAAGCGCGCTTTGGCTATTCGAGAAAAAGTATTGGGACCCCAGCATCCCTTAGTCGCCACCAGTCTCAGCAGTTTGGGAATCCTGTACAACGTCCGAGGCGATATCTCTTCCGCCGCTGAATTTTTCAAACGCGGTCTAGCAGTGGAGGAAGATAACATCGCTCTCAACTTAGGAATTGGTTCCCAAAGCAGCAAGCGCCAGTACATGGATACCCTGACCGGTACCAACCACGCTCGCATCTCTTTCCACGTCAAGTCGGCACCCAGTAACCTCGAAGCAACCCGCATCGCCCTGACTGCCATCCTCCAACGCAAAGGACGAATCCTCGATGCCGTCAGCAATAACCTCCAAACCATCCGCGACAACCTCACTCCAGAAAATCAAGGGTTATTAGAACAACTCACCGCCACTCGCTCTGAAATGGCAACTCTGGCATTTGGGGGAACGGGAAATAGAACTCCAGAACAATATCGATCGCTCCTCGCCTCCCTCGAAACTAAAGCAGAAGAAATAGAAACCAAACTCGCCGCCGCCAGCGCTCAATTTCGGGTCGAGTCCGAACCGGTGACTATCGAAGCGGTGCAACAATTTATTCCTCAAGACGCGGCCTTGGTAGAAATAATGGCTTACAACCCTTTTAATTTTGAAGATGCCAGCGCCGCCCCACCCCGTTACGTCGCCTACGTCCTCCACTCCGAAGGGGAGCCCCAATGGGTCGAGTTGGGGGAAGCGGGGGCGATCGATGATGCCGTCCTCAATTTTCGCAAAGCATTGCGGCGAGATCCCACCCGAGAAAGTCGCATCGTCGATCCGCAACTCAGCGTCGAACAGATAAAGGAAAAAGCCCGCGCCCTGGACGAGATGATAATGCAGCCGGTTCGCGACTTGCTGAAAAACAAACGCCATATCCTTCTCTCTCCCGACAGCCAACTCAACTTAATACCCTTCGCCGCCCTGGTTGACGAACAAAATCGCTTTCTCGTCGAAAACTATACTATTACTTACCTTACTTCTGGGAGAGATTTGCTGAAACTGCAATTACCGACTCCCAAACTCCAACGGTCTCTGGTAGTCGGCAACCCAGAGTTCGACCTCAACGCCGACGAGACTAATATTCTAGTTGCCAGTCGCGGGGGCAATACTCGGGCCGCCGACCTGTCTTTCCTCAGTTTCAAACCTTTGCCCGGAACCGAGGCCGAGATAGAGGCGATCGCTCCCCTACTCCCAGAAGCAACTACCCTCAACGGCAGCGAAGCCACCGAAGGGGCCATAATAGAAATCGAAAAACCCAGGATTCTCCATTTGGCGACTCACGGGTTTTTCTTAAAAAATGCCGCCGACTCCGTAGAAAACCCGTTATTGCGTTCCGGTTTGGCCTTAGCCGGTTTCAACAACCGAGGGGAGTCTCCCTCCACCCTCGACGGCGTACTTACGGCCTTGGAAGTGTCGGGATTAAATTTGCGCGGTATCCAGTTGGTAGTAATGTCCGCCTGCGAGACCGGTTTGGGAGAGGTTGCCAACGGGGACGGAGTTTACGGCCTGCGGCGAGCCTTTACCATAGCGGGTGCAGAAAGTCAACTGATGAGTTTGTGGAAAGTCGACGATTTGAAGACCCAAGAGCTGATGGTGGGATACTATCAACGCCTCAAGGACGGCATGGGACGTTCCGAGGCGATGCCAGACATTCAGTCAACGCCTCAAGGACGGCATGGGACGTTCCGAGGCGATGCGAGACATTCAGTTACAGGGGAGCATCTCATATTTCCAAAAATACTTTTTTTCTGCTAAGAGTTCCCTCTTTTCCCGTTCCCTCTTTTCCCGTTCCCTCTTTTCCCGTTCCCCGTTCCCCGTTCCCCGTTCCCTAAAAGCGTTCAAATTTTGGGTTTATTCTTGCATTGAGATGCTCCCAGTTACAGATGCTGAAAAAGTACGAGTATCCTTATTATTGGGGCGGTTTTATTCCTGCGGGAAATTGGCAGCCGATGGAGGGGGGTTTAAACCGGTAGAACAGGCATTTTGCCTGTTAACCGAAAAAATCTACAACGCGGTCTCAAAAACAATCTCAATCAATTGACTCTATGGTAATCCAAACCCCCGTTTCTCCCTCGCCAGCTACATACTCCACGCTTAATTTGGGAATGCAACTCAGGCGATCGTCCTTAAGCACTCCTGCCCCATTTAAAGTCAAAGCATCCAAACAAGCACCCGCCATATTATCCAAATCGGAATTAGTGCGATGCTTGCCGCAAAAACTCAGAGAAATTGCTGCTTTTTTAATCGGCAATTTCTCGCTCAGATTCATGTCTAATATTTGACGATAAATTTCGACCTCTGCCATATTTCGCCATTGACGATATTGCCGAGGTAAATATGTCCCCTTAGATGTTACTCTCGGTCTGGCTTTTGGAACTACATTTCCGGGAATGTAAAAAACAATGCTATTTGATTTTTTTTCCACTTTCTTTTTTTTCGTTTTCCTTTTGGTTGTTTCCTCTTTTTCCGTTACCGATTTTAACCCATTATCTTCCCCAGGTTCGGTCATAGCCTCTATCTGTTTAGCAAGAAATTCGGGAAAGTCAGCTTTTGTTATCGCAACAGAGTTGCTAGCTTCTTCTGGAGTTATTAATTTAGCAGTCAATTCCCCAGAGAGAGCCTCCGTTTTTTCTATTACAAAAACACTACCCGGAGCTTCTTGTCGTTCTGTTTCCACTTTTTCTACTACCAACACAGAGGAAACAACTACCTCATTAACTTCTTTTTTTTCCACAACTTTATCATTATTTTCTACTTGCCTTTCTGACAAAACTCCCCCTATTTGTGGGAGAGCTTTTTGCGGAGCAAATATGAAAGAATTTCTAGCAGCAATGACCATATAAGTTTGAGCACTAGCTTCAGAAAAAGAACAACAATCTTGCAACCATGTTTGCCATTCAGATTCCGACAAGATTGCCTTGATTTGCAATAACAAATTGCCGATGGTACAAGCAGATAAAAGTGCCCTGGCAGGTTCTACCAGACACCTTTTGTGCTTGTTGTTAATTTGGACCGTTAATTGTTTGAGTTCAGTTCCCACGTCAGTCAAGTTTCTAATACCAATTTAATAAAGTTATAGCATTTTAATAAAGACGCGAAAGACTTTAAATGCTTTCGCTAATGGGTAATGGGTAATGAATCGCAGACAGTTGTCTTTCTTCTCCATAATTTTATTGAATTGGCATTACAATTCTCCGCTCTGTTATAATTGAGTTTGACCTTTATTAACTCAAAAGGAGACAGAATGAGTTTTAAACTGCGCAACCTCTTAATTGGAGCCGGAGTCGCTGCAGCTGGTGGCATTGGCACAAAAATGGCTGTGGATTATTTCAAAAATCGGGACAAGGAAGAGGACGTAGAAGGGCCCCCCGTAACCGAGCAATCGGAAGAAGAAGCTGTCGAACAAGCTCCCGCCGGGGCCCTGTCTGCCGAGGAGGTGGCTTATGTTAATGTCGAACCTAGTTCGGTTCAAGATTTTCTCGATCGCAGCTTTGGCTCTCCCGGTCGCTACGCTCCTACCCGCGCTCCCAAGGTCTTTGAATACCAAGACCAACAATATATGGTAATTTGGGCCTACGATAACGAAAAAGAAAAAAATCAAATGTTGGCTTTTATCTATAAAGATGATGGACGACACATGATTGCTAGCGTAGGCTATACGGCAGATGCCACCGACTACAATATTAATTTAGAGGACACGCCTTTGGCTGTTGAAGTTAATGGCGAACAAATTAAATCCGGTCAGGATAGTACCGATGGTGCCGAGGAAGTCGATTTGGTTGTAGCTGCTTAAGTCTGTTATACGGGGAGATTGTCGGCATCTCCAGAAACCGGGTTTTTCAAAAAATCCGGTTTCTTATATAACCTCTTTTTCCAAAACCTCTACTTCGGCCAGCGAGTAAAGGGATTTTTAACTAAATAAACGTTAAAATAACGCGGGTCTCCAGATACTTCTTCCCCTATCCAGTCGGGCAATTCTATAACTTGATGTTCTTCGGTAAGCTCGACTTCGGCTAAAATTAAACCTTGGTTGTCGCCGACAAATTCGTCGACTTCCCAGATTAACCCCCCAATAATAATTTTATAGCGCATCTTCTCAATATAAGGCAGATCGCATAAGGTCTCTAACATCTCTCGGGCGTCTTCTACTGGGATGGCATATTCAAACTCCGATCTGGCGTTACCCACTGTCGGTCCTTTAATAGTTAAAAAGGCGCGATCGCCTGCAATACGCACTCGCACGGTTCGTCCTTCTTTTGCGGGAATATATCCTTGGCAGTAAACTATGCCTTTAGCGAGGGCTCGCCATCCGTCGCCTTTGACTAAAAATTTGCGTTCTATCTCTATTGCCATCTTGAATCTTACTAACTATGGTTGTTATTGTAATGGGAGTTTCCGGTTCGGGAAAGTTAACCGTGGGCGAGTGCCTGGCAAGGTCTCTGAATTGGGATTTTTGCGACGCCGACTCTTTCCATCCAAAAGCAAATGTCGCTAAAATGAGTCGGAGCGTCCTTCTGGAGGATAGCGATCGCCTGCCGTGGTTGTTGTTTTTGCAACAGGCAATTTCTGAGTGGTTGCGGGATAAGCCGGATGTGATTTTGGCTTGTTCGACCCTCAAAGAGGCTTATCGGCAAATCCTAGTAGGCGATCGCCCCCAAGTCAAATCGTTTACCTCAAGGGCTCTTTCGAGTTGTTCGCCCAAAGGCTCGAACGGCGGGAAAATCACTTTATGAGCGTTGAGTTACTTCAAAGTCAATTTGATGCCCTCGAAGAACCAAAAAAAGCGATCGCCCTCGATGCTTCCTTGTCTGTGGGGGCGATCGTCAATCAAATTAGAAACAGTATCGTTAATTGTTAATTGACACTATCCCAAAAACCGCTTTCCCATTTGCATCGCATCGGCAATATCCACATCTCCATCCCCATCGGCATCTAAAAAGCTATTTAAAACTGGGTTGCCTCCAGCAGAATTTAGGACATTGCTGCCCGAATTTAAGAACTGGAGAACCATGGGTACTAGCTGAGGTAAAATGTTGCTTATTATGGAAACATCTAAGCCAGTTTTTTGCGAAATTAAGTTCATCATTTCGCTGACTTGGGTCGAAGAAAATAAAGCATTTATTGCTTCCGGGCTAGGAGTTAAACCGCTAAATTGATTAACAATTGATTTGGCTGCTTCTTCTCCTTCTTCAGCCCGTTTTTGTTGTAATGCAGACTTGGTGTAGTTGCCGACAACAGACATGGCAGTATTAACAGTTTGTTCGTCAACTCCCAGGCTATTACTTAGCTGTTGGGCGGTATTAATAATACTGCCTAATTGATTTGTATTGGCTTGTAAATTCGGGTTATTTACTGCAGCCATGATGCCATGGAATAGTCCCATAATTTTTATTTTTGAAAGTTTTCTTTTTTATTATCAATTAATTTCAAGCTAATTGCTAATAACAATTAACCCAAATCAAAAAGAGTTAGTAGCCAAAAAAGCCTCCACCTCTTCAGGAGTAGGTTGAGCGGCGATCGCCCCCAGTTTAGTAGTAGTCAAAGCTCCTACCGCGCTAGCATAAACCACTGTTTTTTGTGCCTTTATGGGACTGGTCAAGCTATTAATCCCATTTTGACACAGTTGGTGGAGGAAACCTGCCAAGAAGCTATCCCCTGCCCCTGTGGTATCTACTGCTGCCACCGAGAAGGCCGGAAGTCGGCCTTTTGTGTCTCCTAAATAATAGAAACAGCCCTTATCTCCAGCAGTTACCAAGATACCTTCTGCGGCGTCCAAGCGACGGCTAATGTCCTCGGGATCTGTAGTCTCGAATAACCATTCCGCTTCTTCTTCAGAAAGCTTGACAAAATCAACTTTTTGTAGTAAATTTTCTATTAATACTTTAGCTTTGGCCTCGTCTTCCCAAAAAACGGGACGCCAATTAACATCTAACAAGATTTTGACGTGATGTTCCTCTGCCAATTCCAGAGCCCGTGCGATGGCCTCTCGGGTCTCCGGGTATGCTAGTTCGAGAGTTCCCATGACGAGAAAATCGGCTTCCTCGAACAACTCCTGGGGGATTTTGTCTGCTAATAGATGAGTATCGGCAAATTCGCTGGCGTGCCTTTGGCCAAAACCCGCAAATTGGCGATCGCCCGTTTCCGAACGCAACACATAAATTAACCTCGTCGGGGCAGCGGGATGTTTTTGAACTCCCCGAACATCTACGCCTACATCTTGCAAAAGTTGCACCAAGCTGTTACCATCGTCGTCTTGACCCACTGCCCCTACAAAGGCAGCAGAAGTACCTAATTTTACCAAGGCACAGGCGACATTAGCCGGAGCTCCTCCTGGGTAAGGAGTCCAAGACTCCACTTCTTCGAGCGATCGCCCTGGCTGGTCTGCCAGACAATCAAATAAAATTTCGCCGAGACAAATAACGCGAGAATTTGCCATATCAGTTTTAGGTTTTAGAACTTATCAACTCCAGTAGGCTGCCCGCCGGGCACTAGAGGGTCGGTCAAATATTCTGGTGAAACCAGGTTTTTCGGTATCCGGTAAAACCCGTATCCGGTGAAACCAGGTAATTTCGGCTTGCGCCGGGTTTCTTAACCGGTCCGGGTTTCTTAACCGGTCCTCTAGCAGCTTACCAGTAAGATGCGCTTTGGGCAACACTAAGATGCGCTTTGCGCAACAGCAACGCACCAGCAGCCTCCCCAAACTGGCGACCGCCTTAACAATTTTAAATTGCCATTGGGGAATTGTTGTCAAGAGAATCATAAAATTATAATTAAGTAGATATACACACATAGGAAAAAGTTATGACAGTCAGCAAATCTCAAGCCCAAATTTCCCTTTCCTGCAGAGAACTCCAAGTCGTGGAGTTAGTGGCAGAGGGATTGACCAACGAAAAAATCGCCGACAAACTGGAAATCAGCAAGCGGACGGTGGATAACCACATAAGCAATATTTTGACCAAAACCGCAACGGGCAACCGAGTGGAACTGGTTAAGTGGGCCTTGCAGTGGGGCAAGGTCTGTTTAAATAATGTCAATTGCTGTCTCATAGAAGAAGCGGCTCCAGAAATGGCAGTTAAGTAGAGGTTGAAAACGGGTAAGTAGGAGATGCAAACAGCAGGAGAGTTGCGGCAACGGTATCAATTAAGCTGCCCCGGGCTGCCTTTGGCAGTTTATCTGGAGGTGGCAGCTCATTTGCGTCAGGTAAATGGCCTTAAAGCGGGTTTAATGACCCCGAGGCCATCGTTAGCTTTTGATTACCATCGGAGTCAGGTAGGGGGCCTGTGGATCGAGTATCCAGAAAATGCCGAAGAAAGCGATCGCCAGCAAGCAGATCGAATTTTGGCCTATTACAGCGATCGCTTCGGGCCCTGGCAAGAAGATGATACCCCGCCGATGGAGTCAGACTTGCAGTAGAATCCCAAGTAAAACAAACTCTAATACTCGGTTATAGCAGTTCTCAAAAGAAAATCAGACAGCCCCTTTGTCCGTCCAAAGGCGGCTAAATTGTTTTTGTTGTTTGATGTTCTTGAGAGCTGCTAACAATTAACAATTAACAATTAACAAAAACTCATGTCTGTCTTAGAACTAATACCCGACGCTATAGTCGGCTTCATTATTGTTTTCATAGTGCTGCCTTCGGTCGTAGCTATTTTCTTGCGATGGGCCCTTAGTTTATATCTGGAAGCTCTGGGAAACAGAGTCAGAAAATTAATTTACCAGCAAACCTCAAAAAAACCCGAGCTTGTCAAAGATTTAGAAAGCAGATTTGCCCAAGCAAGCGGCAAACTAGAACAAGTCAATACACCGGCATTAATAGGGCCAGCTTATAGCCGGCTGCGATTGGGTTTAATTAACTGCGAACAAATCGATTTATTTTGCCGAATTCTTCCCAATTTATTGCTATCTTTCGGACTGCTGGGAACCTTTATCGGCATCACTATAAACTTAACTTCTCTGAGCGCAACGATTGGCAATACAGAAGCAACCAGTATTAGCAATTTGCTGGAGGCATTACAGCAGCCACTACAAGGTATGGGCATCGCTTTTACTACTAGCTTGGTGGCGATATTTTTCAGCGCGTTACTAACGGCAGTTAATTTTCTTTTTAACACTAATCTTTCTAAATATCGACTGCTGAATTTGCTGGAAGATTACTTGGATAATGTCTATTTGCAAACTTTGGCGGGCGAAACCCAACTGGATAAAGTAGTTAAAGCCGTCGCTTATTCTTTCGACGGTTTTTTAAATAAATTCGGGCAAACAATTAAAATAGCGGTAGAGTCTGCTTTGCAAGATAAATTGCAGCAAATTTATGAGGCAAATTCTAAAGCAATTAAATTAGCAGAACAAACTTACTTAGGCATGGGAGAAGCGGCGACGACCATGGCTCGCAGCGCCCAGGAATTTCAGATAGCCTCCGATAGATTTATCGAGGTGGCTAGAACTTTCGAGCAAAGTCAGTTTCCCCAGAGACTATCGGGGGCAACTGTCGAGCTGGGAAATATCCAGAAGAATTTTTCTCAGTCTGCTTCTAATTTGGCGGCTTCGGTGCAGGCTATCGAAATTGTAACTCTGGAACTTCAGGGTTATAGCAAGCGGTTGGTTGCTTTTGGGGAGGAGGTTAGCAAGAGTAACGAAACTTCTTTGAGGGTTTTAGACTCCCACCAACAAAATCAACAGGATTTTAGCGATACGATCCGCCAGGTGCAGGAGGCATCCCAAGGTTTCCAAATCGCTACTAATACTCTGGATACCGTACAAAGGCGAGTGGTGGCTAAGGCAGAAAATTTGGAGGATGTTTCTGTTAATTTGCGCCAAGTGTTAGAGGGTTTGAATAACTATACCGAGTCGGTAACTGCGGGGATGGGTTCTTTAAACGATCGCTTTTATGAGGGTATGAATCACCAAGCTAATGCCACCAGCACTCAGTTAAAAATAGTAGTAAGCAATCTCCAAGAATGTCTCAAAGAAATCTCTGCTTTGCGGAAAACTTTGGAAAAAATAGCTAATAGTTAATCTTTCGTTCTGGTGCGGTAGTTATGGGAGCCCCCTAAATCCCCCGCTGAGTTGGGGGACTTTGAAGGCTCTCCCCCGCTGAGTTGGGGAACTTTGAAGGCTCTCCCCCGCTGAGTTGGGGGGCGGGGGGGGAGCCAAATCTGTACCCCATTCCCCATTCCCTATTCCCCAAAAAAAAGGAGTAATAATTATGCGATTGCGATCGAGAGGTTTTGAAAACGAAGAAGAGTTAAATCTTTGGCCGGCGTTTACGGATTTAATGTCTAACGCCTTTATGATTTTGAGCTTGTTTTTATTGCTGGCAATTATTAAGGCAGTTTTCATAGAAACGGTTTCCGATGCTAACGAGGATAAAGCCAGTCAATTACAACGAGAGCTTGCCACTTTGGAAGAACAATTGCAAAGAAGAACCACTAGAATTAAAGAACTAGAAGGAACGGTTAGCGGTTTGAGAGGACAGGTTTCGACTTTGCAAAGCAATTTAGATAATAGGTCGCAGACAATAGGAGAGTTAGAAGCGGAAGTGGAACGGTTAAAATCGCCGCCGGTAATCGTAATTCGAGATTCCCAAGAGCGGCGATTTGAATCTGGTAGCGCGGCTTTGTCGGGAGGGTTGGAGAGTTTTATCGAGGAAGATTTGGTGACGCAAATCGAAAACTTTGCTAAAGAATATCGAGGTTATGTGGTAGAAGTTATCGGTCATACGGACGGTCAAGTAAATAGGGGAGGAGCCAGCAATTTAGACTCGGCTTTAGAACAGGTCGCCAATGGCAACCAACCGGTCAGCAGCTTGCAGGCCGGTTCTAATGCGGATTTGGGCTTGATGCGGGCTTTGGCGGTGGTGAAACAGTTACAAGAAAACCCCCGCTTGCAGGAGTTGGGATTAAAGTTCCGGGCTTATTCTGCGGCGCAGTTATATACTCCTGACGGAGATTATGCGGGCATCAATCGAAGTTCGGAAGCTAGCAGGCGGCGGATAGAAGTGAGGTTTACTCCCACCGCTGTCGAAAGGTAGGCAGTGTCCGCGAGCTCGCCAGAAACCGGGCGCAAGCAGAAATTACCCGGTTTTAGCTCCCCCCAGAAACCCGGTTTCTGGGGGGAGCTAAAACCGACATCCGCTCGACACGGACACCTAAGAAACCGGGTTTTTGCGAAAAACCCGGTTTCTGGCGGGAGAGTAAGTTAAAGTCGGTCTCTGTCATTGCGAGGCGGTCTTGCTGCTCGTTAACCTCAATGGGAAATAGTTAAGTCAGCCGAAGCAATCTCTTGCGATTACTACAAACTAACTTAACACTATGACAACTTAAAACCATGACTAAATACTGGAAACAAATAACTCTAATAACTCTGTTACTGGTAGTCGCCGGTTGCAACTACCGACAAATTAAAGATATGACACAAAATCCAACTACAGCTCCTAGAACAACTTTAGTGCCAGATACCTCCGACCTCCAGGAAATAAAACGCTCCATCCACGAACAAGTCAACGAATACCGTAAATCCCAAAATCTCTCACCTCTAACCCTCAATTCTACTATTAGCGAGCAATCGAAAATTCACAGTCAAAATATGGCAGATAGTAAGGATCTCGGCCACCAAGGATTTGAAGGGAGGGTAAAGACGATCGCTCAATCTGTCTCCTACAAAAGCGCCGCAGAAAATGTGGCTACTAACTTGGGCGACGACGACCCCGCCACTCAGGCAGTTCGAGGCTGGATCGACAGTCCGGGCCACCAAAAAAATATGGTGGGGGATTTCGATTTGACTGGGGTGGGCGTTGCGGTTACTCCCGGAGGGCAGTATTATTTTACTCAGATGTTCCTTAAGAGTCGATAAACGGCTGGGTTAAATTATGACTGATTTTCATGTTTGCGATCGCGACTTACCAGAAAACATTCTCTCCGTCTATCAGCAGGCAGAGGCTATAGCTGTGGATACGGAAACCATGGGATTGTTGCCTTGGCGCGATCGCCTTTGTTTGGTTCAATTGTGCGATAGTACCGGCAGGGTAACTGCCGTTCGTATTGCTAAAGGTCAAAAGGAAGCGCCCAATTTAAAAAAGCTCTTGGAAGCTAATAACATTCTCAAGGTCTTTCATTTTGCCCGCTTCGATCTGGCAATGCTTCAATATCATTTAGATATCAAAGTTGCCCCCATTTTTTGCACCAAAATTGCCAGCAAGTTAGCTCGAACTTACACCGGCAAACACGGTTTAAAAGACTTAGTTCAAGAACTAGAAAAAGTCGAGTTAGATAAAAGTTCTCAAAGTTCTGATTGGGGCAACGTTGCCAGTTTATCGGAAGAACAATTAAGTTACGCTGCTAACGACGTTCGTTATTTATTGAGCGCCCAACAGAAGTTAGTGGGTATGTTGCAACGAGAAGAACGTTGGCAATTAGCTCGAAAATGTTTTAATTGTTTGCCCGTTTTTGTCGATTTAGATTTGTTGCAATACGACAAGATTTTCGAGCATTAATTAAATAGAAATATGCCCAACCCCGGGGAGCAAGTCAGTTTTGTAAAAAAATCGGATAATAGACTTTCCTGCCCGTTCTAGAACGCAATTCCCAATTCCCAATTCCCAATTCCCATGCATCGGATAACAGGCTTTCCTGCCCGTTCTACGATTTAATTATCTTCAAAAGTCACTTGCTCCCCAACCCAGAAACCCGGTATGCATGAAAAAACCGGGTTTCTTAGTTTGTAGCAATCGCCGAATTTTATTAAAAATCAAAAAATTATTTTTAATAAAAATGACCATTTTTGCGAGCTTCTTCGTGGAAAACCCGATTTTTGCGGTCTTGTCAATTGCTGCTAAGTAATTGAAGACAGGCTCTCTTGCGTTCTTCCCCATGGACCATTCCCCATGGACCATTCCCAAACAGCGATTATTCTCTGGTTCTACTCAAAGGTGACGTACATCCGCTTTGCCTCGTAAAAAGACAGCCGCTATAATAGGTAATTGCCCATTGCCCATTGCCCATTCCCCATTGCCCATTCCCAAAATAAAAAATGCTTAATCCCGTTAAAAAACTGAGAAAGATATCTCATAAAAACCCCAAACTTTTGCCAACTTTAGCAGGGCTATTAACAACAATAATAATCTTATTTTTAGTCTGGTATGTAGAACGGGCAGAAAGAGAAAGATATCAAGAACAAATCCGAGCAAACGTCCTGAATAAATTAAGCGCGGTGAGGGCGCGTTTAGAAGAAACCTTAAACCAAAAATTATTTTTAGCCAAAGGTTTTGTAGCTTATATTTCGGCAACTAATCCCGAAATTACTCAAGAAGAATTTGAACCCATGGCAGAAATAATCGTTGCCGAAGAACCGGGCATTCTCAGCATGAGCCTTTATAAAGATTCCGTGGTAAGTCATATCTATCCCTTAGAAACTTTTAAATCGGCCATCGGCTTCGATCCGCGCACCATCCCAGAAGAGAGAGAGGCGATCGAACGAGCGATTAGAACCAGAGAAACAATAGTTGCCGGTCCCATCGACCTAGTACCCGAAGGAATAGCATTTATAAGTAGAACCCCGGTATTTTTAACGCCACCGTCCGGTCCGCCCCAGAGCGATCGCTACTGGGGAATGGTGGGAGTCGCCGTAGACCAACCGACATTGTTTGCAGATGCCGGACTGTACGAGCTATCCGATAGCCTGCAATTAGCCATTCGCGGCAAAGACGGTTTGGGAGAAAAAGGAGAAGTATTCTTTGGGGATGTCGGCATTTTCCAAAGAGAAGCGATACTCGCCTCCGTCACCCTCCCCAACGGTTCCTGGCAAATGGGCGCAATACCCAAAGGCGGCTGGCCCGCTGCCAGTCCGATTTCTCCGTGGTTGTGGAGTGGGGGAACCGTAGCGGCAGTATTAGCGGGGGGAGCAGTTTTTATCCTCGTCAGCGCCCCAGTAAGATTGCAGCGGGCAGTAAATCGCGCCACCGCCGCCCTCCGCCAAAGCGAAACCGCCTTAAAACAAGCCAACGCGGACTTGCAGCGACTCGACAAACTCAAAGACGAATTTATCGCCAACACCTCCCACGAACTGCGAACCCCCCTCAACGGCATTATCGGCATTGCGGAATCCCTAGTGGATGGAGTCGCGGGTACTTTGCCCCGGAAAGCAAACGTCAACCTCGCGACTATCGTTGCCAGCGGCAGGCGACTGGCGCATTTAATCGACGACCTGCTCGACTTTTCCAAACTCAGACACAGCAACTTGGAACTACAAATCAAGCCGGTGGGAGTTCGAGAAATCGCCGATGTGGTGCTGGCACTGTCTCAACCGCTGCTGAGAAGCAAACCCGATTTAAAGTTAGTTAATTCCGTTCCAGGGGATTTGCCCTTGGCGGATGCGGACGAAAACCGACTCGAACAGGTGTTCCACAACCTCATCGGCAACGCGATTAAATTCACTCACGGCGGGAAAGTCGAAGTATTAGCGGAAGCGAGGGAGGAAACGTCCGAGATTATCGTCACCGTAACGGACACCGGTATCGGCATTCCCCAGGAGAAATTCGATCGCATCTTTGAATCCTTCGAGCAAGCAGACGGAACCACCGCAAGGGAATACGGCGGTACCGGTTTGGGTTTGTCTATTAGCAAGCAGTTGGTGGAGTTGCAGGGGGGGAGAATTTGGCTGACTTCCACCGTGGGAGTCGGTTCTCAATTCAGCTTTTCCTTACCCGTTGCTCGGGAGCAAGTGCGAGAAACTGCCGAGGTAAGGGGGCGATCGACTTTGGATTATTCTTTGTTGAGTCAGGAGTTCGATGGCGAAGTGGAAGAAATAGAAGAAGAAGTAAAGGAGGCGATCGCCACTGGAGACGAGTTCAAAATCTTAATTGTTGACGACGAACCGATTAACCTGCAAGTTTTAGCCAACAATTTATCCTTAGAAAATTATTCGATTACTCAAGCCAACAACGGTTTGGAGGCATTAGAATTAATCGAAAACGGATTTCAACCCGATTTAATTTTATTAGACGTAATGATGCCGCGCATGACCGGTTACGAAGTTTCGCAAAAAATCCGGGAAAAATTCATGGCTAACGAGCTGCCGATTTTAATGTTAACTGCCAAAAATCAAGTCTCTGATTTGGTAGAAGGTTTTACCTCGGGAGCCAACGATTATTTAACCAAACCGTTTAATAAAAAAGAGCTCTTAGCGCGGATTAAAACCCATTTGAACTTGTTAAAAATTAATTCCGCCTACGGTCGTTTCGTGCCCCAAGACTTTTTAAAATTTTTGGGTCGAGAAAGCATTTTAGACGTGAGATTAGGGGACCACGTTCAAAAAGAGATGGCGATTTTATTTTCCGATATTCGTTCTTTTACCAATTTATCCGAAGAAATGACTCCCCAAGAAAACTTTGATTTTATTAATAACTATTTAAAACAAGTCAGCCCGGTGGTTCGCGACCACAAGGGTTTTATCGACAAATACATCGGGGATGCGGTCATGGCGTTATTTCCAGAAAGTGCCGACGATGCGGTGCAAAGCGCTATTTGTATGCAAAAACAAGTAGCCCGTTATAACGAAGAATTAAAGTTAAAAAATCTTCCTCCAATTGCTATTGGCGTAGGGGTACATACGGGGACGTTAATGTTAGGAACTATTGGGGAAAGAAAAAGGATGGAAAGTACGGTAATTTCCGATGCGGTGAATTTAGCTTCCCGGTTGGAAGGACTAACAAAGTTTTATGGGGCGGGGATTTTAATTAGCGAAAATACTTTAGAAGATTTGCAGGAAAGCTATCAATATCGGTTTTTAGAAAAGGTGAAAGTTAAAGGTAAGAAAAAGGCAGTTTGGGTGTTTGAAATTTACGACCACGAACCGGAAGAAATCCAAAGATTGAAGGCAGAAACGGCGAATTTTTTTGCCGAAGCGGTGGATTTATATAGCCAGGAAAAATATGCCGAAGCTGGAGAGAAATTTGAGGAAATTTTAAGGATTAATTCAGGGGATAGGGTAGCTAGATTGTTTGGCGATCGCTGCCGGGAGTATCGGGAATTTGGGAGGATTTGTTTGTAGTAGCGCGTCTAGGCTAAAATGGTGGGTAATTTGTTAGTTGTCAGTTGTTAGTTGTCAGTTGTCAATTGTTAGTTAAAAGCGCTAGTAGCGCATCTGGTGTTAAAAAGTGAACATTTTTTCATTAGAGCAACTAACAACTAACCACGCTCCAACTGACAAAATCGTTAAACTTTTACCCACATTTTTAACTGTGCAGTGCTAGTAGGGTGCGCAATGCGCACCTTACAAAACTGTCGAGATGCACTCTCACAGTAGTGCGCGCAATGCGCACCTTACAAAACTGCCGAGATGCTCTCTCACAGTAGTGCGCGCAATGCGCACCTTACAAAACTGCCGAGATGCACTCTCACAGTAGTGCGCGCAATGCGCACCTTACAAAACTGCCGAGA
>CAZSTZ010000067.1:26144-28427 GCA_964609515.1 uncultured bacterium | reverse complement strand
TTGTTGGGTGGCGCTGCGCTTCACCCAACCTACAATATTACTTCACTTGTTGGGTTGCGCTGCGCTTCACCCAACCTACAAGATTTTTTGCTGTTTGTTGGGTTGCGCTGCGCTTCACCCAACCTACAAGATTTTTTACTGAAAATTGTTAATTATTAACTGAAAAAACCGCATCCCATTTTTCGTTTGCCTCCCAAACCTGCCACTTGCAACTTGAGGGAGTCGGCGGGAGAAAGTGCGGAAACTTTGACGCCGTAACCGGGGATGTTGCGGTTTTTAATTCGCAGAACTTTTCGATCTAACATTCCGTTTTTTAATAATAAAGAAATGCGTCCTTTGATGCCCCGATCGCTTAATTGACGGGTGGCAACTGCCAGAAAGCGATCGGGCGGCACCTCGTCATCCTCCGGTTTCAGGTGGATGACAACCAGTCGCGCTTGTAACTCCGTCGAGGCGGATAAAGGGGCGATCGTCGGTACTTTTAAAGCAATTTGCCCCTGCCCGATACTCAATCTCCGCCCCGCCAAACTATATAACAATGCTGCTCTGGAGGATGGAGTGCGAATTAAAAGTCGCGAAAATTCCGCCGTTTCGATAAACCCCTTACCATCCCTTATCCCCGATATAGAGGAAATAGATGTCAGGGGACATTCCCCCATCCAAGGGAAAATGGCCTTCAGGGCCGCGTAAACCGAATAACCGTGCATTGAGGAAATTTTGGTCCCCGGCATCAGAGGGAAGGCCACTTCTGCTACCTCTGGGACCGAATCTGCTGTTACCATTCGCAACATCTTTAAAAAACAATAACGATGATTTTAGCCTAAATTCACCAAAGGTGTCAATGGGATAGGGCAGGGAAATTAGATTGAAATTTCACTGGCCCAACTATGCGGTCGTGACCATTCGCAATTGGCCAACCCCAGGGGGGTCTCAGATTAGTAGAGTTGGCTAATATTTTATCAAATTTAGATTTAACAATACCTTCGCCAAAGTGAAAAAATACCATTCGTAGGTCGGGCTCCGCGACAGCGCAACCCAACAAAATCGTCGGGTTCCACGAAGGTCCGCACGACCTACAAGAAATTGGCGAGGGTATTGATTTAACAAACCGGGTTTTTGCGATATTCCCGGTTTCATCTGGGTGATGAAGTTTGGTTGGCAAACATAAGATTAAACGTGGGGCGGGGGCAAACTAAACGGACAGAAAAATTTCTGCTTTTTATCAAATGTTATTGCCCCAATGCACTTGCCCCTACAAGATTGAAAAAAACCATCAATTAATCTACTTCACCCACCAACAACCCAATTGTTAATTATTAATTGTTAACTGTTAATTGCTAATTATTGTAAAATTAAGATAGCTGCCAATCTTTACTTATTAAAAATGGAACGAAAACCAAAATGGATGTGGATACGAATTATAACTGCAGTATTAGTTAGCCTGTCGCTGTTAGCAATGACCGGTTGTGCCGTCTTCTTCTGGCTGCCGCTTTTTCGGTGGTGCCGTCCCAAACCTGTCGAGCAAGAACGGGAAGGGTCGGTTATCGTTCTGAACGGTTGCATCGGAAACAACCGAGATAAGGAGCCAAACTAAAGCTGCCAATAAAAAATCAGCCCCAACTTGCCAATAGTGCGTTGGCGGAGAGACCGCCTGCGCCACTGGTGCTTGGTAACTAATAAACTCTTAGAAAAACCATACTCAAAAAACTGCTGGATCTGTTTCGAGAGCAGACCATCAGTCATCGAAATATTCAATTCGTCGTTGCGGAAAAAACTGCGGGGGTCTAAATTAGAACTGCCCAGACTCACCCACTCGCCATCTACCATCAACGCTTTAGCGTGCATCATGCTCGGTTGGTATTCGTAAATCTCGACCCCGCCTTCGAGCAAGCTGCGGTAAAGTTCCCTGGAAGTATAATAGATAAACTTTTTATCGCTGATATGGCCCATCGTTAAAATCCGCACGTCAACTCCCCGCTGTTTGGCATCCACCAAGAGTCGGGCCGCGTCGTTATTGGGTAAAAAATAAGGACTGGCAATCCAAAAGCGCGATCGCGCCGCTAGAATCGCATTTTTAAACAGAGTGCGGATGGGAGAATTGCGATAATTAGGATTTTCCCCCACGCTGATTAAAGTGGTTTTGCCTTCCGAAGTCGAAGGAAGTAGGGGCGTTTCCTCAAAATCCACCGTTTCCCCCAACTGGAGCCAATGTTGCTGGAACACTCCTTTAAAAGCCATTACCAGAGGCCCCTCGAAGCGAATCTCAAAATCCAGCCAAGGGCC
>CAZSTZ010000067.1:17947-26044 GCA_964609515.1 uncultured bacterium | reverse complement strand
GCAAATTCCTCGGCCCGAGGTCCGGGAGTCATAAAAAAAGTTTCAAACTGAATATAACTTTTTGCGTTGCGGATGGCATCGAGTCTCACCGCAAAAATTTCCGATGCCTCCACCCAAAAACCGGTGAGACTGCCCTGACTGCTGACGGCATTAGACAGAGTTGCCACGGTAAAGGTAAAATTTGGCATTGAAGGCGCGGGGAAATTCTGCGCCCGATATTCGACCTTCCGCCGGAAGAAACCAAAACAATAGAGGAGGAGCAGCACTATCAGGAGTAAACCTAAGATAATACCGCCGATCCACCAAATCCAAGAGCTCATATTTTTGTAGAACAGGCATCCTGCCTGTTATCCTAATTGTGTAGAACGGGCATTCTGCCTGTTATCCGCTTTTAGCATCCTGCCTGTTATTCGCTTGTCGGTCTATTTTCCGATGCCGGATCTAGCTGCCACCGGTGGCGATCGCGCTCTTGTAACTCCCTCGTCACTTGTACCGGTTCGGTGTCCGAGAACTCTACACCCGTCGAGGCGGCTATTTCTTCCACATTATCTTGACCGGGGGTAGGAGTGGTTCCGCCTACGGCCTCCTCTCCTACCACTTTCGCTTGATAGCGGTCCGAGTCGCGATCGCCTCCGGTGGGAGCTGGTTCTCCCGTCGTGGTATTTTCGATAGTTTCAGTTATTCTTTGCTTATCCATAATTATCTCTCCTTGTTTTTCTCTACATAACAATAAGCCCCCGACCGTTGTCAGACAGGGGCCATTAAGAGGAGTAGCGCTCCTCTATCGATTATCTATTTTTTCTTGAAAGTTTTTTTAGCCTTGTCTTTGACGTTCTCGACACTGTGTTGAACTTTAGCTGCTGTTTGTTTGGCTTTTCCTTCTGCCTTCTGTTCGGGGTTCCCCGTAACTTCCCCCATTATTTCTTGAGCCTTACCCTCAATGTTTTTAGCAGTAGCTTTAATTCTGTTTTCCATATTCATGTTGTTAACCTCGTTTTGAGTAAATTGATTGGGACAGCCCCCAAAAAACAAATTTTTCTAGATATTTTTTTTGTCTCACCCTTAGATTAACAAATTTTGCTGCAAAAGACATCCCTCTAAAGACACACATCTTTCGGTAGAGGAAACACAAAATATGTGAAATGGGGAGCAGCTACGCTCCTCCATAAATAAATTATCTACTGTTGTTCGACTTTTTCTTTAGCTTCCTCTTTGGCGTTCTCCACAGTATGTTCGGCTTTAGCCACTGCTTGTTTGGCTTTTCCTTCTGCCTTATCTTCGGGGTTTCCTGTAACTTCCCCCACCATTTCTTGGGCTTTACCCTCAATGTTTTTAGCAGTAGCTTCTACTCTTTTGTCCATACTCATGTTGTTAACCTCTCTTTAATTAACTGCAATTATTGAGACAATCTCCAAGAAAAACAATCAATTGGAGAATCTCTTTTGTTTTGCTTATTTTTAGAATAACAAATTTCGCAACAAGAGCCATCCTGCTAAGGTCGTATTTCTTTCGGTAGAGGAAACAGGGGATAAAACAGAAAATACAGCCATAAGAAGGATTTACCCCAGAAAGAAAAACAGTAAAATTGAGAATGTTGCCAACTTAGAAAATAAAACAATAAACAATGACTGCGAACTACAAAAATCAATTGACAATTATATTAGCCGCAACGCGAAATTGCGTTATCGGTCTGTGCTTAGTATTGTTAATGACCTTTGTGTCCTGGAATTACACAGCAAACGCCGATAATTTTAGCTCTTCTGCTAAAGAGACGATACAAGAACTAGACCAAAAAGGCAAATCTACTCTCGACGAAATAGCGGGGGCGGGGACTAGCAATAAAATTGAGGGTCAAGTCGATCGAGCTACTGGCGAGCTTCAAGAACAGGCAGAAAAAGCGGGTGCAGAACTAAAAGGCACCGCCAAACAAGTTCGGGGCAAAGCTAAAGAAGATATCGGCACCGTCCAGAACAAAATAGAGGAAGCGTCCGAAGAAGTCGAAGAGACATCGGAAAATATCTTTGATTCGATTACATCTTTCTTCGGGCAAGAGTAGTAGTAGCGCAGCAAAAATACCTACTTGCTCGGGGAGAAAAAATGGGGTAAGATAGCGGTGGAGGAGCGAACAAATGGTCGCTGCTCCCGCATTCATGTAGAATTTTCAACAAAAATGACAGATAACCAACCACAAACTCATACTCCCACCCAGGAGGAAAAAAGGTTAGAAGAAGACCTCCAACGCAAAGCCTATTGGCGGCGGTGGGGGTCTTATTTGAGCGATCGCCAGTGGGGAACTGTTCGAGAAGATTACAGCGAAGACGGTTCGGCGTGGGAATATTTCTCCCACGAACAATCCCACTATCGGGCTTATCGGTGGGGGGAAGATGGCTTGTGCGGCATTAGCGATAACCACCAGCGACTTTGTTTCGCGATCGCTCTTTGGAACGAAAAAGACTCTATCCTCAAAGAGCGCTTATTTGGCTTAACAGGCAATCTCGGCAACCACGGGGAAGACGTCAAAGAATATTATTTCTATCTCGACAATACCCCCACCCATAGTTACATGAAAGCCCTTTATAAATATCCCCAAAGTGCTTATCCATATAGAGAATTAGTCGCAGAAAATCAAAAGCGCGATCGCCACGCCCTAGAATACGAACTCCTCGACACGGGAGTATTTAACAACAACCGCTACTTCGATATCTTCGTCGAATATGCCAAAGCTACAGACGAAGATATTTTAATTAAAATTAGCGCCGTAAACCGAGGACCGGAAACCAAAACCCTCCACCTATTACCTACCCTTTGGTTTAGAAATAATTGGTCTTGGGGCGACGGCGTAGAAAAACCAATTCTCAAAAAAGTTCAAGCCAATTTAGTAGAAGCTTCTCATCCAACTTTAGGGCAGCGATGGTTCTATTGCCAGGACGGTTTTGAAGAATTATTATTCACCGAAAACGAAACCAATAGCGATTACCTTTTCGGCGTAGAAAATAGCTCTCTTTACGTCAAAGATAGCATCAACGCCCGCGTAGTAAACGGCGAAAAAAACGCCGTCAATCCCGATTTAGTCGGGACAAAATTTGCCCCTCATTACATTTTAGAAATAGAGCCTGGGGAAACCAAAACAGTAAAATTGCGCCTCGGCGATTCTCCAGAAATAGGACAACCGTTTAACCGAAAATTTGAAGACATTTTTAAAGAGCGAGTTAGGGAAGCGGACGAATTTTATCGGCGGGTTTCCCCCTATAAAATGAGCGAAGAATGCCGCAACATTCAACGACAAGCTTTTGCTGGAATGTTGTGGACGAAACAATATTATTATTACGTTATCGACCGCTGGTTAAAAGGAGATTCCACCCAGCCCGAACCTTCTGAAGGTCATAAAAACGGCAGAAATAGCGATTGGATTCATTTATTTAACGAAGACATTATTTCCATGCCCGATAAATGGGAATATCCCTGGTATGCCGTTTGGGATTTAGCATTTCATACTATTCCTCTGGCATTAATCGACCCCGAATTTGCCAAAAATCAATTAGACTTAATAACTCGGGAATGGTATATGCATCCCAACGGTCAATTACCCGCTTACGAGTGGAATTTTAACGATGTAAATCCCCCAGTTCATGCTTGGGCGACTTGGCGGGTTTATAAAATCGAAAAAAAGATGTACGGTCGCTGCGATAAAAAGTTTTTGGAACGGGTTTTTCAGAAACTTTTACTCAACTTTACTTGGTGGGTAAATCGCAAAGATCCCAACGGCAATAACGTCTTTGAAGGAGGTTTTTTAGGCTTAGATAATATTGGGGTATTCGACCGCAGTTCTGACTTGCCCAGTGGGGGTCGTTTGGAACAGTCGGACAGTACCAGTTGGATGGCAATGTTTTGTTTGGATATGTTGAGCATTGCTTTAGAATTAGCAGTGGATAACAATGTTTACGAAGATATCGCCACCAAGTTTTTCGAGCATTTTCTTTATATCGTCGATGCGATGAATCATCTGGGTTCTGACGATACTCAATTGTGGGATGAAACCGATGGTTTTTATTACGACGTTTTGAAGTTACCAGACGGGAAAGATGTACGTTTAAAAGTGCGTTCCATCGTGGGATTAATTCCTCTGTTTGCCGTTACTACTATCGAGGCAGAAACTTTTGAGAAATTACCTAATTTTTTAAAGCGGGTAAATTGGTTTGTGGAAAATCGCCCCGACTTGAGCCAAAATTTAGCTTGTATGGAAGCTTGCGGCATCGAGTCGAGGCATTTGCTGGCAATTGTTGGGGGCGATCGCCTCTTGCCAATTCTCCAAAAAATGCTCGATGAAACTGAGTTTTTCAGCGACTATGGCATTCGAGGGGTTTCTCGTTTTCATGCGGAAAATCCTTATATTTTTTATGGGAAAAATGGCGAGGAATATCGAGTAGATTACGAAGCGGCAGAGTCCAGCAGCGGAATGTTTGGAGGTAATTCTAATTGGCGAGGACCGGTCTGGTTTCCGATAAATTATTTAATCCTCGAATCTCTCCAGAAATTTCATCATTATTATGGCGACGATTTTAAGGTAGAATGTCCGACCGGTTCGGGTAAATTTTTGAGTCTTTGGGAGGTGGCATTAGAAATAGAACAACGACTGTTGAGGATTTTCTTAAAAGACGAAAATGACAAGCGTCCGGTTTATGGAGCTGCGGAAAAGTTTCAGAGCGATCGCCACTGGCAAGATTTGATTCTTTTCTATGAATATTTCCACGGCGATAACGGTGCCGGTTTGGGCGCTTCCCATCAAACCGGTTGGACCGGTTTAATCGCAAAATTAATTCAGCAGCGAAGCGAATATTGCGACTCTTAGGCAAGAGGCAAAAGGCAAGAGGCAAGAGTAAAGAATAGGAAGAAGGGAAAAGTAGATCGAAAAAGATTAAATTTTTAGTTGTTAATAGGAGTTTTTTATGAAAGGATTAAAAGGCAAAAACGTATTAGTAACCGGTGCTACTTCCGGTATCGGTCAAGCCATGGCCGTTCGGATGGCGACGGAAGGAGCTAACGTGGCGATTAACTATCGCAAAAAACCGGAAAAAGCAGATGAAACTTTGCAACTTATCGAGGAAGCTTGTTCTAAAACAAAAACTTGCGAGGGACGAAATATTCTAGTAGATTGCGATGTTTCTAACGAAGAACAAATCGTGGCGATGGTAGAAAAAGTTGTCGCCGAATTGGGCGGCATTGATATTTTGATTAATAACGCCGGCATTCAAATTAGCAGCGCGTCGGAGTTAGTAGAAACTGCCGATTTTGACAAAGTAATTAGCGTCAATCTTCGGGGAGCTTATCTCTGCGCCAGGGAAGCAATTAAGCACTTTTTAAAACAAGAAAATGGCGGAGTAATTATTAACGTTTCCAGCGTTCGCGAGATAATCCCGAGACCGGAATATATCAGTTATTCTATTAGCAAAGGGGGCATGGAAAATCTGACTAAAACCTTAGCTTTAGAATACGCCGAACGCCAAATTCGAGTCAACGCGATCGGGCCTGGAGCTACGGCCACGGATATTAATAAAAGTTGGACGGAAAATCCCCAAAAAGAAGCAAAAGTTGCCAGTAATATTCCCATGCAACGGGTGGGAACTCCCTTATAAATGGCTGCAGTTACCGCTTTTTTAGCTTCCGACGAAGCGAGTTATATTACGGGTCAAACTTTATTTGTTGATGGCGGTTTGACTCTTTATCCTAAGTTTAAAGAGGCTTGGTCGGCGGGAGAATAACAGGTGCATCTCAATTTTGTCAAAACCCAAAAATTAAACGCTTTTAGGCAAGAGGCAAGAGGCAAGAGGCAATAGTTGGGGAAAAGGCAAGAAGGGAAAAGGGAAAGGTAGATAAAAAACTGAATATTCGATATTTTTACAAATATGGGATGCTCCCGAATAACAGGTGCATCTCAATTTTTAAGAAAACCGAGAATTAGATGATTTTTGGCTTTCTTCAAAATTGGGATGCACCCCTTAATTTCTTTCTTAAGACAGATTTATGAGAAAAATTTCTATGTCAAAAGAGAGAAATTTTTCTGGCTGGAGCTAAAATTTTATATCTTGGGGTAGATGAATTAAGAAACAAGATTAATTAAGCTGATATTTAGTTAAATTAGCATAAATAAAGATTAATCATGTTGCCAAATTTAGAGATACCGCTAGGAATAAATAACCTAGCATTATTACTTGCCCAAGTAGAAGTAGAACCGGAGACGGGGGCAGAACTAGCACAAAACGCACAAGCCATCAATCAAGGCCCCCAGTTTTTTACTACATTAATCGCCGGGGTAGTGCTAGCTTTTGCCATCCAAATGTTACTAACTAATCTGGGCATTGCTGCTGGAATTTCTCTGGCAGGAGGTTCTTCGAGTTCGTCCCCACAAGATGAGCAAAAATCCCAAAGCATCGGCAGTACCGTTAACAAAGTTGGTACAACTTTAGGAATCGCAACTTTAATCGGCGTAACTATAGCCTTATTTATAGCTTGCTGGTTAGCCGTAAAACTGAGCTTGTATTATTCTCCTCTGGCTGGAGCAATTGTTGGCTTAGTGATATGGGCTACTTATTTCTCCCTGCTGATGTGGGTTAGTTCTACTACCGTAGGTTCGATGGTAGGTTCGGTAGTAAATTCTGCTACTTCCGGCTTTCAAACCCTGTTTAAGATGGCAACAGGAGCGATCGCCACCAAATCTGCCAGCAAGCAAGTAGTAAACACGGCCCAAGCGTCGGCAGTTGCAGTGCGTAGGGAGTTGGTCGCAGGAATAGATCCGGTGGGAGTCCGAGAAAAAGTGGAAGATTACCTCGACAGTTTGCGCCCGCCACAACTCAATTCAGTGAGCAGGCTGACTTGAGTTTGCCGCTTTCAATAAGGGACTTGTTAAAAAATAAACTACCAGTCTCTTGTAGGTAGGGCGCGCGCGAACCGGAACCCGACATCGGTATCTCCGGAAAATTGCAAGTCCCTAATCAAGAAAACATAAACAAACGCTCGCAAGAGCGAGGAGGTTTACAAACATGGTTAACAATAACTTATTGCGCAGAACAGGAATAGCGATCGCCTCGCTACTATTTTCTGGCGGGTTAATCGCAGGCGGTGCCGCAACTGTCCGCGCTCAGAATCAACAAAACCAAAACCAACAGTCTCAAAACTCAAATAATCCGCAGCAACAGCCTCAACCGCAGTGGGGCGATCGACTAACGGACGTAGAATCCAATTCCCAGACCGTAATATCTGTAGAAGAAGTTTCCGAAGAAGCCCACAAACTCGCAGGCAGCACCGTCACCATTAGCGGTAGAGTCGAAAGAATAATTGCCCCAAACGTTTTTATTTTACAAGAAACGGGCTCGATCTATAACGACGATCGCGTTCTCGTCGTCCTTGCCAGTCAACAGCCAGTTCAGATTTTTGAAAATGGTCGAGTCCAAGTTACCGGAGAAGTACGCCAATTAATCGCGGCAGAGTTCGATGCAGATTACGATCTCACCTGGGATTTAGAGCTAGAGCGCAAGCTGGAAGTAGAATATACCGGGGCATCGACGGTAGTTGCTAGCTTCGTCAGACTCTTACCAGCGAATAAACCCTAATCGATAACGTCGCCATGAACGCAAACAACGAATCCTTGCTAGCAGTTCTGGACGAGACTTTTACGGGCTTGGAACGGGCTTTAATATCAAGTCTCATTGATTAATGTTAATTAAGAAATGGGGGACAAGGGAGACAAGGGAGACAAGGGGGACGGAAAAACGACAACGAGCTTGTCTCTCCCCTCTCCCTTGTCTTCCCCCTCTTCCCCTTTTTTAGCGAAAATGCCAGCCGTCTCTCCTCAATGCAAGCTGCAGAAAAGAATATCGGCGAACGTCTGTCAGATTTAAACTCCGAATATCGCCGCCAGCGTCAAAGTTCTATTACTGGAGAGCTCCTCGATATTGCTTCCGGTTTTGAAGCGAAATAGGAAAGAGGCATGCATGCAGAAGGCAAAAGGGGATTAAAGCGATCGAGTATCTGATGCACTGACATTTCTACCCGGTACAGTATGATTTCTACCCGGTACAGTATGATTTCTACCCGGTACAG
>CAZSTZ010000067.1:0-17847 GCA_964609515.1 uncultured bacterium | reverse complement strand
CAGTACGATTTCTGCACCCAATTCCCCATTCCCAATTCCCAAAATCTCTAACCTAAGAGGGAGGGAAGGGGCGATCGCTCAGGGCTACAATAGAAAATTGTAGGTTAGAGTAGGAGGAATCAAAATATGAGTTCCCACAAACCAAACAACTCTATCAATGTCTCCCCAGAAGAAATAGAAGAGAGGGGCGAAAAAGTTGCTCTGGGGGAAATAGAAGAAAGTTTTCATCCAGACAAAGAAGATGTACCGCTCGAACGAGAAAGACGCAGAGATCTGGTTAACCGCCATCAGACTATAGCTCGCCATCAAGGCAGGGGTGCATCAAAATTGGGCAATTAGCAATGCACCGCAGCCAATTTTCCTCCCTCAGAGAGATGAAAAGATATTTATAAATAGAAGATAATAAAAATGTCAAATAAATGGAGGTATGGTAGATGAAGACGGCAAAAAACAAATGCGGACAAAAAACAGTGGGAGCGATCGCGATAATTTCCCTAGCCCTGGCGGTCCTTCCCCAAGCTCCTCCTGCCAGCGCCCAAGAGAGCGAGACCGCGGAAACAGTACCCGGTGCTAACTGCCGTCAAGTTATCTCGCCCGAGTTAGAAGTCAGACAGGAACCGGGGGGAGATGTTGTGATGACTTTAGCAGAAAACGAACAGATATATATTGCCAACGAAGGGCGCAGCGGTTGGGTGCCTATCGAAGAACCCACGAGCGGTTTCGTTCTCTCATCGGAACTCGGTTACTGCAACCAACAGAAAGTAAGCCAAGGGGAAATTCCAGCAGTCAACCCGGAAGGACCCACGGAAGTGTCGATGCCGCCTATCGGTACTAGCTGCCGTCAAGTAGATGCTGCATCTGGTACATTAAATGTTAGAGACAGTCCAGACGGTGAAGTTATTGGGTCGGTAGAAGACGATCGCTACGTCTATATTACCAACGAAGGCCGTCAAGGCTGGGTGCCTATTACGAAGCCGATGAATGGTTATGTAAGGTCGAACTATTTGACCTATTGTCCTTAATTGTTTTTACTTAAACGATAAACAGATAAACGATCGACAAGGAGAAAAACTATGGTGAAAATTCCAACAGAAATATCTTACCGAAACTTAGAAAAAAGCGACGCGATCGAGAACTTAGTCCGAGAGCAAATAGCAAAACTAGAAAGGTTCTGCAACTATATGAATAGCTGTCGGGTAGCCATAGAAAAAGCACACGATCGCCCCAACAGCGGTTCTCCCTATCGAGTTCGCATCGATATCACCGTGCCCCCATCCCACGAGCTCGCAGTAGTTCGCAACCCCGGAGAAGGCAAACAATACGAACCGCTAGAAGCTGTCATCCGAGATGCTTTCGAGGCCGCCAGACGACAGTTAGTGGAACTGGTAGAGCGCCAGCGGGATAAAGTGAAAACTCACCCCCAACAGCAAGC
Source organism: uncultured bacterium (assembly GCA_964609515.1). Taxonomy (GTDB): domain Bacteria; phylum Cyanobacteriota; class Cyanobacteriia; order Cyanobacteriales; family Microcoleaceae; genus CALKCV01. The sequence continues at coordinate 16,415 of CAZSTZ010000067.1, read as the reverse complement.
CCAAGCCTTGGTTATCAAGCTATTCCCCCAAGGAAGATACGGCTTTCTCAAAACCGCAGACACCGGTCGCGAAATCTATTTCGACGATACCAGTTTAGTCGAGGATGACTTCGATCGCCTAGAAGTCGGTACCGGCGTTAGCTTTACAGGGGTTGAAGGTGAAAGCGGACCGCGAGCGGCAACCGTACATATAGCAGACAAACCGGGAGTTCGGTCGGCAAAAACTGACGGCGAAAAAGTCGAACAACCCTTGGGCTGGAAGTAAGGCAAGAAGGCAAAAGGCAAGAGGCAAGAGGCAAGAGGCATTAACAATTAACAATTCACAAAAGTATGACTATTTTATCCCAAGAAGAACTCAAAAACTTAATGGCAAAGCGGGAAGAAACCTGCGTTTCCATTTACCTGCCCACGGAACCGGCGGGGCCCCAGACGAGGCAAAATCCCATTCGCTTTAAAAATTTAGTAGCGGAAGCAGAAAAACGCCTAACTCAACAGGGTTGGGACAGTTCTCGCGCCGAAAAATTCTTAGAGCCGATCCGAGCCCTCGACGTACCAGAATTTTGGAGACACCAGAACGAAGGATTAGCCGTTTTTATCGGGCAAGACTTCTTTCGCTACTACCGCCTGCCCCTCAACTTTGAGGAATTGGTCGTAGGGAGCGATCGCTTTCACCTCAAACCCCTGATGCCCCTATTTACCAGCAACGGCAAATTCTTTATTCTGGCTTTAAGTCAAAACGAAGTGAGGTTATTGCAGGGCAGTCGCTACAGCGTTAGCGAAATTTACCTCGACGGCAAAGTGCCCCAATCTCTCGCCGAAGCGCTAAAATACGACCTTCCCCAAGAACACTTACAAATGCATACCGGCAACCCCAACCCCGCTGGCGGTAAATCGTTAATCTTTCACGGTCACGGTGTCGGCAGCACCGATAATAAAAATGAAATCTGGCGCTATTTCCAACAGATAGATGCCGGTTTGCAAGAAATTCTCGCCGAAGAGCGATCGCCCCTCGTGTTGGCGGGCGTGGAATATCTGCTCTCTATCTACAAAGAGGTCAACTCTTATCAGAATTTGCTCGACGAGGGCATTACCGGCAATCCCGAAAACTTAAAACCGGAAGAACTGCACCTCAAGGCGTGGCACATTGTCGAACCCTACTTCCACCAATCCGAGGAAGCAGCGGCGCGGCGATACGAGGAACTGGCCGGCGCTAACACTGGTAAGGCTTCGAGCAATTTGGAGGAAATCGTTAAAGCTGCCTACCATCAACGGGTTGATTCCTTGTTCGTGATTCCCGACGAGCATCAATGGGGACGCTTCGACCCCGAAACTAACGGGGTAGAGCTACATCCAGAAGCGCAACCCAAGGACGAGGATTTGTTGGATTTTGTTACCGTTCATACTTTCTTAAACGGCGGTCATGTCTATACGGAACAACCAGAAAAATTGCCAGAAGATGGTAAGATAGCAGCGATTTTGCGCTATTAAATCGTTCGAGAAGACCGCGATCGCTCTTCAGGGGGCGATCGTTTTTTTTTAGCAGTTAGTAACAGCAAATTATATGAAAAACTTAAGCAATCCAACGATCGTACTAGGTGGAGGCTTTGCGGGATTGTTTGCCGCTCTCCATCTGGCCGGTGGTAACTATCCAGAGCCAATTATACTGATAGACAGCGACGAACGATTTGCTTTTAAACCCTTGCTCTACGAATTAAGGATAAAAGCGATAAGGTAGAAACTCTGCCGTTGCTCTACGACTATCTGGACTGGTAGCGTTAAAACTCATCCTTTAATTAAAGCTTTAGAGGTTCGCGAAGAAAAGCGCGATCGCCAAGGTCGCCTCTTGGTTTCTCCCACCTTGCAACTGCTCGACTTTCCCGAAGTATTTGCCGGCGGCAACTGCTGCGCCCAACAACAAGAAAATGGGTGCATCTCAATTTTGATATTGCCAAAAATTAGACGCTTTTTGGGAATGGGGAATGGGGAATGGGGAATTGCAAAGAACGTCTTTTTACAAATATGAGATGCTCCCAAGAAAATTTACCCCCCTTGGCCCAGGTAGCTTATCAGCAAGGATCTGCGATCGCCACCAACCTCAAGGCCCTTGCCCGAAACGAGCAACTTATTCCTGCCGAAGTAAGATTGCGCGGTTCCCTGCTCGAGTTGGGATTGGGCGAAAGTGCCGCCAGTCTTTTCCATCGGTTTGAAGTTTCCGGGTTGCCCGGTCATCTGATTCGCGAGGGTACTTATTTAGAATTGTTGCCCACGCCAATTCATAATTTGAAGGTGACTGCCGAATGGCTCATCGATGAAATTTTCCTTTCTCACAGCAGTTGAGAAAAACCAAAAACCCGGTTTCTCCGAAGAAACCGGGTTTTTACTATTGGGGACTTGCAATTTTCCGGAGATACCGGTGTTGGGTTCCGTTTCACTTCACCCAACCTACACTCTTACTGGTAGTTTATTTTTTAACAAGTCCCTTGCCTCTTGCCTCTTGCCTAAACCCTATCTAATCTCTATCTGACCGGATTCTTGGATTCTCAGAAAGCGATCGTCTCGATCTAAACCTTCCGAGTCGCTTATAACTGCTGTTAATACTCCCGGCGTGAAGGTGTCATAAGCTCTCGCTGCCACTAACCCTCCATCCTTGCGATAGAAGAGAACCGATGTCGGCATTTCCAGGGATGGCAAAGTTATTTCCTCTCCCGCAGCTAAAATTTGCGGTTCGGTGTTTTCGAGTTCGCCAATGGCCTGATAGGTAATAGGCGCGTCGCTGGTGTTAATCAATCTAACTGCTACCGTCTCGGTCGCTGGATACATTTGTCCGGTCTGAATTTCCTTCGCTCCCTCCGGCGTGAAATTTTGCGCTATAGCTTTTTGCGGTGCCGCGCTAACTACTGCCGCGCCTACCAAGAGACTGCCTATAGTGCGGGCTAATTTCCATTTTGGATTTAGTATATTCATTAAACAAACCTCCTGTTTTATGAGTTCTTAATTTAATTATATCGCTTGCTGGTAGGTGGCTGCAACCTTAAGAGTTGTTCGGAGCGATCGCTTTTTCCTCAAAGTTCCTTCTCAAGATAGAGATAATTTTTCATTTTTTGAGCTATTGTAGTAGCTTTATATGAAACAATTAACAGGGGAGCATCTCAATTTTGAAGAAAACCCAAAAATTAAACGCTTTTAGGCATGCATGCAAGAGGCAAAAGGCAACAGTTGGGGAAAAGGCAAGAAGGGAAAAGTAGATAAAAAACCGAATATTCGATATTTTTACAAATATGAGATGCTCCCAATTAACAGTCTATTGGCAATTAGGTAATTAAAATACCTTGCTAAAGATATAGGTTTTTCTCTGGAAGCTCGCTTCTAGAGAGTCGGCATAGAAACCCGGTTTTTCAAAAAAACCGGGTTTCTGAGGTACCAGCTCCATTTCCATCTCATACTCAGAACCAGTAGTAATACTCCATAAGCCTTAACAATCAAAAGGAAAAATGGCAAGAGAAATCTTTTAAGCTTGACAAATTTCTCTAATTAGTTTAAAAATCTAACGGGTGGCATACTACTGGCCGATAAATGGCACGACAGCCATCAGAATTGGTCCTTTTGATTTCAAAACCAACCGTTAGTAACGGAGACTGAATCGATGATTAACAATTTAATTAACTTAATTTACAACAGTTCCGACGAGGAGAGGTTAAAAGTAGCCGCCCAGAGATTGGGGGAAATTAAAACGGCAGAAAGTACGGAAGTAGTAGATGCTTTAATTCATTTATTAGGCAAAACCAATAACGAAGAAACTCGCTGGACTGCTGCCGAAACCTTATGGGCGATCGCTCCTAAAAACCCCGTTTGTGGCCCTCGCATAGTTAAAGATTTAGGAGTACAAATAGGACCGCATTTTCTGGGTTTAATAGTAGCAGTTTTCCCCAAACCCAAAAATAAATTTGCAGTTGGCGTTCGCCTCTATTCTCAAACCGATGCTTATCTACCATCCACCTTGAAATTAACTCTTTACGATGAAGATGGAGAAAATTTTTTGGAAGCTAAAACCGGCCATTTAGATAATTGCATTCAGATAAAATTTACAGCTTGGCCCCGGGAAAGTTTTAGTTTTCAACTTAGTTTAAAAGGTTCTGAAATAACAGAAGAATTTTCCATATAAAGGTTCGTAGTAACGACTTTAGTCGTAATATCAATTAACGAGGTACAGTTTTTATTTTCACGACGAGTACTCATACTCACGACGAGTACTCAAAAAAAGGCGCTCTTCTTTTTTAAAATCCGCACGCTCGGTTTTTCCCTATCCCAGAAACCCGGTAATTTCGGCAAAACCGGGTTTCTTGACCAGTCGAAAAAGGTCAGATAGACAAACAATTAACAATTAGCACCTAAATGCGATTAACTCCTCCGGTTTAACCGCCCCTTTCTCAGTAATAATAGCCGCTATCAATTCAGCCGGCGTCACGTCAAAAGCGGGATTATAAAACTCAACTCCCTCGGGACATAACCGCGTTTTTCCTACCTGATAAACCTCGGCAACATCTCGCTCCTCAATAGGAATGCCGCTACCGTCTGCCAGTTCAAAATCAACAGTAGATAGAGGCGCCGCCACGAAGAAGGGAATATTATGTGCCTTCGCCACCAACGCCAAACTATAAGTGCCGATTTTATTCGCAGCATCCCCATTGGCAGCAATGCGATCGGCTCCCACAACTACGGCGTGAATTAAACCTTGTTTCATGCAGTGGGCGGCCATGTTATCGGAAATTAAAGTAACCGGTATCCCATCTTGCACGCATTCCCAAGTCGTCAGTTTCGCTCCCTGGAGGCGCGGGCGAGTCTCGTCGGCATAGACTCGCGCTAACTTTCCTTCCCGCCACGCGGAGCGAATGACTCCCAGGGCGGTACCGTATCCCGCCGTTGCCAAAGCGCCGGCGTTGCAGTGGGTGAGGATGTTTAGTTTCTCGGGAGAGTCTGGCAAGACGCTCAAACCGTTATCCCCGATCGCCTCGCAAGTATGTAAGTCTTCCTTTTGGATAATTTGGGCGGTTTCCAAAAGAACGGTTTTTATTTGTTCCACTGGGGCCTCGGTTTCCCGGGCGGTTTTTAACATTCGAGCGATCGCCCAAAACAAATTAACCGCCGTGGGGCGAGTTGCCGCCAACAGCTCGCCAATTTTCTCATACTCGGCGAGAAATACAGGGCGATCGCTCGTCGCAATTTCCCGCGCCCCCAGATACATCCCGTAAGCGGCAGCAACCCCGATGGCCGGTGCCCCGCGAACTATCATCGTTTTAATTGCCTTTGCCATTTCGGGGGCAGATGTTATTGCCACAGTGTCATACTCGTTTGGCAGGCGAGTCTGGTCTATGAGAAGGACGCGATCGCCCTCCCAAACCACGGGATAAATTGTTGTCATCATTTAGATAATAGGTAATGGGTAATGGGTCATGGGTCATGGGTAATGGGAAAATCCGTAGAACGGGCATCTTGCCTGTTCCCTATTCCCTATTTCCCATTACCATTTTAACCATCAAACCGAGTTTTCGTCTCAAATATTGACCAAAACCTTTATAAAGTCTTTGGAACTTGTAATCAAATAAAATATCCATCATCTCTTCGACGCTTAAAGACTTCAAATAAGCAACGCCTTTATCAATAAAAGCGTCGCTATCCTGCATATATCTTTTGCGTCCCATCTGTTCGGAAAAATTCCATTTCAACCCATAGCGCCGTGCCATTTCTCTTTGATAGCCGCTAAAACTTGATAAAGAATTATCGAGATATTTTTCGACATATTTACTAGCAATTACCGCATTTTCCATGCCATGCCTAATTCCCTCCCCGCCCAACATATTAATCGTCGAAACTGCATCGCCTATGGCAATAATATTATCCTGGTGATAGACATCTTTTAAGCCTGCGGAATATTTCACCGTGGAACCGTGCAAATCTATTAATTCATATTCAGATTGCGTCAGTTTTAAATAATCTTTAATCAACAGTTCCACATACCAACGAATCGACTCTTGGGGATTAATATATTTATGTTTTAAATGATAGCGAGCAGAACCTACTTTTAAGCGATTTAAAGTAAGTTCCATAGGAAAAATCCAAGAATAACCTTTTGGCATCCATTTATGCCCGAGAAAAAAAACCAATTTTTCAGAGTATTGTTGATAAACTTCTGGGGATACTTCGATTAAATATTCGATGCCAGAAGCAGTTAAAAAGTCGCTTTTATTGCTGTGGCGATGTTCGCCAATAACTGCCCTAGCGGGGCCCGTAGCATCCACTAAAACCTTCGCGCCAACCGCAATTTTTTCGCCCCCTTTTTTTCTCAATTCGACAACAGTTTTATCCCCTTCTTGAAAATGTCTGATATAGCGACAACCCATCCACACTTCGCCGCCGCATTCTTTAACTTCATTTGCCAAAAATTCCCGCAATTTAGCAAAATTTAAAACCGCCCCCAAACTTGTCGGAGATTCCCAAGTATGAGCGTTATTAGTAGAAACAATTTCTAATTTTTGCCAAAAAGTACCTACCACCGTTTCTGGTAGTTGAAAATTAGCGAGAGTTTCCAGAGGAGTTGCCGCGCTGGAGAAGTCATTTTGTTGGAAAGTTTCGTGTTGTTCTACCAGTAAAACCCCAGGATTTGATGTTGTTAAAGTTCTGGCGCATTGAGCCCCGGCGGGACCGGCACCGATGATGACTGTATCGAAAGTTTTCATTTTTTTGTTAATTGTCAATTGTCAATTGTTAATTGTTGGTTCGGCTGCCATTAACAATTGATAATTATTTTTACCTTTTTAACTGAGTTACCCATTCGTAGGGTGCGCATTGCGCACCTTACGAGTTTTTGAGGTTTTGAGGTTTGAGGTTGAAAAATTTTACCCACCATTTTAGGCTAGACGTTCTAGTAGGGTGCGCAATGCGCACCTTACGAGTTTGTCGATTTCCGGTTCCAGATTTCTGAAACGATTTTTGTTAATTGGGGAGCATCCCATATTTGTAAAAACATCGAATATTCGGTTTTTTATCTAATGCATCCCTTTTCCCTTCTTGCCTTTTCCCCAACTATTGCCTCTTGCCTCTTGCCTCTTGCCTAAAAGCGTTCAATTTTTGGGTTTTTACAAAATTGAGATGCACCCGTTAATTGTCCTTTGTCAAACGCGCACCTTACGAGTTAGAGTTAACCCTGCTACTCCCGCGCTTTTTCCACAAAAGTAATGCTTTCAAAAGAATCATCCAGATTGATAAATTGCGTTTCTTCCATAGACTTTAAAGCTGAGGATGCCTGTTCCCAAAAGTAAATTTCCACCTTCCATTTTCTTCTAACGCAACGTTCTAAAGTAGGAATGTAGTCTTGGTCTCCTGCTACAAGAGCAATTGTGCCGGGAGTGGGATTATCTTCTAAAGTATCCCGGATGGCATTTGATAGTTCGGCATCAACTCTCTTTTCTTTACCGCTGTAAAAACTGCGATCGAAGATTTTTGGTTCGATGCCGAAAGTTTTTAATTTATTCCAAAATGAATCTTTATTTGGAGGTCGAGAACCCACTAACACCGTTTCTTGCAATTTGCGGTTTTGTCTTACTACTTCTAAGAGATTGCCATAGCTAATCCGCAGGCGGATTACCAGTTCGTCATCGTAGTAATATTTACTTCTAGCAACTCTTTGGGCCTCTATAAAAATATTAGAGTTATCAATAAATAAATGCAAGCCGTTCATGTTTTATTCCTCCCTATTAACTAATGTATTTCTAGCTTATTTGCTATTTACTGTAGTAGCTATTTAAAAAGGCAAATACTCAACTGTACTGCCACTTATAAAACTCCTTTTGCTCGCATCCGTACCAAGAACGGAGAAGGAGAATATTGAGACTTTTCTCGTTCCACTTGCTCCCACTCACCCCTAATTTCTCTATCGATTTCATCTTGGTTATCGAAATAATAAGCCATCGCTGCACGAGCCTCCGATAGAGTCAAGTAAGGATGCTGGCGGCACATTTCCTCGACGGACCAACCGTAAGCGAGATAATCCATCGCTATTTGAGCTACCCGCACTCGCGGTATTCGCTGCAACCTTGCCGGTTGGTTTTCCAGTTTCTCGATGTGTGGATAAGTTGTTAGAGTCATCGCTTTTAAAAAAAGAGTTGTAAGGTGCCAGGAAGCACCCTACAGGTTAATCGCAGGCAGGATGCCCGTTCTACACGGTAACGGGCGATCGCTCTTTATCCTTAGTAAAAGATTTTAAAATCCCTTCCGCCATTTGCGAAGGAGTCAAACCCAGTTCCGCTTTCGACTCGTCGGGTTTGGCATGATCCACCAGCTTATCGGGAACGCCGAAGCGCTTCACCGGCACCATAACTTCGCTATCCATCAGCGCTTCCAACACCGCCGAACCGAAACCGCCCATAACGCAACCTTCCTCCATCGTTACCACCCGTTTGATGCGCCGCGCCAAAGGCAAAATTAACTCGGTATCCAACGGCTTCACAAAACGAGCGTTGACCACCGTGGCCTCGATACCGTGTTCGCTGAGAATCTCCGCCGTTTGCATGGCCGGGTAAACCATCGAACCGTAGCCCAAGATTAACACGTCGTCGCCGTTGCGGAGAATTTCCCCCTTACCAATTTCCACCGGTTCCCAACCGTCTTCCATCAACGGTACGCCGTAACCGCTGCCCCGGGGATAGCGCATGGCGATCGGACCGTCGGTATGGTTAATACCAGTCACCACCATTCGCTGCAACTCGCCCTCATCCTTGGGTGCCATGATAGTCAGATTGGGAATGCAGCGCAAATAGGCGATATCGTACATACCTTGGTGAGTGGGGCCGTCGGCGCCGACGATGCCCGCGCGATCCAGACAGAAAAACACCGGCAGATTTTGGATGCAGATATCGTGAATAATTTGGTCGTAAGCCCGTTGGAGGAAAGTAGAATAGATAGCGACTACCGGACGCATTTCCTCGCAGGCCAAACCTGCCGCGAGAGTAACGGCGTGTTGTTCGGAAATGCCAGTATCGATATATTGTTTTGGCAGTTTGGCGTGGAGTTTATCCAAGCCCGTGCCGGTTGCCATCGCGGCAGTGATACCGATAATTTTGGGATTGTTTTCCGCTAGTTTTACCAGAGTGTGAGCGAATACCTTAGAATAACTCGGGGGTTTCGGCTTGCTAACGGGGACAGCCTTGCCAGTAGCGAGATTAAAGGGACTTTGAGCGTGATAGCCCACCCGATCCGTTTCCGCGATCGCGTATCCTTTACCCTTCACCGTTGCCACATGAACCAAAACCGGTCCTGGCATCCGATGAGCCTGTTTGAAAGTAGTAATTAGCTCTCCCAAATTGTGTCCGTCAACAGGCCCCATGTAGGTAAAGCCTAATTCTTCGATAATTGCTCCCACCTTAGACATTGCCAGGCGTTTCATCCCTTCTTCCAGTCGTTCCACTTCTGGGGCCAGGGCATCGCCGACGAAAGGAAGGTGTTTTACTTGTTCCTCTAAATTATCGCTAAGGAAACGCATGGGGGCGCTCAAACGCATTTTATTAAGATAGCGAGAGATAGCACCTACATTGTGCGAAATAGACATCTCGTTATCGTTAAGGACCACTAACAGGTTAGTTTTAGGCAAGTGACCTGCATGGTTAATTGCTTCCAAAGCCATCCCGCCAGTGAGGGCACCGTCGCCAATAACGGCCACTGTTTTAAAGTTTTCTCCTTTCCGGTCTCGGGCCAAAGCCATGCCCAAGGCAGCGGAGATGCTAGTAGAGGCGTGGCCTGCCCCGAAATGGTCGAATTTACTTTCGCAGCGTTTGAGATAACCTGCCACTCCGTCTTTTTGACGCAAAGTGTGGAAGTCATTGTAGCGACCCGTCACCAGTTTGTGGGGATAGGCTTGGTGGCCTACGTCCCAGATTACTTTGTCGCGATTTAGATCTAGAGTTTGGTAAAGTCCCAGAGTTAATTCTACTACACCCAATCCCGGCCCCAGATGACCGCCGGTTGCCGCTACAGTTTCCAAGTGTTTTTCTCGTATCTGTCGCGCAACCTCTTCGAGTTGATGAATTGACAGACCGTGTAGCTGATTTGGGTGAGTCAGTTCGCTTAGATGCATATTTGATTTCTCGCTTTTTTGATTTGGATTAATGTTTGGGAATTGGGAATTGGTAATGGCTAATGGTTAATTGCTTCTTCTCCCTTGTCTTCCTTGTCCTCCTCGTCCCCCATCTCCTCGATTAAAGTTGGGGGAGGCATATTTTTCATTTCCCAAACTTTAATTAGTATGAGATATTCGTAGAAAGCTTGCAACAGACACCAACTCAATCCCGCCCGGCCATCTAAAATTCCTCCGAGCATAAAATACATATAAAAGAAGCGGACTACTGGTCTGAAGGGCACTCGCAGGGAAAGGTCTTTGAGAGCCCGCCGTCTCTCTATCTCCGATTTGCCAAAAAACAAATCTTTCCAGTTAACCCTGCCCTGGGAGAGTTGGCGCAGGGTTTCTGCAGCTTCGTCCGTGGAGTAGCGGTTGTGCTTGTCCAGCCAGCGGGAAATGCCCTTGCTATTGGTGTAGTGGGGATAGGTTTCTTTTAAAAAGCCCGTCGGGCCATCGCAAACTTCCCTTTCCGTGTGGCCGTAGTCGTCGAACCAGACTTTATCTTTGCGGAAGAGACGCATTTGATAGCGGGGATATTGGGTGCTGCGACGGATCCATTGGCCCAAAAACATCACCCGTTCGGCCACATAATAGCCGACGTATTCGGAACTTTTCATCGCCTCCAAGCATTCGTTAAAGAGTTCTGGGGTCATCCTTTCGTCCGCTTCGAGGATGTAAACCCATTCGTGTTTGGTAGGGATTTCTCGCAGCATCCACGTTCGCTGTTTCCCGTGGCTTTCAAATTTATGCTGGAATATTTGGACCGGGTATTGTTGGGCGATTTCTCTGGTGCGATCGCTACTCAAAGAGTCCACCACAATAATCTCGTCGGACAGCATGGCAGACTCTATGCAGGCTGCGATATCTATCTCTTCGTTGTAGGTTAGGATATAGATTGAGAACATTCCAAGTTTTCGCTAAAGCTGTTTCGGGAAAAGCAGGAAAAGGAAGAGGGGGCAGACTTGCGGCAGACTTGCGGCAGACTTGCGGCGGACTTGCGGCAGACTTGCGGAGCTCTGCAAGTCCCCCCTCTCCCTTGTCTTCCACCTCTAGAATGTCTTCCCCATCTCCGCAAGTCCGCCCTCTCTCCCTAACGAGGGGATGCAGGGCGACGCCTGCCTTTGCCCCGTCCGATACCCAAGCTTTTTAACCCCGTCCCACCGATGGTGACGTAGCCAATGGCCAACAGCAAACTGTTGATGCCCGTCTGCAAGCTAGACTTGAAAGTTCTGGTGCTGGTATTTTGCTGCAGTTCTTGCTGGCGCGAACGAATTCGACCGAGCAACTGATCCGGCAGTGATTGAGCTTGCTGGTCTAGAAATCTGTCGATGGCTGTCGGATCGGTTTTAGATTGCTCCAGTAATTCTCGTACTTGGGGCGGTACTTCGTTGTTGGCGATCGCTTCTTCTAACCTCCCTTCATCTTGCAACAACTGAGTAATTTGAGCTTTTAGCTGGGCTTTTCGCTCTTCGATGCGAGCTTTGAACTCTTCGCTTTCTACTTGAGCTTGTAGTTCTTGCTTTGCCTGGGTTGCCTGTTCCTGAATTTGCTCTAGTGTTTGATTCTGAGCCCTATAAACGTTATTTAGATGTACCGGAAACAACAGCAGGTACATCAGTCCCAATAAAGAGGACAGTAACAGCACCCATAACCTTAAGTCCAGAATCTTTTTAGGGCTTTCCTGGGGGCCAGCCGCCGTGGTGCCGATCCAAAAACCTGCTAGTAACAGGGCTATTCCTACCATTGGCACGATGCCTCGGTCCACTAATTGAGTTGCCAGACCGATCAGCCATCCCCTGTTACCTATCTGTGGGGGAACTGCTAATACTATAAAGTCCAAGACCGAAGATAAGACGATCGTCCCCCCTGCCACTTTCAGGGTTGTGCTTGCTATCTGAGATGATTGACGAACGTTAGTTGTTGTCATAGCTTTGTTGCTGTAATTATTTTTTTGTTCGTTGCCTCCCTTGGAGCCTCCGAAGTTCCAAGATTTAAGGCTGTCATAGCTGCTTCCAAGGAGAGCTACAAACTTTATTATTATGCCCTATATTGGGGGGTAAAGCCCCCTTTTACTTTCCTTTGGAGCAGATCGCTTATTTTTTATTACCGACTATCTTATGGTAGTTGATAGACTAACCGCTTTCTCTTTATTCAAAAAACTTACCTTTCTCAGGCCAAGTTTTTTTGAGAGCGTAATTAAATTTTTAGTCTAAGTCTCTAACCCTTTACCAGTTTTTAATTATTTTTTCAAGAAAACTTTACATTATTCTTAAAATTTTTTACGATTTTTTCAAAACATTACCTAGTTATGGTAAAAACAAAAATCAAGAGTTAGGGTAGAACTAGAGTGGAGAATTTAAAGTAGTTGATTGCCACAGTTAAACAGCAAAACCGAAAAAAAATCCAATTAACTCAGGAGCAGGACAGGAGAAATAATGACACAAGAACCAGAAGAAAAAAATCTCAATAAACAAAAAGTTTTAGTAGTGGATGATGAAAGAATTTTGCGAATGGTTGTCAAACGACAATTAGAATTTCAAGGATATCAAGTCAGGGATGCTTCCTCGGGATCGGAAGCTTTATCAACTATTGAAAAAGAGCTACCAGATGTTATCGTTTCTGATGTGATGATGCCCGAAATGGATGGTTTGGAGTTCTGTCGCCGGCTGCGTTCTAGTCAGGAAGGTCAGTTGGTTCCGTTTATATTTTTATCTAGTAAAGGAGAATTAGACGATCGCATAGTCGGTCTTTCTATGGGGGCTGATGATTATTTAATCAAACCTTTTGAAGTAAGAGAATTAGTGGCGAAAATAGAAGCTCAATTAAAGCGTTCCCGTCGCATTAGCGAGGAACTGAAAAAAATTAAACAACAATATGCTGCCAAAAAAACTGCTTCGGAAGAACCGGAACCTTTGCCTTTGACTCCCGCTGAAGAACGGGTTTTTTGGGAAGTAGTTCAAGGCCTTACTAACAAACAAATAAGCGATCGCTTGTTTATTAGTCCCAGGACGGTCCAAACCCATCTTAGCAATATCCTGGGAAAGTTGGCTCTCGACAATCGTTCCCAACTGGTTCGCTTTGCTTTTGAAAATGGTTACATACCACCTACCGAATAGTCGAAGACGGCGGTAGAGTATGAGTGCGAGTACGAGTAAAAGTATGATAAATTTAAGTATGGGGAGGCTCTTTAATGCCTCTAATTTAAAAGAACTGCAAGAGGCGATCGCTGCCGACGAGAAACGTTGGAAACCCCTCGTCTTTACCAACGGTTGTTTCGATCTGCTTCACGCTGGCCATATACGCTATTTACAAGCAGCTAAATCTCTGGGGCGATCGCTGGTAGTCGGTTTAAATAGCGATCGTTCGGTCCAAACCATCAAACCACCCCAAATTGGACTTCCACCCAGACCCATCGTACCCCAACAGCAGCGGGCCGAAGTTTTAGCGGCCCTAAAACCGGTGGACGCCGTAGTAATTTTTGACGAAACTACGGCTATCTCTCTAATAAACCAACTCCAACCCGATATCTACGTCAAAGGTGGCGACTACACCATTGAAACTTTACCAGAAGCACCGACGGTGTTAGGATATGGTGGTAAAATTTCCTTAATCCAAGTGGAGCTTCCTACTTCTACTACTGCAATAATCAATCGTATTTTGCAAGTAAAAGACTTAGCAAATAGGGAATAGGGAATGGGGAATTGGAAATAGCTACCTATTACCGATTACCGATTACCAATTGAACGAAAAAACTGAATTTTAAATCGGGTATTTATGACAGAATTAACCTCTACATCTACAACCAACGCCGGGCCAGAATTAAGCGAAATTAGCTCTCAGTTAGAGTCGGCATCGGAAAAAAAACAATTGCAATTAATCCCTACAATAATCGAAAAAGGGGATGCAGGTAATAAGGTATTGATGGAGTTTTTATTAAAGCGGCGGTCTGACTTTCCGACTATAATAGATGGAAGAATTTATCAACTTCTGTGTCAAGCTAATTCTGGCCAAACCCAAGACTTTATTAAATCGAATTTCCCCCAAGGACTCGTAGCTTTAAAATCGGAAAAAAACGTAGATTACAGTAAATTACAAGAGCTGTTAGTTCGAGAAAATTTTCAAGCAGCTGACAAATTAACCATAGAAAAACTTTGCGAGTTGGCGGGAGAATCTGCTGTTAAAAGAAAGTGGCTTTATTTCTCAGAAGCAGAGAGCCTCCCAATAAGCGATTTACAAACAATTAATAATCTCTGGTTGGTATATTCGGAAGGTAAATTTGGCTACTCAATACAGCGGGAAATTTGGCTCTCAGTTGGCAAAACTTGGGAGAAATTATGGCCGAAAATTGGCTGGAAAAAAGGCAATACTTGGACTAGATATCCCAAGGAATTTACCTGGGATTTAACGGCACCGCGAGGTCATCTTCCCCTCTCCAATCAATTGCGCGGAGTCCGAGTAATTAACTCTCTATTATCTCACCCCGCCTGGGGGTAGGCAAAAGGCATGCATGCAAAAGGCAAGAGAATGGTGGAAGAAAGGGCATATTGGCTGGCCTGGTCCCGCATCGGCGGCATAGGCCCCATTGTTTTACAGAAACTACAACAACACTTTGGCAGCCTGGCCCGAGCTTGGACCGCCAGCCCCGTCCAACTGGGCCAAATAGCGGGAATTGGCAGACAGACGATAGAGAAAATAGAAAAAGAGCGATCGCGCCTCGACCCCCAAAAACTCCTGGAAGAACACCTCGCCCAAAACCCCAACTTCTGGACTCCCGCCGACGCCGACTATCCCCGCCTCCTCCTAGAAATTCCCTCCCCACCGCCAGTCCTCTATTACCGAGGCATCGCCAACTCGCAAGAAAACCAAGGCATCACCCCCACCGTCGGCATCGTGGGTACCCGTTCCCCCAGCGAATACGGTCGCCGCTGGACTCGCAAAATCGCTGCTACCCTCGCCAAAAGCGGTTTTACCGTCGTTTCCGGGTTAGCTGCCGGTATCGATGCGGAGGCACATCGCGGTTGTCTGGATGCTGGGGGACGAACCATCGCCGTTTTCGGTACCGGAGTGGATCGCATCTATCCCAAGGAAAACAAAACCCTCGCCCAAGAAATCATCGAACGAGGATTAATTATTAGCGAATATCCGGCAGGAGTGGGGCCTAATTCTCGACACTTTCCCCAACGCAATCGCATCATTGCCGGTTTGAGTCGCGCCGTGTTTATAATGGAAGCTCCCCAGAAGTCGGGGGCGTTAATTACTGCAGATATTGCTAACGATTTTGGTCGAGATGTTTTCGTTTTGCCTGCCCGTCTGGACGATGAAAAATCCCACGGTTGTTTGAAGTTAATTAACGGTGGGGCCGAGGTAATTCCTATTGAGATGGAACAGTTATTAGAAATGCTCGGTGCGATGCCGCCTCTGGATGTAGAAGAAGATTCAGAGGAGCAATTATCTCTGTTTGAAACAACTCAACCGGAGACTGAAGTTAAGACTAAACCAGAAGCGCCAAAAACTCCAGAATTACAACTAGAATTAGAACCAGAATTAGCGCGGGTGTTGGAGGCGATCGCTTCTGAAGAAACTCCCTTCGATGTCATCGTAGAACGAGCTAATTTGCCGGCCGGTTCTGTTTCTAGCTCCCTGTTGCAATTAGAACTATTAGGCTTAGTAACTCAACTCCCCGGAATGCGCTATCAACGTTCTTAGAAAGCCTGCCACCCGATTTTTTGGTATCCCAGAAACCCGGTTTTTTCAAAAAACCGGGTTTCTTGAGGCAATTGTTAATTATTAATTATGAACAAAATATCTAAACTATTCTGGTTATTTGCTTTAGCATTTTGCCAGATAACTTTTCCAATTAAAAAAACCATAGCTTTTACCTCAGTAACGGTATCGGTTTGTCCGACTAGCCACCCCGATAAATTGCCCGATCGCCCCTTATCTCAAGACCAACCAACTATTCCCAGTCTTTGGCTGGCCGAAGAAATCTTTGGAGGAAACGTTCTCAATAAATGGTTTATAGATGCTTCGGAAACTTGGGTGATTTTGATGGTTAATAACTTAATTTGGAAAGAGATGGATTATATCGATCGCTATCAATTTGTCGAGAAATTTGGCAGGGTATCCAGACAGTACGGTTACAACACTTTAGTTTGTAATTTTATTCAAGAAGAAGGTCGAGCTGCTTATTTTTGTGACTTTGATGCCGAAAAATTAGTTTGTAATTTAAAGTTGGAGTAAAAAAACT
>CAZSTZ010000066.1:15252-28471 GCA_964609515.1 uncultured bacterium | reverse complement strand
TGCATTAGATAAAAAACCGAATATTCGATATTTTTACAAATATGGGATGCTCCCAGGATGCCTGTTCTACGTTTCAATTAACAATTAACAGCTAAACCAACTGCTTCTGAAATCGAGTTTAAGCCTTTATCGTCTAATTTTTGCAACAAACCTTTTAAAATTCGCTTCATCATCCAGGGTCCTTCGTAAACCAATCCGGTATAAACTTGGACGAGACTGGCACCTGCGGTAATTTTATCCCAAGCATCTTCAGCAGTAAAAATACCGCCGACACCGATAATAGGTAATTGCCCTTCAGTTTCCCGCCAAATAAACTTAATTATTTCGGTGGAGCGCTGCTTTAAAGGAGAGCCGCTAATGCCCCCCGCTTCTTCCGTAACCGATTTGCCGGTTGCCTCGATAATTTTAGTAGTTAATTCTTCGCGACTAATAGTAGTATTAGTCGCAATAATTCCGGCTAATTGATATTTTTTAGCGAGGTCGAGAATAGAGGCGATCGCCTCCCATTCCAGGTCTGGTGCAATCTTAATTAAAATAGGTTTAATTGCTTGATTTTCCTCTTGCAAACTGGCCAAAATTGTGCTAAGACTAGAAGCATTTTGGAGCGATCGCAATCCGGGGGTATTAGGAGAAGAAACATTAACCACAAAATAATCGCCCCAATCCTTCAACAAACGGAAACTAGCCAAATAATCTTTGGCGGCATCCTCCAAAGGTGTTACCTTAGATTTACCGAGATTAACACCCAACGGGAAGGGCGAATGGGGCGTTGAGGATGATTGCTGCAGGTTACTTTTGACCTCTAATTTCGAGGCCAAGGCAGCGGCCCCCAGATTATTAAAGCCCATGCGATTGAGAATAGCATCATCCTGAAGCAAGCGAAACAAGCGAGGATGGGGGTTTCCGGGTTGAGGGTGGAAAGTAACGGTGCCGACTTCGGCAAAGCCAAAGCCAAAGCTAGGCCAAACATTAGCGGCCGCGCCATTTTTATCAAAGCCGGCAGCCAAACCCAGAGGATTTGGAAACTTAAGGCCCCAAAGGGTTTGTTCTAGGCGAGAGTCCCTGAGACAGAAAGACTGCTCCATGGCTGCCCTAAGTGTGGGGGCCAAGCGACTATTAGAACGAGAATCGAGGAAATGGAGAGCGTCCAAGGCCCGTTCGTGGGCCCATTCGGGATCGGTTTTCAATCCAGAAAATAAAAGAGGTCGCAAAGCAAAACGATAAAAATCCAACATTTTAATTTGGTAATAGGTAGTAGGTAATGGGTAATGGGTAATGGGTAATGGCTATTCCCTATTACCGCGTTCCCCATTCCCAACAACCCCTAATTGTAGGCAGTTTTGAGGTAATTGTAAAATGAGCCAGCACCCGATCGCTAAAGAATTCGGCGAAGAAATAACAACTTTAGATCGAATTCTCCAAGTATTGAGAGAAGAAGAAAACGTTGAGGTTTTAATAGAGACAATTTTAAACTATCTCCAGACAGAACTTAATTATCAGTTAATTTGGATCGGTCTTTACGATCGCCTAGATCATCGCATTTTTGGCAAAGGTGGAATTACGCCGGACGGTAATATTTCTTTTCTCAAACAAAAATTTCTGCTCAACCCAGGAGACTTATTAGAGCAAGTAGTAATCCAGCTAAGACCCGTTAACGTCCCAGATTTGCAGGAAGAAACGAGGGCCGGAGAATGGCGAAAACTTGCTAGAAATTATAATATTCAAGGTACGATTTTATTTCCCATCCGTTATAAAGATCGCTGCTTCGGAGTCGTCTTGCTCGGTTCCGAAGTTTGGGGAATATCTCCCAATTCCGCAGAAAAAGCGCAGCTATCTATAATTTTAGGAGAATTTGCCGCAACTCTCTATAAAATAGAAGCAGACTGGCAGCGACAGCAAGCCAAACGACCGGACGAACCCTTATTAGCACTACTGTCTAACTTAAGACAACTGACCAAAGCAGACCAACGTCTCGAAGCAGTAGTAGAAGCAACCCATCAATTTATTCAACCAAGCCGTACCAACATTTACTGGTATAATGCCGATCGCCGCTACTTTTGGTGTCGCGCTAGCAACCGACAGTTTACTCCGCGATGGAACGAATCCCATAGGGCCGCATCCGGTATCGCCGTGCAAGATATAGGGGCTTTTTACGAAGCCCTAGCAGCAGACCAGATCGTTTCCATAGGAGAGTCGCGCAGTTCTCTGAGAGCAGATAGAGCCGGGAAATTGATGCAGCAATTGAAAGTTCGCTCTTTATTGGCAGGACCGATCGTCTTCGACGGAGAATTGTTGGGGTTTCTGGCAGTAGAAGACGATCGTGCCCGGATCTGGCAAGAGAAAGAAAAAAACTACTTGCGGGGAGTGGCTCAACTGGTGGGGCTGATATCTCCACTCTCGGGAATGGAAGAGAAAATAGAACGTGCTAGGAACGATCGCGATTTAACAGCAAGCATAACCAGAGCTATTTTTAGCAACTCCGACAGGGGAGAGGCTCTTAAAACTATTGCCCTGAGCGTAAATAAGCGCTTGGGGGCAAAATTTTTTCTGCTACTGGAGCGATCGCCAAAAGGAGAATTTGAACCGCTCTATCAGAATTTCCCGGCTAACGCTGTTTTAAAAGCAAGCTTTCTCAATCCTCTGAAGAAGGAGGAACTTAAGCTATTAGAGGGAGAGCAGGAGGTAGTGGCAATAGACAATTTACAGGAAGACAAAAGATTAAAAACTTGGCGTAAAGACTTATGGAATTTAGGAATGCGATCGCTTCTAGCTTGCCAAACGGGTATGGCAGCAGACAACGGGACTCAAGGGATATTAATCGTTGGGGCGACTACAACGCGAACTTGGAATAGAAGCGATCGGGAATTAGTAGGTATTGTCAGCTTACAACTGGGTTTGATTCTGCATTTTGGACGAGACGAACGCATTCTGCACAAAAAAGAGCAATATCTCGAATATCTTCATTCGGGCTTAACTATCTTCGAGCCTACTGCAGGGAGCCATGTTTTGTCGCCAACAAACCAGGATACCTCCGAGCTAACTTTACCCCAAGCTGTCAAACCATCGGCGATCGCACCGGAAAAAAACATCCGCGATAACCTTTGTCTGGATCGCCTGCAACGCCAGTTTGTACAATTCATCGCTCAAATAATTGAGGAGCTAGGGGAGCTGGATGGGAACCCCTGTCCCCTGGTGGCTCTGGTGACTTGGATTCCGGGAACGACTGCGGGTAAGATTGCCGCCACGGCAGCAGCTCGCTCTGAGTTTACTCTCAATCATAATATATCGATCCCTATCTCTAAGGACAAACTAATCGAGCGATCGCTCTCTACCGATGGTTGGTATCGTCTGAAAGTCTCCGAAATACCAGCCACCAGTAGAGGTTGGCTGGGCGTTCTCGATAAGGGCGAACTGTTCCTAATAACTTTGCGGACGGCAGCCGAACATCAGCCCACCGGCATCTTATTAATAGCAACCCCGGAGGAAGGGCAAAAAACTCAAAGCCAAGAGCGGCAAACATCTTTACCAACTCCGTTGGAAAAATTGTTGACTGCTTTAGCGAGACAGCTTGCCTGGTCTCGCCGTTATTTATTAGTAGAAGCGACCTTGGAATCTCAGCGAGAAGAGTTAGAATGGTTAAACTGGTACAAGCAACGTCGTTTGGAGGAGCTCTACCGCACCGTGGGAGCGGGGGTAAGGCAACTTAGCGAGTTGAATCATTATAGCGGCGATCGCTCCCAAGAACAAAAAGATACTCTCAGCAATCTCCGCTACCAGCAATTGCTGCGCCAAATTGGTAATGCTTTGGCTTCTACTACTTCTTTGTTGAAACAAGAGAAGTGGCGGTTGCACACTAATTACGAGATCGTGGTGGTGGCTAATTTGTTGAGGCGGTTGGTGGAGCGCATCGATCCTTTGATTAAACGACGACAGTTACAGTTAGTGGCTCACCGCGAGGGTAACTGGAACGTTCGCGGCGATGGGATTAAATTAGAGCTTGTTTTATACGAACTTTTGCTTTGCGCTTGTTTTCGTTCTCCACCTCAAGGGAGCTTGGAGCTTCGGTGTAAAATTCTGACTCCAGAGTGGCTGGAGCTGTCTATTACCGATAATGGGGCGATCGACCCTCAAATCATTGCCGAACTGAAAATTGGATTTTTGCCGGATCTATTAGCCCCTTCAACTCTGGTAACGCCTCCTGGGAAGCATTTAATTATTTGTCAGCGAGTGATACAGCAAATGGGCGGACGGTTTTCTATGGACTTGTTAGATGAGGGACGGGTTGTGACTCGCGTGACTTTGCCGGTGGTTAGTTCTTAAATAATTGGAAATTATGTTAAGATAAAAAAAATCAACTTTTACCTAATATCTATTATGACCGTAACTAGAGAAAATACTTCAGCACAAACAAAGGAAGCAGGTAAGATAAATTTTACTAAAACTCTTAAAAGCCTGCTAGAACTTTTAGAATTAGAAGAAGAAGACGATTATGGAGTTTTAAGACCGACGGATTATGCTTTTAAAATGGCGATAAATTTGTTGGTGGAAGCTTATGAAATGATGGGCGATCGCTTTCCCAAAATTGCCCATAATTCCACTGACGAATTAGGAGGAATTAGGATAGGGTGGGCTAGAGAAAATAGCGCTCGCGAACTAAGTCTGTTTTGTCCTTCCACTCCAGATAAGCAAGCTTACATTTATCATCAAATAAATGACGATAGCGCTGTAGAATATGAAGTGTCAGCGTCAAATTTAGTTAGTTGGTTGGAGTGGTTTAAAGGAGAATGACAAAACAATCTTCTCGTGGTGTATCTTTTAAGTGCGATCGGATGGCGATGAAAAATACACATCATGCTAAAATGATGGAGTTATTAATCGGTCGCAATTTGGATTGGTTTGAATCATAAAAGCATCTCGTACATTTTTACCTCAGACTTTTTGAAGATGAAGGTTTTTTCAAAATACTCTATCCCCATTAACTTAAAACAACTATCAAACATGAGCAAATATCCTAAATTTCCCATTCCTCAATTTTCCTACATTTCTTACATTTTTATTGTCTTAACTTTCATCACATTCATCCTCCGAGGTCTTCGGGTTATTGAATCTATGCCAAGTGGAGTTATTTTATTATTGATGTTGCTTTCTATTACTACCGGAGTTATTGCTCTCCTACAAAGAAGGCGCTAATGCATCACTCTTTTTTCTCTTCCAAATCGGGGTTATCTGCCTTTTTTTTCTCTTCCAAATCTGAATAATCTGCCGGCATTAATAACTTTGGTGTTTTTTTACTTTCGGGTAAATAAATTCCCCTTTTTCTCCTATAGAGTTTGCCCTCTATCTTCTCCCCCACCGTCACGTTTAATTGCGCACCAATCAAAACTACCAAAGAACTCAAATACAACCACAATAACAAAATAATAAAAGTTCCAATAGTTCCATAAGTTTTGTTATAATTGCCAAAATGCAACACATAAATTCTAAATAAATTAGAAATTCCCGCCCACATTAATGCCGCTAAAACTGCTCCCGGCAAAATCGGAATTTTTCGCCTAGCTTGACTGGGACCGTAACGATAAATAAAGGCAAAAGCTAGGGAAACAATGCCTAAAGTTATGGGCCATCTTAACTGACTCCAAGTTTCTAATAATTGAGATTTCAGCACGCAATTATCTACCGGTTCTTGAAAAAAGCAATCTGCCATTTTGTCGAGAGGACAGTTAGGAATTGCCTCTAAAAGACAGCTTTGACGCGCTATCAAATCTACTACAAAATCGCTGACTAAAACCAGTCCCGAAGCAATCATTAATAAGATAACAGTACCAATAGTTAAACCGAGAGAAACCAATTTTGCTTTCCAAAACGGTCGTAGTTTTTCCCTTGGCACTTGATGAATTCGATCTAAAGCTGCCATCGCCGAACTCAACACCCCAGAAAATATCCACAAGGAACCGATAAAACTAAATGAAAATATCTCTATATTTCTCGTTATTACTATTTCGTTGACCGCGCTCTCAATTAGCAACCGCACTTCATTGGGTATTATTTGAGTTAAAATACCTCCCAATTGAAAGAGGGTCTCTCGCAAAGACTCAAATAGTCCAATGGCAGCTATAATGGCCAACAAACCGGGAAAGAGGGCTAAAGTCGCGTTGTAGGCCATTTCTGCCGAAAGGCCCGGTAATCTCTGTTGTCCTACCCGAGTTCCTACTTCTTTAACAGTGGGCCAGTCGAGGTGTCCCAAAAACCGTAAAAACTGGACCAGTTGTTTGAGTATTGCTTTAAACAACCGCCGCAGAATTTTCCAAAGGACGATCGCTATCTGTTTGGCGATCGCTACCCCAATTTCGATTAAATGCTTTCTATTAGCCTCGCTAAAAATTTCATCCCATCGCAGAATCTCTTTAGCCCGTTTGACCGTTAGAGTCAAATAATTTCCCAACCGCTCTCTATTAGCAGGGCTAAATATTTCTTGCCGCTTTTCTTCTATCCAGTAGCGCAACCTATCGAAATATTTCATTATCGCCTCTGCCTAAAATTAATACCTTTTTTGTTAATGGGTAATCGGGAACGGGCCGCTCTTGCTAAAAAGACAGAGAAGCTCTTTTTTCCTGTCTATTGGCAATTTAACAATAACAATTTCCGACCGGTCCTCTTCGAGCGCGATCTGCGAAAATCAAAATTGACCCCTAGGGAGCCTGATAAGCAAAAAAATATGAGTCACGAGATCGGCCAGTGGATAAATGAAATTAAAACTCTGCAACAGAAACTAGCAGAGGCCCTTAAAGAACGGGATGGGGCCAACGAGAGTATCTCTAAATGGCGTCAACTTTATAATACAGAAGCAATTCAGCGACGGGATGAAGTCAGACAAGCTGAAGAAACTATAGCCGAATTAAAGGCAACAATCGATGGCCTTCAGCAACATTCTCTGGCAATACCAGAGGAAAATGAAGCGGTGGAGGTCGAACAAAAAATCGAACGGATACAAAACCTCGATGAATTGAGAATTTTAGCGATCGAAACTGTCAGAGAACGCGATCGCGCCCTACAAGAAGTCCAAAGATTAAAAGAGGCTCTAGAAAAAGAAAGAAGCGATCGCCAACAAACTCGCAAAACCCTAACTGCTGCATTGGGAGATGCCGTCGAGCTGCTGACCAAAGCTAAAACCAGTCCGGGCGCACAAGCCGAATTTATCTCCCAAACGCGAAAACTGTCCCAACTGGCTGCTACGGGTCAACTCCCTGCCAGCGAGCAACAGCCGTTACCCCAGCTACCAGAATGGAAAGAGAAGAAATAATTCTGTTATATAGGTAACAATGTAAGCAAAAGTAAGTAGCTAGGCGAGGATATTGACTGATAGCTGTTTCCTATTTGCCCGTAAATGTTGGGTTGCGTTTCACTCCACACAACCTCTAAAAAAATGGCCAGGACACAAAAAAGTCCGCAATTGCGGACAAAAAATGAGCCTTCAAAAAGCTTAGGCCCAAAAAAGTCCGCAATTGCGGACAAAAATTGGCATTTTAATCAAAAAGTCCGCAATTGCGGACAAAAAGCGGTATCTCAGAAACCCGGTAATTCCTGCAAAACCGGGTTTCTTGACTTTAAAATCCCATCGCTCCGGCCACTGCTTCTAAAGTTGGTTCTATTCCCTGCTTCAGAGGATTATTGCTATGTTTGATTGCAGCGTCGGGATCTTTCAAACCGTTACCGGTGAGGACGCAAACCACAGTTGCCCCTCTGGGAACTTTGTCTTTTACCTTCAACAAACCTGCCACGGACGCCGCGCTGGCAGGTTCGCAGAAAATGCCTTCGCGAGCTGCCAGCAAGCGATAAGCTTCTAAAATTTCTTCGTCGGTAACGGCGGAAAAACTGCCGCCGCTTGCTTCTTGGGCGGCGATCGCTTTGTCCCAACTGGCCGGGTTGCCGATTCTAATGGCGCTGGCCACCGTCTGCGGCTTGGCCACTGGCTTGCCGCTAATAAAAGGGGCCGCCCCTGCAGCTTGAAATCCCATCAACTTAGGCAAGCGATCGCATTTTCCTGCCTGATGGTATTGACAAAAACCCATCCAATATGCTGTTATATTTCCCGCATTGCCCACGGGAATGCACAACCAGTCTGGGGCATCTCCCAATACATCCACCACCTCAAAGGCCCCCGTTTTTTGACCTTCGAGGCGATAGGGATTTACCGAATTTACCAACGTCACCGGATAGGTAGAGGCCATTTCCCTGACTATTTCCAGGGCCTTATCGAAATTATCCTTTATGGCCAACACTTCGGCCCCGTATAACAAAGCCTGGGCCAGTTTACCCAAGGCCACATATCCATCGGGAATTAAGACAAAGGCCCGCATCCCGCCACGGGTAGCGTAAGCAGCAGCGGAGGCAGAAGTATTGCCGGTACTCGCACAGATTACAGCTTTAGCCCCTTCTTCTTTGGCTTTAGAAATGGCCATCGTCATCCCTCGGTCTTTAAAACTGCCCGTGGGGTTGAGGCCATCGAATTTAACATACACTTGCACTTGTCTGCCTACTAATTCGGCGATCGCTGGCACTGGTATGAGAGGAGTATTGCCTTCTAGAAGAGTCACCACTGGCGTTTTTTCCGTGACTGGCAAATAGGACTTATATGCCTCAATCAAACCTGGCCAGCTTTGCAATTTTAATTTAGTAGGGGACAGAGTTATCGTCATCTAATTTAGATTTTAGAATTTATTTGACGTTCGGATAGCCGTTCCGCCTAGCATTCAGGTGTTTTGCGCCTTTCAAAGCGGCGGCTGTTTTTCCAAATGGTATCATTTCCATCGCGAAACTTTGACCGCTCTTATTGTATTATCCTACTGTTCAAACTGTTTGTTAAGTAAAACTACTCAGCCAACGGTTCGATAACTTAACTTGTTGTAATTAATCTTAATATTTAGTTACAATGAGAAAATTGTCTTAAGTAGGAATAACCATTAAATTACTGATGTCAACTTCATCTTTATCTAATCCCAAGGGTGCAGCAACTTTAACCAAAAGGCCAAACGTTTCTACGAGCCGTTCTTCTGTTAATGGAAAAGTAAGGTCCATCGAATCCCTCTATCCCACCGACAGACAAGTAAAGTTTTTGCATTTGGAGGCAGAAGTAGAAACCTTGCTGCTCCAACTGCAAGCAATTCAACAACGGCGGATGACCTCAACAGAAAATATTGGCCCTGAAACTACCTACGAAAGCAATTAAAAGGCCGATTAGCTGAGGATCGGTTATGTGATACCGTTTTAGGACAGCAAAATTTTGCTAGTCAGCTATTTTAAACTAGCCAACTTAAACTAGGAGAATCAAAACAAGAATGACAGCATCAATCGCGAAGCCCCAGGAAAAGGCTTCTAGTCAGGAAAGCGATCGCCTGCGCCTCAAAGACATTATTAACACTCTGCCGCGAGAAGTATTTCTCAAAGATAGGCGCAAAGCTTGGATCGCGGTTTTCGTTAACGTCTTGCTAGTTGCCTTGGGTTACTGGGGACTAGCGATCGCCCCCTGGTATCTCTTACCCGCAGTTTGGATTTTTACGGGTACGGCCTTGACAGGCTTTTTCGTCATCGGTCACGACTGCGGCCATCGTTCCTTTGCCAACCGCCGCTGGGTCAACGATTTAGTAGGCCATTTAGCTTTCCTTCCCTTAATTTACCCCTTCCACGGTTGGCGCCACGGTCACAACCACCACCACAAACATACTAATAAAATTGGGGAAGATACTGCCTGGGAACCGTGGAGTCCAGAAGGTTATGCAAATGAGAGTGGCTTTGTGCGGTTCTTTTATCGCTTAATCAGGGGACGCTTTTGGTGGATCGGTTCCATAGCTCACTGGGCGATCGTCAATTTTAACTGGAAGAGATACGAAGGCAAACAAAGCGAACAAGTAAAGTTTTCTACTTTTGTGATTATCGGCTTTAGCGCGATCGCCTTTCCTTTATTATTTGCCTTTACGGGCTTCTGGGGAGTTGTGAAATTCTGGTTCGTGCCTTGGTTGGTTTATCACTTCTGGATGAGTACCTTTACCATAGTTCACCACACCGTACCAGATATCCAATTTAAAGAAGTTCCAGAGTGGAACGAGGCCGAAGCACAATTATCGGGAACCGTTCATTGCGACTATCCCGTCTGGGTCGAGTTTCTCTGCCACGATATTAACGTTCACGTTCCCCACCATCTTTCGGTAGCCATTCCCTCTTATAATCTGCGAAAAGCTCATCAAAGTTTGAGAGAAAATTGGGGAGAATATCTCTACGAAACTAAGTTTACTTGGTCTTTGATGAAAGAGATTACCGATAAATGCCATATTTACCATCCAACGGAATGTTATATGTCGTTCAAAGAGAATCGCGATCGGCAAGCTTTAACAAAAACCATTTAACTCGTTTGTAGCGATCGCTTCAGCGATTTAGATAGGACTTACTTTAAATCGCTAAAGCGATTACTACGAACTACCAAAAAAACCGGGTCTTAAAACGGGCCCGGTTTTTTTTTGCTTCTTACCTCTTGCCTAATCTCTTAACTTCACACTCGAAGTAGTTCGTAGGTCGGGCTCCGTGAAACGAAACCCAACAAAGCATAGCTTATTTGGGGAAAGCGGACATTGAGAGTAGCTAACTTGACACAGCCTACAGTTAAGCTATAGAATAATATTAACGTATTGTCCCAAATATCGCGCTAGACGAGGAAAAGCAGCCTTGAATTTCTATCCAGAGCTCTGTCGGAACGAAAGCGAAGTAGAGAGCAAACTCATTGTCAGTTATTTGTTGCCAAAGTTGGGATATACTCCCGACACTTGGCATCAAGAAGTCACTTTTGGCAATATTCGTTTAGATTTTTTATCTTTCGCCACCCAAGTAATTCCATTGCGGTTAGATTCTAATTCTCCTCTAACCTTAGTAATGGAGGCAAAACATCCCAAGCAAAACTTAAATCGTCATCTGCGGCGACTAAAGCGTTATCTAACCAGCATGAATGTTCGATATGGGTTACTGACTAATGCCAAAGAAATTAGAATTTATGAAAGAGTGGCAAAAGATGTTAGGTTAGTATTTGATTGTTCCGGTAATGAGATAGACGCAAAAATTGAGGAAATAAAAGAGTTAATTGGTAGAGATAGTTTAAAGGAAAAATCAAAAAATAAGAACGATGCCGTAACCACTCTAACTACTACTGAAAAGAAAAGGGAAAAAACTATGAAAACAATCGCAGTTTATCACAATAAAGGTGGCGTGGGAAAAACAACCACTGTAGTTAATTTAGCTGCTGCTTTAAGCAAACAAGGCAAACAAGTGTTGGTAATCGACCTCGACAGTCAAGCTAACGCTACATTTGCATTAGGGTTAGCGAAGTTTTCAGACGAGCAAGAAGACGATTTAAAGGATAAAAATATTTATCATATTCTCCGAGATTCTGAAACTTCAATTGCTCAAGTGTTACGCAAGTCAGAGTTTAATGACCCAGAAGTTGACGTAATTCCTTGTCACATTAGTTTAATGGAATATGAAAACAAATTGTCAAGTGTTGATGCTGCTAAAATTAGGATTTGGAAAAAGCTACAACTCGAAAAAGAACGGTATGACTTTGTAATTATTGATACGCCTCCTTCCCTGAATTTGTATGCTAGAATAGCTATGATTTCCACCGATTATCTCATTATACCTTCAGACTTAAAAGCATTTGCTAATGAAGGATTAGTTAATGTTAAAAACTTCATTGCAGACATCAATGAGTTTAGAGACCAAATGGGGCTTCTGCCAGTTAACATACTCGGTGTATTACCATGCAAAATTCCCACTTACAGCCGATATGTTGAATACACTCTACCTAGTCGCAAAAAAATAATCCAAGAACGCTATAATCTCCCATTAATGGATAGCTGTGTTTTCCAGAGAGAAGACTTAGCAAAATGCGTCGATAAAACTGTGGTTAAAAATGACTTAGAAATACCCGCGCCTATGTCGGTACTAGATTATAAGCGTGATTCTGCTTCAGCAGAAGAATTTGAGAATTTGGCAACAGAAATAATAAAAAAAGTAGGATAAGATTATGGAGATATTGACATCGTTAGTAGATTTAGAAAATATTAGCCCCAGAATGCCGCGTTCGGCTTTTTCAGAGGAGGAGCTTGAAAAGGTAGCGAGATTAATTGCAGAAGCAGAAACTCTGGTAAAACCAGTAATTCTTAAAAGAACGGGAATAGAAACTTGTGAGATTGTCGATGGTGATTTTGAGTATTATGCTACTGTTAAAGCGGTGGAAAATGGCCTTAGTCCTGCGGAAATTGTAGCATTTATTATTCCACCAAAACTAGAAAATAGCATCAAAGAACAAGGAGAACTTTTAAGCAAATACAGTTCTTCTTTGAACCCTGCTTCTGATTCTAATTCTCTAAAAACATTGCCAGTTTCAGAGGAAACCGAAGAGACTGTAAGTTTAACTGAAATTGTCGATCGCTTACTGGATCGCCGACTCAACCCGATAACTTTGCAGTTAGAAAAACTAACTAGCAGCTTTTCCGATTTTCCAAGAAAAACAGACGAAAATACGGTCATTCGGCAACAATTAAACGCTTTGAACGATAAGTTAGATAATTTGACAGTTAAAAGCGATCGCCCGGCAGAAAAAACTATTACTCAAGGACTTGACGATATTCCAAAACGGTTACTCGAAGCAGTTGTTTTGCAGAGCGATAATTGTGAAACTGAAGCGGAAAAATTGCAAAAGCAAGAGCAGTTTATAACCCACATAAAAACAGTTTTAGATAATAAGTTGGTAGAGATAGAACTAGAAGCTAAAAAACTGAAAGGGAATTATCAAGAGATGAAAGTACCACAGTTAAAAGCTTTGATAAAAGAGAGAAATATTCCCACAAAATCAATATCTAAGTTAAGGAAAAATGACTTAATCAAGATTTTGGAAGAAGCGGACAATAGTTAGAGGAAAAAGTAAATATTTGCGAACCAATAAGGTTCCAATTGCTGTTGGGTTGCGTTTCACTCCACCCAACCTACAACTACTGGCCCCTCAATTTTGTAACCAAATTGGTGTCAAAAATTCCCTGGGCCTCAAAAATGACACCAAATTGGTGTCAAAAATTCCCTGGGCCTCAAAAATGACACCAATTGGTGTCAAAAATTCCCTGGCCCTCAATTTTGTAACCAAATTGGTGTCAAAAATTCCCTGGGCCTCAAAAATGAC
>CAZSTZ010000066.1:0-15152 GCA_964609515.1 uncultured bacterium | reverse complement strand
GTCAAAAATTCCCTGGCCCTCAAAAATGACACCAAATTGGTGTCAAAAATTCCCTATTGTCTAATCTCTCAACTCGATACTCGACGCCAACAAACTCTGCAACCGCCACAACCGCGAACCCACTTTATAAAGCAAATCCCCTTTTCCCAATAAATAGGCCGCCGCCGACTCCTTCCCCCCCCAAAATAATCTGGGAGTCTGCCTCGCTGGCAGCGCGGAGGGCCACCCTCCCCGGCAAATTAGAACGAATAATCGGCGTTACCACTTTCGCTTCGGGCCGTTGGGTAGCGACGATTAAATGAATGCCCGCCGCCCTGGCCATCGCCCCCAATCTTTTAATACTCAATTCGAGGTCGTTACGAATTTCTTTTTCGGCCATAAAATCCGCGTACTCGTCAAAAATACAAACAATTCTGGCAAAACCCTTGACAGATTGCGCGTTATATGCTTCGATGTCGGCACAACCCAAAGCTTCAAATTGCCGATAGCGAGTTTCCATCTCTGCTACCAAAGATGTCATTAAATCTATAGCATCGTCGCTATCCTTTACTATGGGTTGATATAGCCACTTCATGCCCTCAAATTCGGGAAAAGTAACCCGTTTGGGATCTACCAAAGCTATTTTTAAATTACCTGGAGAATGTCTATAGATAAGACTGAGGAGAAGCGATCGCAAAAACTCGCTTTTCCCGCTGCCGGTAGTGCCACCAACTAAAAAATGACAAGTATTAGGATCCGATAAATCTGCTTCGACTAAATCCCCATCCAAATTAACACCAATAGCAATTTTTATCGGCGAAGCGATCGCCAGTTTTTCCCCTCCCAAAATGTAATTTTCCAAACTAGCAACCTGGCGATCGCCCCTCGGCAAATCGACGCTAACAAATCCCGCTTGGGGCGCTATCAAAGGCGGCGAAGCTATCTCTAATTGTACTTGTAAATCCTTAGACAATCTCTCCAAAGAAGCAACTTTTACTCCTGGATGGGGTTTCAGTTTTACTCTGATAAAACTGCATCCGAGAATTGCTTCTCGATAATCGACTTCCACGCCAAAAGAATGCAAAGTTTCGACTAGCTTTTGGCCAATAACATCGGCATCAGCTTTCTTTGCCTTTTTGACAGCTTTTTTTGGTTTTGACTTGCTGTTAGAATCGTCAAAATAAGTCTGACATTTTTCTCGTTGGGGGCAAATTTCGCAGAGATGTAATTGAGTAGTAATCGGTGGAGGATTTGGTTGGGATTTTTTCCAACTCAACCACTGCTGCATTTGCTCTAATTTTTGGGGAATTAAACTGTTAAACGAACTTTCTAACTCTTCCCAGGAATAGTAATATTTTTTCCACTCTGGATAAACCACATAAACTGCCGAATCAACGGGAATATTTTTCTTTTCTTTAATTATAAAACTGTAGAGAGCCACTTGTGCTATTTGCGCCGAAATATCTGCGGGTTCGTAAGTTTTATAATCCACTACGCAGTAGCGCCGCGATTGCCAATTGTAAACTAAACTATCCAGTCTGCCAGTTAAAATTTGTTGGCTGCCATCGGGTAGTTTAAGGCGATGTTTGAGAGTGGTTTCTCCGGCGATTAAAGTTTTGCGAATTAGGGTATTTGGCTGACAATATTGACGGTTTTTAACTAGGAGTTCGCTAAACTGAGAAATTAGGGCGATTAAGCTTTGCCAGATTTGATAGAGGGCGGGGGAGCGATCGCTATTTTTTTTAGTTTCTGTTTCCAGGTAATTATAGAATTTTAATTCGTAGAAAAACTGCTGCATTTGAGAGGCGATCGCTCCTGCATTTAGTTCCTCTGGGGAAGGTTTAAATAAATCGGTGAATTTGGGTTCTTGTTTAGCAATTTCTATAAATTGGTTGGCGAGATAGTGAAAAGCGCTGCCTATTCCTTGAGTTCGATTTGGGGGTAAAAAGAGAGTGTTGCCGCCAAAGCGTTCGTTTAAGTAGAAAAGACGGGGGCATTCAAACGCTAATTTAACTTGGGTAACGCTGAAGGTTTTTGGAGGAGAATTATTCGGCGATGCCATGAGATTTTTTTCTTTTGGGGAATGGGGAATTGGAAATGGGTTGTTAGTCCAGAAACCAGGTTTTGCCGAAATTACCTGGTTTCTTAATCGGTGCGCGGTGCGCACCCTACTTGGGAACTACTTGGGAACGTAACAAACTAATTGCTCTTCTATGGTTCCTTTTGGTTTGATGATTTTGATTTTTTTGGCTTCAAAAAGCTGTTGGATTAAGAGATTTATTTGAGAGCGATCGCTGGCTGGAAATTGATGTTTAACATTTTCTACTAAAGCTTTTCTGGCCATGAAAGATTGAGTTTTAACTAAATTAAATAGAAGCTCTTCCATTGCCTTTAACTCCTCTTTCTTTTCCGAAGAACTAACAATTCCTAAATTCTGCAAGAGACTGCAATTTTGTAAAATTTCCGATTCGCGAATTAAAGATTGTAATTCTTGAAGGTTAACCACGGTTCCCTCAACTACTAATTCATTAGCCATAGCAGCATTAACTAAATTGTGATAAGTTGCTAAATAATGAATCGATTCGAGAGTCGGTTTTAAGTGATGGTGTTCGGGTTTGTTAAAGATTTTGACATAAATTTTGTAGCCCATCGTTTTTCCTAATTGGGCATTTCTAATTAAATATAAAACTTGGCAATGTTTTTTATTTAAAATAGCTTGACAAGCTTTCATTGCCGCGCAAAAACTGGTTAAATTGGGTTCTTCCGTCCAAAGTACGCCTATTTTTTGTTTGCTTGCTGGATGTTGGTAACTGAAAGAATAAGTAGCGTACTTTCCATCTAATAATTGTTCTTTAATTTCTGTTACTTCTAAAGCAGCTAAAACTTCTTGCAGGTTTTTAATGAGTTGCGGTCCCGATAGTTGAGTAATTTTGGTGATTTTTTCCTTAGCGGTATTGTATTTATCCTGCCAGACTAAATTAAAACTTGCCAGCAGGGAATCTTCCTCGCGATCGCCCCTAATTGTCGGTTCGTTCAACAGTTGTTTTTTATATTCTTGATCTGAGTATCTTCCGAACTCTAATACCTTTCTAGGGAGAGTTTTTTTACGACCGTATTTGTCTTCTAAAGCTTGTTTAGACAAAGGAAAAATAGGGGATGGCGGCAGATTTTCAGCCAGAGAATGAATCGGGCGCAAACGAGATGCTAAAAGGGCTTCTCCTTGTTCTAAATTAATAGGTTTTAACTGGAAAAAACCAGCATCAACTCTAGCTAAATCCGCCGGTTGAATTCGTTCTTTATTTTGCATCCAAGTGCTAGTAATGATGCTAATAATAATCAAAAATTTTTGTGGAAAACAAGAGTGAATGCTCGAATTTAGATTAAATAACGCTTGCAAATCGATAGAGTCATCCGAGATCCGAGGGATATTATCCAGATTATCAAAACATAAAACTATGGGCAGAGAAGAAACAGAAATCCTGCCAAAATTTGTCATCATTTTCTGGGCGGCATTTTCAGAATCGATCGCATTTTTAATTCCCAAAGATTGCAAATCCTCTTCATCCAAATCGTCACCGCGCAACCATTCGCAGGCAAGAGACCGCAGCTCCGGGTTTAACAAATGATAGAGGGCGCTAAAAAAATCGTTAGGCTGATAAATGCCCGAAGGAAAAGTTGCTTTAAGATTTTTAACAAATAGTTTTCGTTCTCCCAGTATTTTTTTCAGCAGAGTTTTATGTTGAGAAACCAATCTTTTCAACCAGAGCAATAATTGAGATTCTTTTTTCCCTTCGGGAACCTCCATCAAACAATCAACAGTTTGACGGAGGAGGTGACGCCAGATGTAATTGCTATCGGGCCAAGGATCGATATAGACAAAAAAGGCTTTTGGGTTGAAAAGTTGTTTGAGTCGCCCTAAGAGATAACTTTTGCCCGAACCCGAGTCCCCCATCAGCATCAAAGTTCGCGGGCGTTGGTCTGCGGCGACTCGATCCAGAATTTTTTCGACATCTGCCACGATTTCTTGGTGAATAGAATCGACATTTAGGGCCGGGTCAAGTCGATCCTGCCAGAAGTTAGTCTGGCACAGATTTAGCGAATCAAAAGGGTTAATTTCTCTTTGAATGATTTCATCTATGGATGCCATGTTTTCACCTAGATTGCAATACTAATTTAATAGTAGCGAGCGATCGCCCCAAAAAGGACTCTCTCAGTTAACAATAATGAAAAACAGCCGCCCGCCGATATCTTGGGGGATACCTGCTTCTACCTGTTCGGGAGTGTAAGCTCTAACGTCCTGCAAAGAACTAAGCTCGATTTTGTCGCTAGCTTCGAGACGGTAGAGCGCCAGATCCAGTTCTTTCCTCGACAGGGGCGGTTGAAGTCTTTGTCGCATATGATAAATCGGCAGATAGTTATCGGTGCCCAATTCTTCGTCCAACTCTCGAATTAGATTTAAAATCTCCTCATCGTTGGGTTTGCTATCCGATGTCGAACCGATGTCCTTTTCTGGCGATGCCGAAGGAGAAGGGCGGTATTGGCGCAACAGTTGGAGGTAATCGCTCAACATTTTGAGGGTGATTTCTTTAGCGTTGCTGTTGGAGTGGTACTCCAGACACAAATATTGTCGTCCCCGATCGCTCAACCAGACTTCCTCGATTTTTTTTTCCACCGCCTTAATCAAACCTCGCCCTACCAAACCTTGAATTACAGCTTGTCGAGATGCCGCAGGCAGTTTCGTTTTGCCTGGAGTAATCGTACCCTTAGAGCTTGCCTTGAGTACCTGGAGCTCATAAGAGGCGATCGGCAATTCTTCTATGGCCTCAATATCAGCTAGCAGGGATCTTCCCGCAGTCGCGATGTTAATTTTTGTTACTTCTTCCCTCATGCCCACAAAACCTCGCTCTTGCAGTCGGCGACAGATGCTATCTCTTTGGGCAGCCTTCATTCCGGGGTTGGGTTTAATTTGAGCGATCGCTGCCCTGTAATTTTCGCATCCGAGCAATTTCAAGAGAAATTTGAGTTCTTTGGCATCCATAAAAAAAATTTTTGCTCCCTAGTTGCAATAATTAATAAATCTGTATTATTATCTATCGAATAGACGCAGCTTGACAAAAATCTCTAAAAAAGTTAGAAAATTTTTAGGGATATCTGTTAAGCTGACTACCGTTTATCGTTTTCAAAAGGCGCGACAAGCGCTTTGTGGCAAAAATCTGCCCCCAAGGGCAGACAGTGGCATACTAACACCTGACAGGGAAAATACCTAGTAATGGTGCGCTTTTCTCTTTTGATAATAGAGACGCAGCGGTTATGTTTCGTAACTTAGTTAAGCATTGTCCAGAAAAGTTGTCAGGAAATGGTAATAGAGCGATCGCTCCTTTGCCTCTGGCAAATACAAGCAACTAAAAACTCGATTATTTTTCTTGACAAAGATAATCTGGGTATGCTTTGGGAATTACCGTTGGCAAAAAACTAGCAACTAACCCCAAAAAAGGCTGGCGCATCGGAGATATACACCTATTGCCAGACTAGCTACAAAAAATTGCACTAGCCCAAAAAAATTGGCTAAGTACGCACCAAGAGTGCTTGAGAGCTCTTGGCAGATGTTGAATTTTTCAACGAAGGTCACGCGATCGCTATTGCCAGACTAGCTCTAAATAGGGCGCGTAGCGTTCTGTTAGGCGCGGTTGCGACCTTACGCGACGCTTTAATTACTATTCCACGGTTTTGAGTTGAGCTTACAACTCAGATGGTCAAAGAAAAAAACCCCATTCAATAAAAAGGTAAAAACATTGGCTACTACAAAGAAAACAACAAGGTCTACCTCGAATGCTAAAAAAACTTCCGCGGCCGCCACTGTGGCGATGGAAGTAAATTTCGAGCTGTTATCAAAACAGCTTGATGAGTTTGAAAAGCTCATCGAGAAAAAAGTCGAAGCAACTATGAAAGCAATTAATCAGGATGTTTCGCAGTCGCTTAAAGACGTAGAAGATAACGTGAAAACTCAAATAGGGACATTGCGTCGGGAACTGTCTTCAGTCTCAGAGCTAGAGTCTAAGTTAGAAGCGGAGCCCGAACCAACTCCCGAACCAACTCCCGAACCAACTCCCGAACCCGAACCAACTCCCGAACCCGAACCCAAGCCTAAGCCGGCAAGCAAGAGCAGCAGTCGCTCTACAAAAAGTCGCTCTACTAAGAGCAACAGCACCAAGAGCAGCAGCACCAAAAGCGCCAAAGGTACGACCAGTAGTCGGTCGAAATCGCGCTCTAAACCGGCAGAACCCGAGCCGGCAATGCCAGTGGATGATTACGATAGTAAATCTCTGCGGCAACTCAAGGCGATCGCTAAAGAACGCAAACTGCCTCGTTACGCTCGCATGAAACGGCCAGAAATTCTCGAAGCTCTCAGAAAAGCCGACGCAGGTTAACTACCTCGACGCGCATCAGCTTCCTTGGGTAGTGCAGGCAAGATGCCTGCACTCCATCTTTTCTTGTTTTTTCGGACTGTTGTTACTTGGCCGAGTTATCTTTTTTAAGACATCGGCAACCAGCTCGGCATTCCCCTATCCCGCTTCATCAGCTTTTGGGTTCTTGCTAATTGCTCGTTCTTGTGAAGGATTACTTGTGTTTTTACAAAACTGACATACTCCCCTTTAACCGATATCAGGTTTTCTGCCTTTACCACAAAATCAAGGGAAACAAACCAAGATCGGTTGACTTATCATCAAGAAATTAACCAATAGTAATTAAAGCAATGAATATTTTAATGCTATCGTCGACTTTCCCCTATCCACCAAGTCGAGGTGGAACGGAAATTAGAACCTTTAACCTGCTTAAATATCTAAAACAAAACCACAAGGTAACCCTCGCGACTCAACGACATCAAGATGTTAGCGATGCAGAAGTAGAAGAGCTCCGCCAGTGGGTGAGTAAATTAGTAATATTTCCCTTACCAGAACTACCTCAGCCTAAAAACCCGCTCGACAAGGCAACGGCAAAAATAGGGCGTTTTGTCGAATCTTTAGTTAAAGGCACTCCTCCTAATGTCCTTTACCGCTACTCCCGAGAAATGCAAGCTTGGCTCGATGATTTTGTGGGTTCTGGCAAATGCGACGTAGTTACTTGCGAGCATAGCGTCAATGAAATTTACGTCCGACCGACATTTCCAGAACGAGTACGGACTGTTGTTAATATTCACAGTTCTGTTTCTGGTTGGATACGCAACCATCTGGAAATGGGGGCTTCACAAGCTCCCTTGCGCGATCGCCTTTATCTAACCTTACTCTTAGACCGCTACGAAAAAAACTATGCCAGCAAATTCGATAAATTAGTCGTTACCACAGAAGACGATAAAAGTCAATTTCTTAAATACGCTCCTAAAGCCGAAATTCATACCATCGCCAACGGTGTAGATTTAGAGCTATTTCCCGAACGTCCAGAACCGCCAACAGGCCATAAACTAGCCTTCGTTGGGGCCATGGACGCTTCCCATAATATAGATGCAGCCCGGTTCTTTACCCTAGAAGTTTTGCCAGTGCTGCAAAAACGCTATCCCGATGTCGAATTTACGATCGTCGGGGCCAGACCCGTAGCATCGGTATTAGAATTAGCATTGCGCCCCGGTGTAAAAGTCACCGGTGCAGTCCCTCGCGTAGCAGACTATCTGCACCAAGCCACAGTTTGCGTCGTTCCCCTGCGCAGCGGCTATGGGATTAAAAATAAAACCCTCGAAGCAATGGCCACCGGTACGCCGGTAGTGGCCAGCGATCGCGGCTTGGAAGGGTTGGCAGTGGACGGGAGTGATGTACCATTAACAAAATTACGAGCATTACGAGCAAACCGAGTGGAAGAGTATGTCGAGGCCATCGGTCGTTTATTTGAAGACGAGGAGTTGAGAAACCAACTGTCGCGCAACGGGCGATCGCTCATCGAAACTCAATATACTTGGGAAGCTATTGGTCAGCGCTATGAGCAAGTCTTGGTGAAATAATGCCAAACAAAACAGTTAAATCACAGGCAAAAGGCAAAAGCAGGCAAGAGGCAAGAGGCAAGAGGCAAGAGGCAAAAGCAGGTAAGAGGGTAGAGTCCCAATTTTCAATTCCCAAAAGCCCGCATCTCGGCCCCAGGCAAGAGGCAAAAGCAGGCAAGAGGCAAGAGGCAAGAGGCAAAAGCAGGCAAGAGGCTGGAGTCTTAATTTCCAGTTCCCGAAAACCGGCATCTCGGCCCCAGGCAACAAGCCGGAAACAACCCAAAAAACCTATCTCCTGGCCTTGGGGTAAATGGATGGCTGATTGGTTGGGAGTTGGTCTGTTATTCGGCTTTTCCAGTCTAGTAGCTGGCGGGGCTTGGGTAAGCGTACAGCTAATAGTCGATCCCAACGCAGGTACCTGGTTAAACGAGCTGTTACCCGAGTGGAGCCCCATCGATGTATCTAGCAACGAATCCCTGCAAACTTGGTCTCAAATAGAAGATAAGCTCCGC
This sequence comes from uncultured bacterium, assembly GCA_964609515.1. Classification (GTDB taxonomy): domain Bacteria; phylum Cyanobacteriota; class Cyanobacteriia; order Cyanobacteriales; family Microcoleaceae; genus CALKCV01. The sequence goes on along the minus strand of CAZSTZ010000066.1, from coordinate 6,692 downwards.
AAACAAGGGCTAATGCCGGGGAAAGCCATACCCCTTCCCAAAGCTGCCCCCACCGACGGGGAAGAATCAGACCTGTTACTGCCAATCGTCGAACAAAGTTCCCAGAGAACTTCTTTAGTTTGCCCGAGTCCCTGTCAAGAAATTGTCGAATTACAAGTTTACGAATCGTTTCGCTCTCCCTATCAAAGGTCTGGGAGCAAACCATATTTTCGTATGGTGAATAGACTTGTTGTCCAAACAGGGTCGGGTGGTTTTCATCGGTCGTCGATTTTGAGCTATTTCTCGGGACAAAATCGAGACGGACAAATTGGAGCGATGACTAATTTGCGTGCCTTCCAAGGAAATGTGCCCCAAGGAGGAGTTTGGTTTAACCTCAGCGGTCAACAATTACAGGGTAATAAAACTATTCCTTACGGACAAATAATACACTACAACCCAACTCACAACCATCTGAGCTTGATGTTGGAGTGGAAGAGTCAAGCGGGACAAGCTCCTGTCTGGCAGGAAATTACTGGGGGAGGCGATCCAGAGTTGGTGGTCGAGCAAACCATCGGTTTAGATCCCCATTTCGATATTTATCAGGTTAAGCCCCAGGAATTTTTACCCCATCCAATTAAATTGGAAGCTATTTCTTTAGATAACAGGCACTCGAGCGATCGCGCCTACAGAGATGCTTTGAGATTGGCTCGTAGCGGGCTTTGGTCTCCGGCCCTGGCCCTGCTGGAACCTCTCCAAGAACAAGTCTGGAACAAACAACCAGAACCCGAGCCTGCAGAATGGCTGCCAGGAGCTAGGGCTCAGTTGGACTCGATTCAGTTTCACGCTCTGATTACTCGGACTCAGGCAAATGCGGCCTGGGCTTCTCCTTCTCAAAAGGTTTTGGCGGGTTTGCTCGACGGTCGCTGGAGCGAAAGTTTGAAGGTTTTTGAGGCAGATTTGGGCAGTACAGCCGATATTGTCGGTATGCTAAAAATCGATTCCGGTCGCCTCTGGAATAGAGTTGATGCTGCTTTGAGAGTCGATAGCCAAAATGAAGATGCTAAGGTTTGGGGAGCTTTGATTCTGGCAAGTCAGGAAGGGCCAGAAGTGGCGATCGCTTGGTTAAACCGACAGCCAAATACGAGTTCGGAGACTAAGGCTAAAATAGATCGCTTGTTGGAATTGTTGGAGCGGGCGATCGCTACCTCGGAGTTATTAAAACATCATAAAAGTCAAATCGTCGGCTCGGTTTCTCCTTTGCCAACAATTAATCCTGGTGAGTGGGTACAACCTACTAAAAGCAACGGTCTGAAATTATCTAATAAAGAAGTATGGTATCGGGTTCGAGTGGCGAGCTTCCACGACGCAAGAACTTGGAGGCGCGAACCTTTTCCCGAGTTACAGTCGAACCAAAGCGTTTACGCCGAATGGCTGTGGCAGCAACTCGGTTTCCATAATAATCCCGAAATTCAGATTGGGGTGTGGACTGCTGACGGACAGCAAAAAACCACTGTAGCTACTGTCAAGGCGCTTAAAGTTAAGCAAGGTTCTATTGAGGTACTGGCTGCAGGTCAATCTATTGTTTCTACTCCCAACCCTCCAGGAGTACCTCAACCTATTGCTCTTACTGCTTCTTCTCTGGAATTTTTACGGCCTACTCCTATCGCTTTGGGAACTTTGAGTCGCCAAAATCCTCGTTGGGTGGTGGATATTTTGCCTGCTATCTGGGTGGAGTTGCAGGCAGCCGGTTTATTGGAAAGCGGGCCCTTGCCTCCACTCAGAGAGATGGCTGAGAATTTAGGTAATTGGGTGGTACAGGCCATAGATTTGACTGGCAATAATTTGCCGGAGTTAATGCTGACGGTGGATGACGAGAATTTGGCTTCTTTAGGAAGTTCGGTAAGTCGCAGCAGTCGTTCGGGGAAGTCTTGGCCTCGGACTATGATTTTTTCTGATACGGGGGTTTTGATTTATAGCGAGTTTACTACTAATTCGGAGCAGTTTTTGACCGGTCTTGCCAATCTGGGCGATGGGGGCCCGGTGGCGTTGGTCTTGGACGAGCCTAAGAATTATACTCTGCAACGTTGGTCGGGGACGAGGCAGCGGTTTGAGTAGTTGTTTTTTGGAGCGCTGTCAGTTGTCGCGACCCGTAGAACAGACATCTTGTCTGTTCGTTTTTTTTGTGGGGGTTGGGGTTGTGGCGGGCGATCGTTTTTTTGTGGGGGTGGGGGTTGTGGCGGGCGGTCCGCGAAAAATCGTATTAAATTGCGAAAAATAACTTACCGCTTTCAGTCAAAAAAAAGCTATAGCAGGAGCGGACTATGGTTGAGATAAGAACTATTGAAAAGAGCGATCGGAGCGTACTAGATATTATTAGGCAGTTAGATGAGTATTTGAATACACTATACCCACTAGAGAGCAATCATCTAACCCCAGTAGATGAAATGTTGAGCGATGGATTTATTTTTTTGGGCGCATACGAAAAAAATCTCCTTGTCGGTTGCGGCGGGGTTAAAATAGTGGCTCGTGAATATGCCGAAATAAAGAGAATGTATGTTTTACCGATTCACCGGGGAAAAGGTATTGCGAAATTATTGTTGTTGCATTTGGAAAAAGCAGCTTATGAAAGGGGATTTTCTTGTATTCGTTTGGAAACAGGTATCGGTCAAAAAGAAGCGATTGGTTTATACGAGAAATTTGGTTACAAATGCATTAAACCTTTTGGTAGTTATTTTGCCGATCCGCTGAGTTTATTCATGGAAAAAATTCAACCCATTTAACAACACCTTCGCCCTAAAACTTGTAGGTCGGGTGAAGCGAAGCGGAACCCGACAGAAGATGTTGGCTTGGGCTGTCGCGGAGCCCGACCTACGAATGGTATTTTTTCTTTTTGGCGAAGGTATTGTTTAACAAAAAATGATAGCTACCCGGGTGAAATCATTCTGGGAGCATCTCATATTTGTAAAAAAACCCAACAATTAACGCTAATTGTCAGTTGTTAGTTGTCAGTTGTTAGTTGCCCAACTAACAACTAACAACTAACGAAAAGGATAAGCTTGCGCCACCGAGATTTGAAATGACTGGGAGGCGATTTTTTATTTGGTAGTTAAATGCGGGGTGGGGGCAAAGCATTCGGACATCAAATTTTATGCTTTTTATCAAAAGTTAACGCCCGAATGCTTTTCCCCTACAACTATTTTTTTCATAATATTTTTTACCTCAGAGTTAACTAGAAAATTCTTTGCAATTCACCGCAAGCAGCTTGCAAAGACGCCGGGGCATCTTCGGGCAATCCCGCATTACTCTTGCACCAATCCAGCAAGATGTCAACATCATTTTTACAATCTCCAGCTTTCGCCAATTTTGGATACTCAGTTTCCTCATTAACAGTTTCACCTCGCAAATAATAAATCCAAGTTTCGATATTTCTTTTAGGTACAAAAATTGCAATCTTTTCTTGAGGTTGACGTTTGTGTTGAGGGTATTTTTCGTTTTCTTCTAAAGCTGAATCTAAACTATCCAATCGTTGTTTTACAGAGTATTTAAGATCCGCATCAATTAACACTATCAGACAAGCTGAACGATAAGTTGATTGACTCCGATAAAGTTTAACTTGCTCTGGATAATTTTCACCCACATATTGTTCTCCGCACCCCTTTCCATTGGGATACGGCAATACCCTAATTTCTCCATGTTCAAAACCACTTTTTTTCTTTAAAAAATGCCGTGCAAAAACTTCCTGTTGTCTGTCTTCGCATAAAATAATTACCTGTATTTTTCGTTTACCCATCAATCCACCCTCTTGCTATTAATTCTGAAGCATTATTTGCTCCAATATCTTCTGGTATCAAATCTGAAAAAGGTTTAACTCTAGTTGGAGTATGATTCTGACGAGAAAACCAATATCCCACGGGAGAAGCTAACAAATAATTCATCATCTCTGGGTGATGAGAAATCAGCAAAGCTTGAATTTTATCGTCGCTACAAAGGTCGTACAGTTGAATCAACCAAGGTTGAATTTCTGCCAGCGCTAAAAAATTTTCCGGTTCGTCAAGACACAAGGTAAAATCTCCAGACTGAGTGTAATAAATCAGCGAGTAAAGTGCAATTATCGCCCGATAACCGTCGGACAATTCTCCTAATTTGTAATCATTATATTCGCTGCTTTTATCTGCCGAAAAATACAGTTTAAGAATCCGGTTAGTTTCTCCCTTTTCAACAAACTTAAAATAAGCAAATCCATCTAAGATTTCCCTTAAAGCGTTCGTAATTTCAAAAACTTTCCCTTGGTCTTGAGATAAATACCGATACCAAGAAACGAAGTTTTCTCCCTTTTGAGATAAGAGAGTTGATTCGCGATCGCTATCATCAACCATCAAACTCGGGATAATTTGAACTATTATAAAACGCTCCATCCGTTCCTTGAACCAAGTAAGTTTAGTATTGTCATTTCTAGGCATAATTAATGGCAAAATTGACTGAAACCAATCGAAATTATAATTAGGCCCTTCTGAATAATTGTCTCTATAGAGTTGAACTTCGCCTAGCTCAACTTTGAGTAAAGGTTGCTTATTAAACCACAAGCGTTCGTGTTGAACGCGACTTAAACGTCTTTCTAAATTGTGGTCGATGGCAAGTTCGTATTTATAAGTGCCGTCATTTCCTTCTATTTCTAATTCAAAACTTTGGATGGGAGATGTCTGCCAGCGAGTACAATTCGCGGAATCAAAGATATCATTAACTTTAGCATCGCCCCTAACAAAGGCTTGAATTTTTCTCAAGACATCGAAAACAGTTGATTTGCCAGAACCGTTATCGCCCAGAAATAAATTAATAGAATCAACAGCAAGCTCGAAGTTTACCAAACATCGGAAGTTGTCGATATAGATGCGTTTTAACATAAAGCTTATCCTCCTTTTTTAGAGATACAATCTCCTATTTACAACGGATTGTAATAGAGACTTTGCTGCTTGTCAAGTCTTATTCTAAATCGATGCCTCTCTAGGCATCGATTTAGAAACCAGGTTTTTTGAAAAAACCTGGTTTCTGAAGATAATTAACAATTAACAAATTAAGTTCAAATATCGCAATCGATGCAGCGTCGCATCAGATAAAAAAGTCGATATTTACCTCCTTTTTGAAAAATCTCGCCATCCCCGACAATACCATTAGGAATGTGACCTTTAGGAGCAGTTTTATCCCAGGTAAAGTCCGATCGCAAACGCAACCATTTCCCCTTTTTTTTCTTCCAACCAACCCGACCGCCAAAACGCTCTAAAATTACCGTGTCTCGTTCCCTAGTTCCGCCTAAACCTTGATAGATTCGTTTTTGAACTATAAAACCAAAATGCCCCTCAGAATAATAATCCCAAAGTCGAGCAACAGCGCGCAGATCGCTACAAGGAATTCTATCCCATTCATCCTTTTTAAAAAACTTGCCATCCAGACTGGCACTTCTAGCAAGTGCCCCTCTAGTTTCTACATCTGCTCTGTGCCAATTTTGTTTCTGCAAAAGTTCCCGCAATTTAGAGTAATCAACTCCACTCTCAATTTCTAATAAAAAACTGTTTATTAACTCGTTTTTAGTTTCCTCATCCCCATTTTGCCACAGCAGCTCTAAAGCTACCCGTTGCACTTTTCCAGTTTCATTTTTCCAAGTCTCCTCAACTAAATCTTTACCCGCTTCTCCGTAGTTAAAAGCATCAGACAAAGCAGCAATTTTGACTTCCTCAGCGTCAAAAGCTAACCGTCGCTTCACGCCTTCTAGTCCTCCCAAAACGGCACCGCCTACTGGTGGGGGAGATTCTCCGCCAAGGACGGCATCGCCAGGACGAGGTACAGGTCGATCTTCAGTCATAGTCAAAAATGGTAAATAACAATTCAGTTTAAGTTTAACAGCGATCGCAACCCCAATTATGAAGAAACGATAAAGGTATTGACAAATTAGGGATTATCTGCTACTCAAAATCATCCTGCAACCAATTCTCTAAAGCAAGCTCGCTAACTCTCAACATATCGGAATCGTTAGAAACCAGAATTAAACCTCGTATTATTGCCGTTGCTGCTATTAATATATCTGCATCTTGTATCGGTCGTCCGCGTCGTTTTAAATCGGCATGAATTTCCGAAGCTTTTTCTATTATTTGTATCTCGTCTAAGAAAGTCACTTTAATTTTTGAACTACAAAGCCTGTTAAAATCTGATAGCTGTCTTGTAGCATTTAGATAAAGTAATCCTCTTTTGACTTCATAGTAGGTTATGCAACTAATCAACAATTCAGCTCCTTCAAAACGTACTTCCTCTAACTTGACATTTATTCTCGGATTTTTTTTAATAATACCAGTGACGATATTAGTGTCTAGTAGATAACTCACGCTTTTTAGCTCCCTTCTACAGCATCGAAAAACATTTCTTTTTCCTCTGGGGTAAAGTCATCTAAAAGATGAGACATAGCCTCGATCGCCATAACCCCATTCACGCGATCGGTCAATTCTTCATCATCCAAAGACAACACTTTTGTCGGCGAAGTCTTATCCAATAAATTAGAAAAAATCTTAATTAATTCGGCTTTGTTTAAATTCTGGAATACCGTCTCCTTTTGGATGGAATCTTCAACGATCGCCGAAATACGCGATAGTGCCGTATCTTTTTCAACAGAAACTTGAGTCATGGATATTCCTCCCTTTTATCGAGCATTCCCATTTTAACACGCC
>CAZSTZ010000065.1:0-28486 GCA_964609515.1 uncultured bacterium | reverse complement strand
GACACACAATCTACCATTATTACTGGTTAAGGGTGTTTTTGTCAAGGGTTTTGTTTTAATTGGTTTTTGGCCTTGCTTTAATTGTAGTTTTAATTGTAGGTAGGGCGCGCGTGAAACGAAACCCAACTTTAGGGAGTGCCTAAGTTATTATTAATTAGTTTGGTGAGTTATGAGTAATTTAGATTCGATAGATACTGTTAAATACTTCATTATTAAAGCATCTCAAGAGAGTGCTGCGGCAGTCTTAGAAATGACTAATATGAAGGTGCAAAAACTGTTATTTTATGCTCAAAGCATCCATTTAGCATTATGCGATCGCCCCCTATTTAACGAACCAATAGAAGCTTGGCGATACGGGCCTGTTTGTCCTCCTGCTTATCAATTTTACAGCGATTTTGAAGCCCAACAATTACCCCTTCCCGAACCAGATTTTTTAACCACTATTTCCAGCGAAATTAACAACTTACTCGGGCAAGTTTGGCAATACTGGGGCAGGTACTATTCCCACCAACTTAGTGCTATGACTTACGAGGAAAAACCTTGGCAAAAAGCCCGAAATGGTTTACCTCCCGAAGCAGCTTCGCATAATCTAATTTTGCTAGAAGAACTCAAGGAATTAGGCGACATAAAAGTAAAAGAACTCTTAGAAAACTCGACTAATATCGAACTAATTATCTTGCTCTTTGTCAATGAAAAAGTAACTTTAGGGCAGGCAAGCAAACTAGCTAAAATGAGTCAATTTAAGTTTCAACAACTCCTCGCAAGTCGTCAAATTCCTTTACATTACGACATAGCAGAATTAGAAGCAGATGTAAAAACTTTACAAAAAATGGGCAGGTTATGATAGTTGTTAGCAATACCTCGCCCATTAATAACTTAGCAGCGATCGCTCAATTAAACCTGCTGCCACAAATGTATGGTAAGGTGATTATTCCCGAAGCCGTTTACGAAGAATTAACAAAAATTCCTGTTGAGGGTACTGAGGAAGTAAAAAGTAGCAATTGGATAGAAAAGCGACAGGCGAAAAATATTAATTTAGTGGAGGAATTGAAAAATAAACTAGACCCAGGGGAAGCCGAAGCTATAGCTTTAGCAATTGAAATAAAAGCAGATTTATTGCTAATTGACGAACGTTTGGGGCGTGGTATTGCCGAAAATCTCAATCTCGATATAATAGGTGTTTTAGGAATTTTACTAGAAGCCAAAAAGCGAGGTTTAATTACCTTAATTCAGCCTCTCTTAGAACAACTGCGAAACTCTAACTTTTGGATAAAGCCGGAACTTTACGCAAGAGTCTTAGCTTTAGCTGGAGAATAAATGTTAAGAGGTTCGCAGCCGTAGCGATCGCCCCTTCTTTTACAAACCTAAATCTTCTCTTAATTCTTTTAAAGAAGTGGAAGATTTTTCTTGAGATAAATCTCGCAAAAATGTCATAAATTCCTCATTTTTTTTCAAGATTTCTACTTCGACATCAAATTCATCTACTGCGGAAACGACAAACATTTTACCCAAAGAATTTCTGAGTAAAACTACGTCTGTATTAGCAAGACTTATGACTTCATTAAGAGTAGGATTACTTTCGTCTAAATTGATAGTTTTCATAAAAACGCTTGTTGCTAATTATTATAATTAAGAAACCCGGTTTTTTGAAAAAACCGGGTTTCTGGGCTATCGACGGAAAAACCGGGTTTCTGGTCTGGTGCGCGGTGCGCACCCTACGAAATACTTAAAACAACCTTCCCTACCATCGAACCTGCTTCTAATAAACGATGGGCCTCAATAGCATCCTCCAGAGCAAAAGTTTTATTAAGATGAATTTTTAATTTGCCCTCATCAAATAACCTGGCGCATTGCTGCAAAATATTAGCTTGGTCGTGTTGGGATTCTTCCATGCCTTGCATCATTGGAGTTAACATTAATTCCAAACCAATGCGCAAATTTCTCAACCGCGCCACTTTCAAATTTCCACAACTCGGATCTGGTTCCAAAATCGTTACTAAATCTCCGTAAACTTTCACCGCCGGAATCGAATCGTAAAATACTTTTCCTCCCACCGTATCGAAAGCTAAATCTACACCTTCCCCGTCAGTCCATTGTAAAATCTGTTCGACAACATCGGTGTTTTTAAAAATAGTTAAATCAGCCCCCATACTCTTAGCAAATGCGGCTTTTTCGTCCGAACTAATCGTAGTAGCGACTTGGGTACCTTGCAATTTAGCTAATTGTATGGCAACGTGACCGACTCCACCGGCGCCGGCATGAATTAAGACCCTTTGTCCCGGTTGTAACTTTCCGCGATCGTACAAAGATTCCCAAGCAGTTATTAAAACTAAGGGCGATGCAGCAGCTTCTATAAAACTTAAAGAAGTTGGTTTTTTGGCGACAAATTGTTCGTCAACAACGGCTAATTCGGCATAATTACCCGGATAAGCGCCGATGCCGCTATTGCAGAAATAAACCTCATCTCCCACTTGAAAATTTTTAACTTCCGAACCTATTTGTTCGACAATACCGGCACCGTCGCATCCCAAAACTGCCGGCATTCTATCGGGATAAAAGGTACCGCGACTTCGCAATTTAACGTCGATGGGGTTAACTCCCGCTGCTTTTAAGCGGACTAAGATTTCGGTGGGTTTTTTTATTTCTGGGTCGGGGATTTGCCGTACTTCTAATACTTCCGGTGCCCCCGATTCTGTCATTACGACTGCTTTCATGGTAGATGTTTTCCTGTTTTTAATTGTCTGGTAAAAAATATAAATCGATATCGATTTCTGCATTTAATTTAGCAGTTTTATCGACAATATCTTTGTTAAAATGAATGGCAGGTCTTTCGTTGCCTGCTGCATAAACTACACAATTAATTTCTGCGTAGTATTTCTTGCAGATTTCTATTAGCGGCAACCAACCCGGTTCTAATTTTTGGAGAAGGTATCTAACATGGTCTTCTAAGTCAATAGATTCATCGAGTTCGGATTTTAAAGACCAACCATTTTCTTTTCTGCGAATTGTCGCTTTAGGATTGATTAAATCCCCTGCTTTCCAAGTTTTTGTCGGTATGATACCAACTTTTGCGGTAATTTCTTCCGGTTCAAAGTCTAATCCTGTTAAGGTAAAAGATGCAGAAATTTCTGAGTTCATAATTAACGGTTGTTAATCGAGCGATCGCCCCCCAAAAAACAGCGTGCCGGGGGTATTCTCGGTAGCTCAGAAACCCGGTAATTTCGGCAAAACCGGGTTTCTCAATCGAATAATGGTTGCGTTGGGTTTCACTATCGTTCCACCCAACCTACGCAGCAATTAACAATTGACAATTACCTACATTGTTAAAGACTGAGGGTCGTTTTCGATTAACTTCGCCAAATCTTGCAAAAATGCAGCGGCATCGGCACCGTAAATAATGCGGTGGTCGCAAGTAATATTTACCTGCATTTGTCGTTTAACTGCAAAAGTGCCATCGTCGGAAACTACCAGTTGAGGTTTAGAAGCGCCGATCGCTAAAATCGAACCTTGATTTGGAGGTAAGATAGCATCAAACTTATCTACTCCAAACATTCCCAAATTGGAAATCGTAAAAGTACCAGTGCTATACTCATCCGGTTGTAATTGTTTGGCACGAGCCCGTTCTACTAAATCCTTCCAAGTGCGAGATAGAGAATAGATATCGATTTTATCTGCATCTCGCAACACCGGCGTAATCAAACCGCCACCGGGCATCGCCACTGCTGCGGCAATATTAATCGATGGGGGATAGTTAATTTTGTTTTCTACACAGTTAGCATTTAACAGAGGGTGTTTTTGTAGAGTCACCGCCACTGCCTTTGCCAGCATTCCAGTTACCGTAACCCCTTTCGGTTTAATCTTCTTGTAAACGGCATCAAAGCCATCGGTCGTAATAGTATATCCAACGTGATAAGTTGGTATGGAGAGGCTAACCATCATATTCTTAGCAACCGCACTTTGAAGCGTATTCATAGTTACGGTTTCGCCCACAGGCACGTTAGTCTGAGCCAGACCCGCCCCGCTAGGACCGCGAGCTGCTGCTGGTGCCGAAGGTTTCGGTGCTGGGGAAGGAGCCGGTGCCGGAGGAGCTTTTGCTGCTGGGGCGGCGGTAGCGACGGCGGGTTGTTTACCTGCGGCAGCTTCCACATCTTCTCCCACGATGCGACCGTGAGGACCGCTACCCTTGAGAGCTTTTACATCTACTTTAAGTTCTTTAGCTAACTTTCGAGCCCGGGGAGAAACAATTGTGCGACCGTTAGAGCTACTGGCAGCCGGTTGTGGTTCGGGTTCCGGTTCGGGTTCCGCTTTAGCTTCGGGAGGCGGAGCGGGACTGGGGGTTGAGGAGCTTTTCTCGCTCGCGCCGCCGTTCTTCGCTTGTTGTTTTGCTTGTTCGACTTCTGCTTCTGTTTCGGCCAACAGAGCCAGGGTAGAGCCTACGGGGGCCACGTCACCGGCTTCGACAATAATTGCGGCCAAAGTGCCCGAGTAAAATGCTTCCACATCCATATCGGCTTTATCGGACTCGACCACCAGCACCGTTTCCCCTTTTTCGACCTTATCGCCGGGGGATTTTTCCCAAGAGACGATTTTTCCTTCGGTCATGGTGGAGCTCAGGGCCGGCATAAAAACTTCGTGAATCATATCCTAATTTTTTTGTTGCTAGTTGTTTGTTAATTGTGGGATCCCCCCCCGCCCCCCGTCGAGATCCCCCTCCCGTCCCCCTTAAAAAGGGGGAGGCCAGAGGAAGATTTTTTATTAAACGGGGGAGCCAGAGGAATAAATTTTAGTTTTTCTGGGGAATTGGGAATGGGGAATTGTCTGTTATTTATTCCCCATTCCCCAAACCTCAAAATATATTCCCCTTTTGCCTATTGCCTCTTGCCTATTGCCTCTTTCTTTCTTACACTTCGCCTCTAATTTCTTGAATTACTCCATCGCGAAGGAGAATTTCTACTTGCATTTTTTTAATTAAGTTATCTCCTTCATCGACCGTGAAAATGCTTTCTATTTGACCTTGACTTACTTCTTGTTCTAGCTCTAACAATTGCACTTGTTGAAGCTGTTGTAAGCTTTGATTTTTCTGCTCTAACAGCTCGCTTTTTTTCTGATTTACCTGTAGCTTGATATTGTCAATTTGTTGGCTGACTTGGGGGCCTGGTGGTTGAATATTTTGTTTTTGAAGTTCGGCAATCATGCGTTGAGCTTGCATTTCAAGCTGCTGCAATTGACCGTCTATTTGATTGATTTGAGCTTGAAGTTGCTGTTGAGCTTCTTCTTTCCAGCGAGGGGTAACGATGACTTTAACGTTAATAGCTCGCTTGAGAAGTAATTGAGTGTTAGAATCCATAGAATTTTGTAAGTTATTTTTCTGTAGAACAGGCATCTTGCCTGTTCTATTGCTATTTAATCAAACATCCCGTTAATCATATCGCGGTAACGCTCCATTACGACGGGACGCTTAATCTTCAGAGTTTGGGTCATCATGCCATTTTCCATGGTAAAGGGCTCTCGCAGCAAGGTAAAGGGCCCGATGCGATCGTCGGGACGATAGCTGGGACGATTTTTTACTTCCCGGTTCAATTCTTGGCGGAATAAGTCTTGAACTGGCTTGCTTTCTAAATCTAATTCGGCAAAAGATTCGGCCAGTTTTTTCTCTACAGCCCATTTTTCCAGGTTGTCGGTATTGGGTACGATTAAAGCCCCCAGGAATTTCCGATCCTGTCCCACTAACATAATCTGGTCGATATAAACACTTCTCAGGCAAGCATCCTCAATGGGTTGGGGTTCGATATTTTCGCCGTTGGTCAGAACGATGGTATCTTTGGCCCGACCGGTGAGGACTAAATCTTGCCGATAAGTCATCCAGCCCAAATCTCCGGTATCGAACCAACCTTCCGAGTCGATGGCCTTGGCGGTGGCTTGGGGATTTTGATAGTAGCCAGTCATTATTTGCGGCCCCCGGGCTAATACTAGACCCCGTTGGCCTAATGCTAGAGGTTGGCGGGTTTCTGGATCGACGATGCGGAGTTCGGTTCCGGGAATGGGTTTGCCGGCAGAACCGCGCAGGTTCTCCCAGTAGTGGCGGGCGGTTAATACGGGGGAGGTTTCGGTGAGGCCGTATCCTACTAAGAGGTCGATGCCGAGTATTTCAAAGAAGTTTTCTAGGTGCATGGCCAGGGAACCGCCGCCGCTGATGGCGAGTTTGAAGCGACCGCCGGTGGCTTGGCGTATTTTTTGGTAAACGAGGCGATCGCCTAAAGCATGAATTGGCCACAAAGCGATACTTTTGAGGGTGGCGATTATTTTCTGAGACTGGTTCGGCAGTTCTACTTCTAGGGTTAAACCTCGGGCGAGGCGACGAGCTTCGATATAACGTTCGCTGTTGGTTAAAAAGAATTTTGCCAGCTTTTGCTTGTTCTCGGGTTGTTGGGCGAGTTGCTTCTGGATGCCTTCGTAAACTGACTCCCAGATGCGAGGAACGCTGGTCATGTATAGGGGTTTAAATTCTTTGAGGTCGTTTTTGAAATGCCGGATGCTGGTATATACCTGGCTGCATCCTTGGGAGAGAAAGAAGTATTCTCCAGTTCGTCCGAAACTGTGCCAGGTGGGGAGGATGCTGAGGACGCAATCTCCTGGGGAAGGTTGAACGAGGATGCCAATGGTGCGGAGTTGGTGTAGGAGGTTGCCGTGGGTAAGCATTACTCCTTTGGGTTTGCCGGTGGTGCCGGAGGTATAGAGGAGGGTGGCGAGGGTGTCTTCTTTTTGCTGGGGTGGGGCGAGGGGGCGTTCGCTTCCTTTGGCGAGGACTTGGGAATAGTTGAGGATGGGGAGGGAGTTCTCGGAGTCTGGTTCTTCGTCGGTGAGGAGGACGATGAGATGGATGGGGAGGTCTTGGAGGCGATCGCCGAATTTTTTTAACAATGCCAGATTTTCAACGACTAAGCTGCTGCTGCCGCTGTTGTTATAGATATAGAGGAGTTCTTCGGGGTCGGCGGTGCCGCTGCGAACGACGTCTGCGGCCCCGGCGGCGATGATGCCTTGGTCTACGACTATCCACCGAGGACTGTTGTCGGCGAAGAGGGCGACTCGCGGGGGGGTGTCGGTTTCTGGGTTGTTGCCGACTACTCCGAGTTCTTGCAACCCGGAGGCGAATTGTTGAATTTGTTGGTGGAGGTCGTGGTAGGAGAGGATGATTTCTGGTTTGCTGTGGGGGTCGTGGAGGGCCACGGTTTGACCGAAGCGTTGGGCGGCTAGGGGCCAAATTTCTGATATGGATTGGATGGAGTTGTAGTCTGCTACTTTTTCGAGGTTGGCCTTTTCGCGATCGCTCATCTCTTGGTAGGAATTGGGGGGGTTGGTAGATTTGCTCATTTTATTGATTGGTTCTAATTTGTTTTCTCTCCAGTCTAGTATGGGCGATCGGGGGAACGAGTTGGTTTTTGGGGGGACAGTTTTTGAAGTTGTCTGGTTTTGGGGATTGTTGGGACTGTTAGAATTAGGTGAAATTGTTTTAAAAAAAAGATTTGTTACCTCAGAAACCAGGTTTTTTGAAAAAACCTGGTTTCTAAGATATCGCGAATGATTTAACCTCGACCCAATAACACGAGCAAAACAACAGCTAATTACGATGAATCTTGGAAAGCGGCAATAGGAGAATATTTTGAAGATTTTATGAGGTTTTTTTACCCCAATTTTCATCGGCATATTAATTGGAATAAAAAGCCGATTTCTCTGGATAAAGAGTTAGAGCAGATTGCGGCATCTGGTACTACGTCCAAACGCTATGCGGATAAATTGTTTAAGGTTTGGTTATTAGACGATCGCGAAGTTTGGATTTTAATTCACATCGAAGTACAAAGCCAAAAAGACCCAGACTTTCCGCAAAGAATGTTTATTTATAACTATCGAGCTTATGACCTTTATCATCAACCGGTAATTGGTTTGGCGATATTAGGAGTTGGAATGAGTAACTATAAAAATTTGTCTGCCAAATAACTATAGCAGTCCTATTTGAGTTGTGTCCCAAATCTTGCCGCTTTTAGGCAAAAGGCAAAAGGCAAAAGGCAAGAGTAGGGAATGGGAAAGAGGGAAAAGTAGATACAAAAAGAAATTTTACGATTTTTTTCTACTTTTTAATTTTTTACAACCCATTTAGGATTGCTATAATCATTTCTCAAAGAGGAAATAAACTCTTTTAAACCGTCAAAAGCCGGATTTTCCCAATCCCAATAACCCGCCTCTGCTGCTTCTCCCAATCTTTTATCTGGTATTTCTTTCGATGCCAACCAAGCATGAAGTTTTGCCTTAGCTAAATTGTTTGGTTCGCGGTTAGTATTGTTTTTTGCGCACTCTAAATATTGCTCGACGCAGGACATCGCCCCATCGTCTTTTACCGACTCCAGACAAAGGTCTTCTAACATTCCCGAATCGCGGTTATTGGGAAATATGAAAATATTTATAGACGGCGTTTCTGTCGTTTTTTCTGCCATGTTAGTCGGAACTGGTAGCCCTACTTTAAGAAGGCGAGAGCAAATGCTGTCAAAAGAACTTTTAGGTGGTAAATCATCTGCATCCCTGGTAATGCCAATGCTGGTTAATTGTGAAAAATCATAAGTCCTAGACTTTAAATTATTTAGATAATTGCCTAAATTATCTTTTCCATTATAATCTTCCACCATAATATCGCGAATATTTAGATTTTTAAGAAGACTGTTAAAGAATCTAACTTCGTCTTTACCTTCTCCAATTAAGAGAATTTTTTTATCTAACTGTTGGGGTTTTTTCATTAGCGCATTTCCAAATACATATCTACAGAAGTTCCGATAGTTTCGCGGTCGTAAGTAGCAGTTTTAATTGTGCCGCCTACTCTTCCCAGTCGATGATATCTGAAATCGTAACTATTGTCTGTTAAAAATGCTTCGTGGGCGGCTTGAATGCATTCCCAACTATGAGTCGTGGCAAATATTTGAACGTTGGATTTTTTAGCAACATTAATAATCGCTTTCCAGACTTTAACTAATACTGAATGATGGAGTCCGTTTTCGATTTCGTCAATTAATACGGTGCCGTTTTCTGTATTGGCAATTGTTAGAGCGATCGCTGCCAATCTTACCATCCCTTCCCCCATCATTTGCAAAGGCACTAAATGACCGATATCTAGATCCCCATAAATCATCGGCACTCCTCCCGTTACTAAAACCGCCAAACGTTTTAATCTTGGTTCTAAATGTCGTAAAATTTCTAAAATTTCTTCCTGACGGTTTACCTCCTCTAAACGACTAAAATTTTCCACGGCATCCGCAGTCGATTTCCGCGCCTTCATAGTGCTAATTAACTGAGTTTGTGGATGGGGTTCTATTTCTCCTTTTTCCATTTTTATAACCGTTCCCACTTCTTCGGAATGTTCGCGATCGCCCACTAACGCTAGCCTCCAAATAGCACTTTCTCGGTCGTCTTTTTGATATTCTATTTGTAAGTTTTTTAAGCGATTACCTTTACTTAAATAATTCGGCATTAAAGGTAAAATTGCTGCCTCAGATTCTACAAGCTTAATTTTAAGGCTGCGAACTTCTTTCCCAGACTCACTCGCAGAAATTTCTATAGTTTCGCCAATATTTTTATTAAAAAACATCCACTGGCATAAGTCTTCAATATCTAAAGTTTTTTGCTCGATACCCCTCAAAAAATTTAGTTGCAAAGGCTTTTCTAGATCGCTAACTCCAGTTAACAAGAAAATAGCTTCCAGTAAAGCGGTTTTGCCCGCATTATTGCCGCCGCCAATCAAATTAATCAACTCCAAATCTTCGAGAGTTAAATTTTCAAAACAACGGAAATTTTTGATAGTTAAAGATTTCAGCATCTTCGCTCTCCACATACTCAAAGTTTGCTAATTTATTAATGATAAACGACAACCCAGGAAGGTTTATGAAAAGTTTGTGGAACGATGAAGAAGCAAAACGATATCAAGGAGAACTCGCCCAAAGAGTCTATACCTCCCGTCTTTTAGGTCGCGACCCGTCTCTGGTACTCCACGGCGGCGGCAATACTTCGGTCAAAATTAAAGAAGAGAATATTGTCGGCGAAGAAGAGGAACTCCTGTACGTTAAAGGCAGCGGTTGGGACTTGGCCACTATTGAAGAGGCCGGTTTTGCTCCGGTGCGGATGGCCCATTTGCTGAAACTGGCTAAATTACCATCCCTTTCGGACCCCCAGATGGTTAACGAGCTCAAAACCAATACGACCCTGTCCAGCGCCCCCTCCCCTTCGGTGGAAACTATCCTCCACGCCACCCTCCCCTATAAATACGTCGACCACACCCACGCCGACGCCGTAGTTGCCATCACCAACACGGCCGACGGTTTAGAAAGGGTCCAAGAAATCTTCGGGGACAGCATCGTAATCGTTCCCTACATCATGCCCGGTTTCGATTTGGCCCGCCTCTGCGCGGAAAAATTTGCTGCCGAGGCCACGGAAAAGACTGTTGGTATGTTGCTGATGAACCACGGCATCTTCTCCTTTGGGGAAACCGCCCGGGAATCTTACGAACGGATGATTGAGTTAGTCAGTCTGGCAGAAGACTATTTAAAACGCCATGACGCTTGGGAAAATCCCGTTCCCCCAGTAACGAAGGAAGACAAACCGATAGGTCAAAGTTTAGCTGCCTTGCGGCGGGAAGTTTCCGAGGTCGCAGGTTTCCCCGTGGTAATGACTCTCCACGACGACGATCGCACCCTATCCTTCGTGCGACGAGAAGATATCGAAGAAGTCTCCCAACAAGGACCGGCAACTCCCGACCATGTAATTCGGACCAAACAGAAACCGTTGGTAGGAACGGACGTGAAGAGTTATGCAGAAGCGTATAAAGCCTACTTTGCGGAACATTCCCCCAAGGCCCGGGAACCGAAAACGATACTGGATCCGGCACCTCGGGTAATTCTCCATCCAGAATGGGGGATGTGCGCCGTTGGGAAAAATGCTAAGGCAGCAGGGATAGTAGCGGATATCTACCAACACACGATGGATGTCATCGAAGGCGCGACGATACTCGGCGGCTATCGGGCGCTTTCCGATAAAGATATTTTCGATATGGAATATTGGGATTTGGAACAGGCGAAATTGCGCAAGGGTGGAACGCCGCCGATGTTTACCGGAGAAGTAGCTGTAGTTACGGGGGCCGCTTCCGGTATCGGTAAAGCTTGCGTGGATGCTTTGTTGCGTCGGGGGGCTGCAGTTGTGGGGTTGGATATTAATGAAGCGATAGCCGACCTCTACAAACGTTCGGATTTTTGCGGTATCGTCTGCGACGTCACCGACGACGAAGCTTTAGTCGCTGCGATGGAACGCGCCACTCGCGCTTTTGGCGGTATCGATATTTTAGTTCTGAATGCCGGCATTTTTCCTCGCAGTTGTCGCATCGAGTCTTTGTCAACGGCAGACTGGCGGCGGGTGATGGCGATTAATCTGGATGCGAATCTCGCTTTAATGCGGGAGTGCCATCCTTTCCTGAAACTGGCACCCAAAGGAGGGCGCGTCGCGATTATTGGTTCTAAGAATGTTTATGCGCCGGGGCCGGGGGCGGCGGCCTATTCTGCTTCTAAGGCAGCGTTGAACCAGTTAGCGCGAGTGGCGGCCTTGGAGTGGGGTAGCGATAAGATTCGGATTAATTCGGTTCATCCTAACGCTGTATTCGATACGGGGATTTGGACTGAGGAGGTGTTGCAGTCTCGGGCGGCCAATTATGGTTTGAGCGTCGAGGAGTATAAGACTAATAACGTTTTGAAAGTGGAGGTTAGCAGTTACGACGTAGCGGAGATGGTTGCCGAGATGTGCGGACCGTTATTTGCTAAGACTACCGGTGCCCAAGTGCCCATAGATGGCGGTAACGATCGCGTAATTTAGTTGGCAACGGATAATGCAAGCGGATTTAACGGATGGGTTGTTGAGGTGCGAGCTAATTTAGTTGCTGTTGGTTGCTAGTCTCGGTGACTAAAGAGTAAGTTAAGAAACCCGGTTTTTTGAACAATACCTTCGCCATTTTTTGAGCGATGTTGCATGCCGCGCAGCGGATCGCCTTCGCGCTTTTGGCCCCAGCAGAAACTGCCACCAGAAACCCGGTTGGCAAAAAACCGGGTTTCTTCATTAGACGGGATTGATGCTGCTATAATCAAACAAACCCTTATTGTTGCGTCATAGCTATGTTGACTCTAAAATCATCGATAAAACTGGTGGGGTTAGGAACAATTGCCCTCTATCTCTCCAGTTGCAACTGGCAACCATCCCCAGGGGACATCGCCCAACGGCTCAAAGCGAGCGTCGTCCTCATCAAAACCCACGACGGCACAAACGGCGGACATGGCACGGGATTTTTCGTCAGGGGCAAATCCGATGTTTGCACCGTAGTTACTGCGGCTCACGTTGTGAAAGGTCAGAAGGAAGTGCGGGTACAAACAGCAAGGGAGCTAAAACCCCAGGAAGTTTATATCTTTGAGGGGGGTTTCGATTTGGCGGTGTTAACTTTTCAGCCGGAAACTGCTGGCTAGCCTTATGCAGTCCTGGAGTTGGGAGACTCGGATGCGGTAGCAGAGTTAGACCCGGTAATTATCTCGGGTTTTCCCGGGCGCGGCGATGGGGAGCCCCAGCGGCAGACTATCAGAAGCGAGGTTTCTGCTAAGGGAGTTTTGCCGGCGGGTTACGGTATTGCTTACAGGGGCGATATTTATGGGGGCATGAGCGGGGGGCCTGTGGTGGATCGGTATGGTAAGGTTGTTGCGGTGCATGGGATGAGCGATCGCCGCTTGGTGGATCTCTACGACTCGGGGGAAAATCTCTTGCTCTCACAGCAAAGGATTATTCGGCAAGCTGAGGAGCGAGTGCAAAGGGGAGTTTTGATAAATACTTTTAAGTGGGGGATTCCGATTAATACTTATTTAGAGTATCGACCGGCTGTGGCGATGCCCGATGGGGCGGGGATAAGAGAGTTGCAAGAGCAGGTGCAGAAGTTAGAGAAGGCTCTAGCGGATGCGCAAGGGCAGCTAGAGCAGACGGATTTGCTGCAAGCGCCGGGGCGAGCGAACACTCTGGAGAAGGAGTTGGCGGAAACCCAAGGGCAGCTACAGCAGGAAAGGAAGCAGCGGCAGCAGGCGGAGGGGAATTTGCTGCAAGTGCAAGGGCGAATGCAAAGCCTGGAGAAGGAGTTGGCGGAAACCCAAGGGCAGCTACAGCAGGAAAGGAAGCAGCGGCAGCAGGCGGAGGGGAATCTGCTGCAAGTGCAAGGGCGAATGCAAAGTCTGGAGAAGGAATTATATGAAAAAATGGAGGAGGAAGCTCCAGAGAAAGAGGTAATGTCTCAAGAAAAGTTCGATGAAGAGCTGGAGAGACTGCGGAGAGAATACATGGAAGGGCAGGAGAGAATACGGAGAGAAGACAGGGAAAGACAGGAGAGAATACGGAGAGAAGACATGAAAGTTCTAGAAGAGAGAATAAACAACCTAAACCAGAGGCTAGGACTGTAAAACCTCTTTTTTTTACCAAGAAACCTCTATAAGACCTCCAGGCTTTTGTCAAGTTTTTTTTTACGAAAACATGGGCTTTTCCTCAATTCAATACCTGGCACGGAGATATTTGGGCCATTTTTGGTCTCAGCTTTGCCAAAAGCCGAAACCCGGAAGTTCAGGGCCAGCGACACCTTCCCTTGGGAGCCTCGTTACCCTAGTAGTAGTGTCATTGCGAGGGGGGTGGGAAAGCAGTTAATGTTAATGTTTTCTCACTAATCCCCCCCGAAACAATCTTTTGAGATTGCTTCGGCTGACTTAGAAATGAGGATTTAATAAAATGTGGATAAGCGGTTGAGGCCAGACCCACGAACGGGGTTGAGGCCAGACGTGGGGGTTGAGGCCAGACCCACGAACGGGGTTGAGGCCAGACGTGGGGGTTGAGTCCAGACCCACGAACGGGGTTGAGGCCAGACGTGCGAACGTCCCCGTTCGCACTCGTTTTTTGACAAATTTTGGTCAAAATCGCGCTCTATCGGTTAAAATAAACTCAGAACTTAAACATAGTCAACTCAGGAGAGTCCACAATGGCAACAGAACGCTGGGGCGATGAAAGGCTAGACCGTCTGGCCGAAATAGTAATGGACATAGCTAGTGAAGCGAGAAATGCGAGGCAGGATCTAGCTGAGACAAGGCAGATAGCCGAGAGTAACGCTCGCGCCACTCAGGCAAGCAATGAAAGGCTAGACAATCTGGAAAAAATAGTCGAAAGTAACGCTCGTGCGATTCAGGCAAGCAATGAAAGGCTAGACAGTCTAGAAAAGATAGTCGAGAGTAACGCTCGCGTGATTCAATTAATAGCAAACGCGATCGGCGAAGCAGAAGAAGAGCGACGAGAATTCAGACAATCCATACGGGGTTTGCAATACGAAAATCGTCAGATTCTCGACATTTTGCTAAACCGCCAAAACCGAGAAGATAACCCGGATGCTTCCTAAGTTTTCTTTGGGGAGTAACGAAAATTAACCTCATCAGATAATCCTCCGCAGTTCGTAGTAATCGCTTTAGCGATTTAAAACAAGTTCGATCTAAATCGCGCTCCGCGATCGCTACGAACGTTTATCGCGCTCCGCGATCGCTACGAACGTTTATCGCGCTCCGCGATCGCTACGAACGTTTATCGCGCTCCGCGATCGCTACGAACTATTACTACGATCTAAATCGCGCTCCGCGATTACTACGAACTATTACTACGAACTATTACCTCGGTACCGCTACTTGTTTCAAAAGGCCGGCAATAACAGCATCGATCGCTACCCCATCTAACTGCGCCTCCGGTTTCAAAATCAACCGATGCCGCAATAAAGGTACCGCCACCGCTTTAACGTCGTCGGGAGTCACAAAGGTTTTTCCCGCCAACCAGGCATGAGCTTTACTCGCCTGCAACCACGCCACCGCCGATCGCCCGGAGGCACCGAGAGCTAAATCTGGATGCTGGCGCGTCTGGCGCACTAATCCTAAAAGATAATCTAGCACTTTATCGTCTGCATTCACACCTTGGACAGCTTGACGGGCCATCAGAATATCCTCCACGGTGGCGATCGCTTTCATCCGATCTAAATCCTGACTTTTACCGCGAAAACCCTTCTGGGCGTTGACTAACATCTGTTTTTCCGCCGCCGCATCGGGATACTCTACCACCAACTTAAACAAAAATCGGTCTAACTGCGCTTCTGGGAGGGGATAAGTGCCCTCAAATTCTAGAGAGTTTTGAGTCGCGATCGTCCAAAACAAATCCGGCAGCGCCATCGTTCTCCCCATCCAACGTTACCTGTTGTTCCTCCATCGCCTCCAAAAGTGCCGCCTGGGTCTTTGGGGGAGTGCGGTTAATCTCGTCAGCGAGCAAAATCTGAGTAAAAACCGGACCCTTTTTCAGAGTAAAAGTGCGATTGTTGAGGTCGAAAATATTAGTACCGAGAATATCCGACGGCAAAATATCCGGCGTCAATTGTACCCGTCGAAAATCCGCTTTTATCAATTTTGATAAAACTTTAACCGTGAGAGTTTTTCCCGTTCCCGGTACTCCTTCGATAATAACGTGACCCCCACTCAACAATGCTACGAGTAATTGTTCGATGAGAGTTGGTTGACCGATGATGACTTTGCCTAGAGTTTGACTTAGGCGATTAAATATAGAATTGTCGATTGTCATTTCCCTGTAGTTGAGTAGTTGGTAGTTTTATAGTATTTATTGTTTTAACAAGGTACTTATGCGATCCCCCTAAATCCCCCTTGGTAAGGGGGACTTTGAAGGCCCCTCTTGCTCCCCCCTTTTTAAGCTTACCATTACTCACATAATTCTTTACAATCTTGAAAGCCAGTAGGTGCAAGGATTTTTACCTTTTACTACCGCTTAGAGCTTGACTTTTGCAGCAATTTATGCTGCCCCTCTTTTACCCCCTCTCCGCGTCCGGTGCGTCCCTGACAAATGTTAAGAAATATGTGAGTAAGGCATAGCTTGGTAAGGGGGACTTTGAAGGCCCCTCTTGCTCCCCCCTTTTTAAGGGGGGCTGGGGGGGATCTAAAACGTACCTCATCGATTCAATAACTGCTATAGTTTAGTCCGAGTTTTATTAAGAAGAAATGTGGCGGCGAACGTGCTGCCATTTCTCCAACCAATTTAACATTTCTGTTTCGCTAATGCGACGTTTTCGGGATTGAATTTTGAGGACTGCTTCTAATTCTTGAGGCGATCGCCCCGTTTGTTGTACCCAAGCATCTATTAGAGATTGACGGGAGCATCTCATATTTCCAAAAATACTTTTTTTCTGCTAAGAGTTCCCTCTTTTCCCGTTCCCTCTTTTCCCGTTCCCTCTTTTCCCGTTCCCCGTTCCCCGTTCCCCGTTCCCTAAAAGCGTTCAAATTTTGGGTTTATTCTTGCATTGAGATGCTCCCGAGATTGACTTTCTATTAGACGTTCTCCCAAACCTAAAGCTTTTTGCAGTTGAATTTGTTCCTCTTTGCCAATTACTTCTAACACAAATTCGCTAGTTTCTGCCTTTTGCAAAACCCCTCCCAAAGCTTCAATATAAGCTTGACTATTTTCTACTACTGGGGCCGATAAACTAATCGGTTTTCCCAGACGTCGATTTTGAGCGTAAATTAAGATTATGACAATAATTAAACCCTGCACCAAAAACGGAAATATAGGAGTTTTTGCCAAATAACTAATAATATCTTCTCCCACCTCTTCTGCGATTACTTCAGAATCTTTATAACCGTGGAGATATTCATCTATTAAAACTGGTTCGCCGTTGGGGCTGACTATTTGCGCTAAAAAGGCATAATTTCCCTCCACATCCTGATAAGCATTAGCCGCTAAATGGGGAGTGACGGCATAAATAACCTTTCCTTTTCCCACAGTTTCTTCCCATAAAATAGCCCCAAACTCGTCTTGCAAAATCTCCGATCGTTCATTCTTAGCTCGCCGTCGCGTTTCAATTTTTACCTCCCCAAAATCCGTGGCGTGACTGGTACTAAATTCTGCCGCAGTTACCGGTTTTTCGGCTCCTAAAATTACCAAATTCTTGCCACTTTCTACCCAGTTAGTTTGGTCTGGAGAAAGAAGGATTTCGCGGAAGATACTACGGACTTGTAAAAAAGTTGTTGGGGATTTTATTTCAGAGTTATCCAGTAAAGAATTAAAAGGTTTTTCCCAACGGTTAATTGGCGTGCCGCGTTCCGACATAAAAGCATACCACGCCCCGTATCCATCTGGGGCGCGGCTGTAGGTAGAACCGCTATTTAAGATATTATTAGAAGGGGCGGAGACAACAGTTAATAAAATTATCGCAGTTAAAGCGATCGCCCCCAACAACCACAGTCTTTTTTTAGATATTTTCTTCATAACTAATTACTAATTGCTAGTTATCCCACCAACAACCCATCCGTTAAATCCGTTACAAAATCCGTTGCTAATCTTTATCAATTTGTTGATAAGCTTGCTGGCATTCTTCAAACATTGACTGAGAAACATCGAGATTTCCAAACAACAATTGTTCGTGAGTTTGCAGGATTTTTTGATAAGGTTGGGGCTTAGATAAATTTCTAATTAATTCTAAATATTCTCCATCGGTGCGACTTTGTTGGTGGGGAATAATCTCCTTATCGTTTAACCGCTGCAAAGCTGCCAGATACAAACAGCGACAAGCTTCTCGATAATTACCCTGTTTTTGACATTTTTTAGCCTTTTCTAACCACTGGGAAACCGATAAATTTTTAACTGGTTTATTAGTAAGTTGAGTAGCTGCCGACTCGCCGAGATTGTTTAAATAATAAACATAAGGAGTTAACAAACGAAGGAGTTGCACTCCCAAGAAACAGAAAATAATCGCTAATAGCAGCCAACCAAATATTTTTAAGATGTTCCAAATCAATTCAAAATCTAACCCAGAAAGAAACGAGTCATCTGGTGGATTAATATTAATTTTAGAAGTTTGAAACTCCCACCATTCTCCTATTTGTTGTTGAAGCTGTCTTAACTGCCAACCCAGACTATCTTTTTCAAAAGTTTCTACAGACATAGTTTGTTATATTAATTAACAATTAACAATTGGGTTAAAGTGTAGTGCGCGTGCCGCACACCTATAGTTAAATTTGTAGCGCGCGCGTCGCGCACCTATAGATTAACAATTGCTATTCCAATTCGCCTTCGTACCCGCAGACGAAGCGTACCATATTTAAAGTTGCCTCTGATTGGGCTTCGTATTCTCCATAACCTTTAGCTATCCATTTATTACCTCCGCCAGCGCAGAGGGCAGTGCCTTCGATATAATCTTCGCCGATGGTGTAGGTAAAATCCCTGTATTCGCTGTAATCGCCGTAGAAATATCCATCAATACTTCTCACGGTTACTTCTTCTCCTGTAGAAGCATAGCCTATAAATTCGTCGCCGTTTTCTAAAGTTATAGCTAGAGCTGCTCCAGTGGAGGTTAAGACTGTTCCCGTCAGGGTAAGAGCTGCTATTTTTTTAAGCATTGTTTTACCTCGATAAGTTATTTAGGTCAACTCGATCGCAACTTTTTTGGTTTGTCAATAGATTTGTTGTTGATTTGTTAGTTGACAAATGTATTTTTCTTGAGTAGAAAAGGTGCGCGGTGCGCACCCTACTAGCTTTTTTGGTTTGTCAATAGATTTGTTGTTGAAAAATGTATTTTTCTTGAGTAGAAAAGGTGCGCGACGCGCGCACTACTAAATAATATGGCTATAAGAATTTAAAGGCAGTTTAGTCCGTTTTTTTACGTCCATCACCGATTTGTATTCTCCTCTTTCTACTCTTTCCAATACTATTTTTTGAGCTACTTCCGGTTCGATATTTGCTGCTATTAATTGCTCTACCGAATAGGTGTTTAAACGCCTCCAAGAAACATCGACTTCCTGTTTTGAAACATAACTAAATACGACTAACGGTGCAATTCTATTTATGGTTTGCTGGGGAATCCCAATAATCTCTGATAGTTCTTCTAAATGAGTAAAAATGTAGCCTTCATTTCTCGCAGATTCGATATCGTTGGCATAGACAATTGGCAGTCCCAAACCATTAACTAAATCGTCTTTAGAACAAGTATTAATCTCGATTTTACCCCGTGTTTCGGCGACTAACTTTGCCGTTTCGCCTTCTGCTGGCAGAGGCAGATTTTGAGGGTATGTTTTAATAAGAAAGCTTTTTTTCAGGGAAAAAGCCGCTCCTATTTGAGCTAACCAAATTACCGCTGCAATTTCGCTTGAAGACAAGATTACTGCAGCAACCGTAATGCCCAACCCCAGGGCTATCCACGGTTTAGTTCTAGTTTTTTGGCCTGCGTAGGCGATCGCTAACCCTCCAAAAGCAGGTACAAAAGACCACCAAATCCACTTAGGCATTTGTTGAAACCAAGAGTCAGGGCTTGACATTTTCTACTCTCCTTTTCCATTTTTTTTATTTAATTAAAATGGGGTGACAGCCGCTTGACAATTATTTTTTAATTTGTTATTTTTTAATTGGCGCTGGCGGACTTGTCATCCCTTAATTTTTAATTACAAATCTTTCAAGAGCTTTTTGCGTTTTTGTTCGTACTCTTCTGGAGTTAATGCCCCAGCTTCGTAAAGTTTGTGTAATTCTCCTAAAGCACCGGTGACATCTTTTGCGCTTCTGCTTCCTCCCCCAGTATTTCCCGAGAGCATTGACGGGTTATATTTGGCGTTAAAAGCCGTATCGGACATCAGCAGCAAACCTAAAAACTCAAAAAATGCTATCAGTCCAGGAATAAACGTCCAAAAGAATAGGAGATATAAAATTCCCGCCAGATTTTCGCCTAAGTAGAATTTATGTATCCCCAAGCTACCCAAAAAGAACGCTAGCAAAGCTGCTACGGTTTTATCTTTCATGTTTTCGCTCCTATGTTCTAAGGTTTAGTCCTGCCATCCCACGGAATTTTCTTCGTCTTTACGTTGGTTAATTCTGCCCAACTTTGACATCAACCAGTATATTACTACTATACCAGCTTGGGCCTCTAACAAAACGAAGTAACTTCTAAAGATATAGTTAAAATCGCTGCTAGAGTTCCAAGAGAAGATGAAAGCTCCCAAGAGGGCGTAGGGAAGGAGACGCAATGCACTCCTGGGGAACTTTGTTTTTTTGCTGTTAAGCTCGTTCATGGTGCTGCCTCCTAAATATTTCTATTATAATCCAGATATTTTTGAGGCGGCAATGGCTAAATCATACTCAGAACGAGTACTCAAAAAACAACTTTCGGGAGTACTCGTCATGAGTACTCGTCATGAGTATGAGGTCGCTTAACCCACTCCGTTGCCTAATAAAAACAAACTAAGCAGGGTTCCGCCATTCCATAAACTGTGGAGCAAAATAGAAGAAAGGAGGTTGCGCGATCGCGTATAAACTACCCCCAAAACTATTCCTAAAACTGCCAAAGGCAACACTTCAGAAATATTCAAATGAGCGATCGCAAATAACAAACTGCTCGCCAAAATTGCCCCCCACATCGGCAGATATTTAGTTAAAGAAGGTAACAAAAACCCGCGAAACATTATCTCTTCAAATACTGGGGCCGCTATAGATGCCGTCACAAAAAATAAAGTCAATGCCACCCAATCTTGCCCTTGCAAAGCTAACTCTAAAATGGGATTGCTTCCGCCTTGTCCTTGCCAGATTTGTTGGTTAATTAAAGATACCAAAATCACCAAAGGTACCGCTGTTAAATAGCCGCCGAAACCCCACAAAAACCAACCGCCGCGCCCATCAATTTTAAACCAATCTTTAGGCAGGGGTAAATATGGCTTTAAGGAGAGATATAAAACCAAAATTCCGCCGAATGCTAAGAGCAAATAACTGACTAAAACATAGCCAGCTTGAAACCGAATCCCCAAATTTGTAGCTTGAAAATTTGTCGTCGTTTGAATTATTCCTATTGCCAAGGGCAAAGCAATTTGTCCGATGAGAAAAAAGCCGACTACAAATACTTGGATAATCTCTTCGCCGCCCCAGGTAACTTCCCAAGAAACATCGGTATTTTGCATCAACAAAGATGACTTACCCGCTATTAATCGCTGGATTCCTAGAAAGACTAATAATCCTACTCCAATTATTAAGCCAATTCCCGGAATCGCCCCCACAATTGCTAATTTATAAAAGGCTGTTTCTGCTCTTTCTTGTTCTGCCGCTTGCAACTTCGCTAACTTGTCTTTTTCTCCCTGCAATTCATAGAGTTTGCTTAGAGCTTCGTAACGGAACCAGCCGTCTAAATTTTGAGTAATTAAACCTTCGGCATCTGGAGCTAAAACTGATGAGCGATCGCCCCACAAAGATATTAAAACCCGAGCGGTTGCTAAGGTTTCTAAAGACTTTCTCGGTGGATAGTCTCCCTTAATTAAATCTTCCCAAGTCTCAATAGCCGCATCTTTTTTATCAACTTTAGCTTGAATAATACCAACGCGCAAATTGATTTCGTTAAGAAAAGTTTCCAGCTTAATTATAGTAGCAGAAGGTTGATAATTTTCGACCTCTGGTTTGTCAGAAGGAACCCCCGTTATGGGATTTTCTTCAGCAATTCTATATGCTTGATTTAAAGCTTTTCTTGCTTGTTCTTGCGCGGCAGCTATGGCTCTATCTAAATTAGTTTTGGCCGATTTTTGCGCTGTTTGATATTGGGTTAAAGCTGCTTCAAAAGGTTCGTTACCGATTAAAGTATTTTTCGCTCGAACGGTACTTGTATTTTCGTCTTGAGACGGCTGCCATTCTGCGGCATGAAGGAGTAAATTTGTCTGATATAATTCTAATTTACTTTGTATTTGGGGCTGAGTCGAACTGCCGATTAAAGATAAGACTAAAAAGGCGATCGCTAGCACCGTAAGAATGCTTAAAATTATCTTTTTTATTTTCATTTATTGCTCCCAAAAAGATTTTAGATTGAGGATACAGATTAAAACAGAGTCCAAACAGTTGGATGCACGTCACCTTTGAATAGAACTAGAGACTTATCGCTTTTTGCATTATTGCTAATTGCTCATTGTTAAGCGCCTATATTCCACGATTCTATTCCCAATTCCCAGTTCCCAATTCCCAAAAAGCATTTATTTTTTGGTTCTCTTTAAAGTTGACGTGCAACTAAACAGTGTAAAATGCTTCTGGCTGAAACTGCCCCCTATTAATTTACAATCTAAAATCTAAAAAAAAACCAATGACTACTCGTGTAATTCTGGTGCGTCACGGCCAAAGCACCTACAATCTGGAAAGCCGAATCCAAGGACGCCTCGATGCTTCAGGTTTAACAGAAAAAGGAACCGCCGACGCCCGCCAAGTAGGCGATGCCCTCAAAGGTATTAAATTTGATGCCGCTTATTGCAGTCCCCTCAAAAGGGCCAAAGGTACGGCAGAGATTGTTCTCTCCAGTTTCGACTCTCCCCCCACCCTCCAACCAACCGAACAATTAATGGAAGTGCATCTGCCTCTGTGGGAGGGGATGCTGCGGCAAGAAGTTACCGATAAATTCTCATCCGACTATCGCTGCTGGAAGGATACTCCCCACGAGTTTTACATGGAGGTTTCTAAGTCCGATGGCCAAAATAAACACTATCCGGTATTGGCCCTATTCGACCAGGCCCGTCAATTTTGGCACGAACTGTTGGCCAGTCATGCGGAACAAACCATTTTAATAGTGGCCCATAACGGTATTAATCGCAGTTTAATTGCTACGGCCTTGGCTATTTCTCCTGCTTATTACCACTCAATTCAACAGTCTAATTGCGGTATTAGCATCCTCAATTTTTCCTCCTCACAATTCTCGGCAACGGAGGGAATTAAACCGGGTTTTGTTCAATTAGAATCGATGAATTTAACTACTCATTTAGGATTAAAATTTCCTAAACCTAGAGACGGTCATCGCGGTCCCCGTTTGTTATTAGTTCGCCACGGAGAAACTGACTGGAACCGCGATGGTAAATTCCAAGGACAAATTGACGTACCGCTAAACGATAACGGTCGCCAACAAGGAGCAAAAGCAGCCGAGTTTTTAAAAGATGTTAAACTCGATTTTGCTATTAGCAGTTCGATGTTGCGTCCGAAGGAAACTGCGGAAATTATTTTGCAAAGTCACCCTAATATCGAGTTGCAATTAGATAAGGGTTTATGGGAGATTAGTCACGGTTTGTGGGAGGGTAAATACGAGTCGGAAATTGAAGGCTCTTTTCCGGGACTTTTAAGTAAATGGAAGGAGTCGCCAGAGACGGTACAAATGCCAGAAGGAGAAAATTTAGATCGGGTTTGGGAACGAGCGATCGCGGCTTGGAATAGTATTATTAATAGCGTTTCCGGTACGGGAATTGTAGTAGCTCACGATGCGATTAATAAAGCAATTCTCTGTCAATTATTTAATTTAACCCCCGAACACTTCTGGAATTTCAAACAAGGAAACGGTGCCGTAACCGTTATCGATTATC
Source organism: uncultured bacterium (assembly GCA_964609515.1). GTDB lineage: Bacteria > Cyanobacteriota > Cyanobacteriia > Cyanobacteriales > Microcoleaceae > CALKCV01. Next base: position 5,003 of record CAZSTZ010000065.1, on the reverse strand, counting down.
CCAAAGGTCCAGAAGGTTTACCAGTTTTAGAAAGCATGAATATTACCACTCATTTATCGGGCAGCGTATTAGATAAAACCGCCGCTGGCGCGTTGTAAAAAACTGTGTAGGTTGGGTGGAGTGAAACGGAACCCAACATTATTAAATTTAGGTTCTATTTAGCTCCACCGTCGGTCCAGAAACCAGGTTTTTTCAAAAAACCTGGTTTCTCAAGCCCTTCGTAGTAATCGCTTCAGCGACATTTTTAAAGATGAGTACCAAAAACATCGATCGCGATCGCCTCTTTAAAGAACTGATTACCACGTTTTTTATCGAGTTCCTAGAATTATTTTTTCCCAAAGTATTGACCTACCTCGACCAAAACTATATCGAATTTTCAGACAAAGAAGTATTTACAGAAATAGCTCTGGCAGATGCCTTAGAAACCGATATAGTTGTTAAAACAAAATTCCAGGGCCAAGACGCATTTTTTCGCGGTCTAGAAACCAGGTTTTTTGAAAAAACCTGGTTTCTAAGGTACCAGTCAGGCCCAAAATAAACCGGGTTTTGACAAGCGGATGTTTCGTTACTTCTGTCTGTTATCTGGCAAATATGACTTGCCAATTTACCCCATCGCTTTACTTTCGTTTGACTCCCCGCGTACTTTGCAACCCAAGAAGTATCGAGTTGTATTTCCTAGCAAGGTAGTAATGGAGTTTAAGTATGAAGTAGTTCAACTCAACCGACTCAACTGGCGGAACTTTTTGCAAAACCGCAATCCCGTGGCCGCCGCCTTAATGGCTAAAATGAATATAGCACCGCAAGACCGCCCGCGAGTAAAGTTAGAATGCCTTCGCTTGTTGGCGACCTTGCGTTTAGATCCTGCCAGAATGAAATTAATTTCTGGATTTGTGGATACCTATCTTCGGTTAAATGCTGAAGAAGAAGTTCAGTTAAAATCCCAAGTAAATACCTTACAATCTGAAGAACGGGAGGAAGTTATGGAAATAGTTACTTCTTGGATGGAGCAGGGAGAATTGAGAATTATTCTGCGCCAAATTAACCGAAAAATAGGTGAAATAGCTCCTCAATTCATTGAAATAATTCGTCAATTATCAGAGCCGAAATTAGGAGATTTATCCGAGGCTTTGTTGGATTTTTCCACGGAGGAAAACTTAGCCGCTTGGTTGGAAGAAAATGCTTAAGATTCGACAGAGGAGGAATCTACTACTAATTAATCTGTTGCAGTTGGATGGGTGACGATCTATGAAAATTTTAGAATCGCTAAAGCGATTACTACGAACAATCGCTAAAGCGATTACTACGAACTAGGAATGAAGAGCCAACTATTTAAACAAGTAAGAATATTAGACCCAGTTTCTAAGAGCGATCGCCTCGCCGACCTTCTCATAGTGGATGGTTATATTCGAGCAATTGAAGATAACATTTATGACTATCCCGCCGAGACGGAAATTAAAGATTGTCAAGGTTTAATCTTAGGCCCCGGTTTGGTTGACTGCGCCAGTCACAGCGGCGAACCGGGGTTTGAGGAAAGGGAAACTCTCAAATCTTTAATGCATGCTGCCGCTGCCGGAGGTTTTACTCGTTTGGCAATCTTGCCAGACACGGCCCCACCAATAGATAACCCCGCCGGTTTGGCGGGGTTAAAAATGTTGGCGGCCTCGGCATCTTCCCCTTCTCTCTATTTCTGGGGAGCCCTAACTAAAGGCATCCGGGGAGAACAAATGACGGAGTTAGGAGAGTTGGCGGCGGCGGGAGTGGTGGGTTTTGCCGACGGGCGGCCTCTGGCTAATTTTGCTTTGCTGCGCCGGTTGCTGGAATACGTTAAACCTCTGAACAAACCGGTGGCCTTGGTAGCGAGCGATCGCCTCCTGGCAGGTAACGGAGTCATGCGGGAGGGTTATGATTCTATTCGTCTCGGGTTGCCGGGAATACCGGCGGCGGCAGAAAGCGGTTATCTGGCGGCCTTGTTGGAATTGGTGGATGCCATTGGCACGCCGGTTCGCATTCTGGGAGTCTCTACCGCCAGAAGCGTCGAGTTAATTAGAGATGCCAAACATCGGGGTTTGCCGGTGAGTGCCAGTACCAGTTGGATGCACTTGCTGTTAGATACCGAAGCTATTGAGGGGCGCGACGGCATTCCCTTCGATCCGAATTTGCGCTTGGAACCGCCACTGGGAACTAAGAGCGATCGCCTCGCTTTGGTTCGAGGAGTTAAAGAAGGAGTTTTGGAGGCGATCGCCATCGACCATACTCCTTTTACTTATGAAGAAAAAACCGTTGCCTTTGCCGACGCGCCACCGGGGGCGATCGGTTTAGAATTAGCTTTGCCTTTGCTCTGGCAGGGTTTGGTGGAAAGCGGGGAATTGTCGGGTTTGGAGTTGTGGCGGGCCTTGAGCAGCGGGCCGGCTGGATGTTTGGGACTGAGTTTGGGAGCGATCGCCCCCAACCTCCCCGCCGAAGTTATCTTATTCGACCCCCAACAGACCTGGACTGTCAGCAAACAAACGATTAAATCTCTTTCTGCCAATACTCCTTGGTGGGGCCGAGAGATTAAAGGGCGGGTAGTTTGTATCAATTAACAATTGACAAACCACGTTTTTTGGTATCCCAGAAACCCGGTTTTTCCAAAAAACCGGGTTTCTCGATCGGTCCTCTAGTCTTAATTTTTAGGATAAATCGGAGACTCATCTAATCCTCCCAGATGATTCATAGGCCAAAAGCGAAAAATGGCTCTACCAATAATGTTTTCCCGAGGGACAAAACCCCAGCAGCGACTATCATAACTGTGCTGGCGGTTATCCCCCATGACCAAATAGGAGTCGGGGGGGACAGTTTGCGGTTGCTCTAAAAACCTCATATTAGGGGGACAATCATTAATTTCTGTTTGCTGGTGCTGGGAGTTACCATTTATAGGTGCAGCCGGATCTAATTTCGAGGCGACGTATTTTTCTTCTAAAGGCCGACCGTTGACGTAAACCCTTCCATTTTTAACTTCTAACTTTTCTCCGGGGAGGCCGACTATCCGCTTGATAAAGGCATCTTTGTAAGTGGTACTGAGAGCTTCTGTGGGATTAAAAACGACGATATCCCCTCGTTTGGGCTCGCCAAATTTATAACCCAATTTGTCAATTATCAAGCGATCGTTAATTTGCAGCGTCGGCAGCATCGAACCAGAAGGAATGTAACGCGCTTCAGCTACAAATTGACGAATACCGATGGCCAAGACCACGCTCAGTCCAACGGTTTTAATTCCTTCTATCCAGGGATTTTCTTTATTACTCATAGTTGTTTAATTGCAATCTCTTTAACTTAAAGGTAAGCTGTATTCAATAAAAATTGCTGTCAATTTTCTATTTTAGGGCAGAGTTCTCATCTTTTGCTAGCGCAAACCGCCCTTATTTAGTTCGGCAAATCGAAAATCAACATCAATCTTATGTCATTCAACTCATCTATAATCATCCGCCAACCCACTGTAGTTTTACCTAATGGAGAATTAGCCATTCGAGATGTTTGGACTCGTGGGGGAAAAATTGTCGAAATCTCTCCAGAAATTTCTTCGCCTTCTCCCACAGATGAAACAAGTTTAGAAATAGACGGGAAGGGTTTAACTTTGTTGCCCGGAGTAATAGATCCGCAGGTACATTTTCGCGAACCTGGTTTGGAACATAAAGAGGATCTAAGTACGGCAACAATGGCTTGTGCTAAAGGTGGCGTAACCTCGTTTTTAGAAATGCCAAATACCCGTCCTTTAACTACTACTCAAGCAACTTTAGACGATAAACTAAATCGGGCGGCGGCTAAATGTTTGGTAAATTATGGTTTTTTCATCGGCGCAACTGCGGAGAATTTGCCTGATTTATTAACGGCAAATCCTACCTGCGGAATTAAGATATTTATGGGGTCGATGCACGGTAATTTATTAGTAGATACGGAGGAGAAATTAGAGCCGATTTTTGCTAAGGGAAAACGACTCATTGCCGTTCATGCAGAAAATCAAGCCAGGATTGACCGACGCCGCCAAGAATTTGCCGGCATTACGGACCCGGCAATTCATTCTACGATACAGGATAACGAGACGGCTTTATTAGCAACAAAGATGGCTTTAAAGATGTCTAAAAAGTATCAACGACGGCTGCATATTTTACATACTTCCACGGGAGACGAAGCGGAATTATTGAGGGAGGATAAACCGAGTTGGGTGACTGCGGAAGTTACGCCCCAACATTTGCTTTTAAATACTAGCGCTTACGAACAAATTGGCACTTTTGCGCAGATGAATCCTCCTTTAAAATCGGAACGAGACAATCAAATTTTGTGGCAAGCGTTGTTGGATGGAGTTATCGATTTTATTGCCACGGACCACGCGCCTCATACTTTGGAAGAAAAGGCAAAAGGTTATCCAAATACGCCTTCGGGAATGCCCGGAGTTGAGACGTCTTTACCGTTAATGTTAACTCAAGCGATGGAGGGACGCTGTACGGTTTCTCAGGTAGTTAATTGGATGTCTGCGGCGGTAGCGAAGGGTTATAAAATACCGAATAAAGGAGCGATCGCCCCCGGTTACGATGCCGATTTAGTATTAGTTGACTTGCAAAATTATCGCCCGGTTTTGCGAGAAGAATTGTTCACAAAATGCGGTTGGAGTCCCTTCGAGGGTTGGAGTTTAACTGGTTGGCCGGTGGTAACAATTGTTGGGGGGCAAGTTGTTTATAATAAGGGGGAATTGAATCTAGAAGTTCGCGGTCAAGCATTGAGTTTTGATGGCTAGTTAATTAAGTCAAAAAAACTCCTGTTGTCATTGCGAGGGGGGGACTGGTAAATCAGTTAATTTAGTTTGTTTTTCATTCATCCCCCCCGTGGCAATCTTTTTAGAAAGCAAAAGGCAAAAGGCAAGAGGCAATAGGGGCAGAAGTGTATTTAATAACCAATACCTTCGCCATGCAGGAAAAATGCCTTAATTTGTAGGTTGTGCGGACCTCCGTGGAACCCAACAAATACGT
>CAZSTZ010000064.1:0-28973 GCA_964609515.1 uncultured bacterium | reverse complement strand
GGCTCAAGAAATAGCCTATTAATTCAAACCGGCGAGCGAATTGGGGTCTATCATTTACACCAAGATGACGCTTTTTTTCTTACAAAATACGCGCACTCATGGATAGCAAATTGCGCCGATTCCCTGCATCGGTGGGATGACGAGGACTTCGACGATCGCATATTGATCCTTGACGAATGGTCCTCAACGATTAAGCATATTCTTATCGGAAACACGATCCGAATGCGGCGATCTTTAATAACCGCCAAATTTGAGCAAGCGGTAAAGCGGGCACGCTACATCTTCCTATTAGATGGCAACCTTAAGGATTCAGATGTAGATTATATTCGCAAATTATCGGGAATCGAAAAGGTGCGGAAAATTTTCAATGAATATTCGCCATCGTCACGCGAGGTTAACTTTTGCTTAGGCTCTTATAACAGGGGAGATGAAAATCCACACGATCACGCAAGCTTTACCGAGTGGATATTTAAGCAGACCCGCCCAACTGGAATTATTAGCGATTCTCAAAAGGAATGCGAGGCAATCCATAGAAAGCTTTTAGATAAAGGTATAAACGATTCTGAGATTATCAGAATCGACTCAAAAACAGTGACAGAGGATTATGCTAAAGAGTTTTTGAGAAACCCGGCAAAATATATCAAAGCAAGGCAGATTAAATATGTTATTTTATCTCCTTCTGCAGAAAGCGGCGTAGATATCAATATGGCTAAAGTTTTACCCGGTTCCATAAAACAGAAGCCATTAAACTTTAAACAGCCCTTTGATAACTTATTGCAACCCGAGAGCAAAGACGAAGCCATAAGCTTACATTTACCAGAAATCAACTTATCGAATTACTTTGAGGAAATCTTTTTTATAAGATTTCACATCGATACCGAAACGGCTATGCAAATGCTCAACCGCTTTCGAGACCCTGGCGCTCGCTGGAATATTTGGAGCAAGCCCTACTTATCCAATGAAGGGGAAAGGTTCGCGTCGCCATTTGAGCGGCGAGTCGTCGAGCAAATCAATCAATTTGTAAAAGACGATTTGGAACTTCTCGGCAGTAATGAGGCAGTAGCCAAGCTAAAAGAAATAGTGGCCAGCAGCACCGACCGCATCCACATGGAAGCGATCGGAAAAATTAACGCGCTTTTAAACTACGACCGGGCCAATCTGAGAGAGAACCTACTCGCGGAGCTAGAGGCCCAAGGCCATACTATTAAATGTGGCTGGATATCAAAAGAGACCAGCGATATCAAAGACTACAAACGGGTCATCCTAAGCGAGACGGCCCACAAAATTTTTAAATCTGAGAACATAGATATGGAAGCAGCGGAACGGATCAACAATTCCTGGGCTGCAACCTGGGACGACAAATGCAAGGCAGAGAAAAGCTTACTTATCAATAAGATTTTGCCCGGCATTTCCGAGAGCGAAATCTGGAGCCCCGAGCTAATTGAGAAGATAAAAGACGATCGCTTAATGCTTAACCGGCTAGGATTGCGCTGGCTTTGGGAAAATTCGCAGCGTGCTAAGGAGATTCAGGTTGAGAAATGGGAGCGCTTGCTAAATGCTGAGAATCCCTCATTTTTTCCGAGCGATTGGCGATCGCCCATTTTAATTATTGAAAATCTCCAAAAAGTGGGCCTTGCCTCGATCCTTAATTCTCCGGATCGATTGTGGGAGGCCACCGATGAAGAAATTCTTAGTTTGTGTCGGAGGGCTGGCCATTATCATCGCCGATGGCTATTTGGGAAAAAAGGCGCATTATCCGCAATTCAATTTTTAAATCGCCGGGTACTCAATCAGCTGGGCTACAAATTAGCCCGCAAACGTCGCCGTCGGGGCGGGGAAGTTGTTAGCGTGTACATTCTTGAGGATTTGTACAGTTCTCTTGAGATTGGAGAGGAGAAGCTCGCTTTATCCGCAAATTTAAAAGAGGCGATCGCCAATCGCTACAATCGGCCAGAGGAGAAGAAAACGAGCGATCCGGCTTCCTCTCTTATAGATACCAAATTAGAGGAAACCGGATCGCCTTCTGATTCTGTTACCCCGGCATTAAAGAATGGAAGTTTGGTATTTTTTAATAATGAGGAATGTAGGGTAATTTCAATTGGTGATGGTGGCCTTACCATGAGAGGAAAAATGACGGGCACGCTTTGGCACGCCTTGATTAAGTGCGTTCAGTTGATTAGTTAAGTGGTACTAATAATTAGCGTTCAAGACGTGCCTTGATTTCTGAATAATATTTGTATGCTTGATCTAGTTTTATTTCTAGTCTTTCTACTTTTGCGTAGATTTCTTCAATTTGTTTTTTTATGTACTCATTGCTTGAGCTTAAAATTATGCCTTGCGATTGCTCTTTAAAATGATAATAAGTTAGTAAAAACAACAGTAAACTATTGAATACAGCAGTAATTATTGTTAGCTCTTGCATTTTTTTAATGCCTTAAAAAAGTAAATAAAAAAGCAAGTATTATAACAAATGCTTGCTTTTTTAAAAAAACCCACAAAAATATCAACAAAATTTTTAAAAGTCAACAGTATTTTGATCTTTCATTTGCTCAGTGGTATCTTGGACGAAGTATAATCTCCGTGTTCCCGTTTTGAATGTTTTTGGCTTTTTGGGGTTGTCCTTAATGCATGTAAATAGTGCATTCTGGATTGCAACAATTGTTATCCAAGCAGGCACTCTCCAAGTGACTTTACTGTTATTAGTTCTTCCGTTCCAAGTATAATCTTTAGTTGGAATTATTATTTTTCTGCCTCCACGCGGTCTTAAACTTTCCAAGGACACAAAAGATTCTGGATTTTGGTAATCAAAATTTACTGTCGGTTCTGTATTTCCCGGATCCGAACCTCGCGACTTAATTACTTGCATGGTGTCAGATAATGTTGGATGCTGAAACTGCGTATTTCCACCTAAAGCAAATACGACTCTTTCAGGAAAAACCAGCTTTGCTTTGGCATTTTTGTAAACTTGTACTTCAGTAATAAAAGGCGTGATATTAGCAGTCTCGGAATTATCGATCTGACCAGTCAACGCTTCTATTTGGTCATCTGTAAGACCGAGACCCCTTAATAGGTCAGCTTTTTGGTTTGTATCTGCCATTTAACTATCTTTTTTTTCTAAGTTGGTTTATTTGTTTTGCTGTTAGCTTTGGCTCTAGTTGAGGTTTTGGTATATTAAAAAAAATTATAGGCATTTAATAAATGCCCATAATAAGGATAAAATTACAAGACTCCAAATACTTCAACGGCGGTGGCCTCGATCGCACCAGTTGTCCCGCTGCGACTGGTAGTAAACGGGATGGCAAGGCTGTAGTTAGCGATTCCGGTGTTGTCGTTGTAGGTGTTCGTGGTCACTACCTCGATTCCGTTGGGATTAGTGGCTTCGTCTCTCTGCTGGTCCGCTAAAGCTTCGATTACTTCCATCGCTTGTTGCTCTAATGTGCCGCCGACTGTGGTAATTGGTGCTGCCATAGTTTTTTTGATTGTTATTGATCGTAAATTATTTTCATCATAAAGCCTAACTTGAAATTTGTGTTACCATTTTAAAATAGTGCTTCATGCGTCAATATTGACTCAAAGTTTTATCGCATTTTTCTAATGACCATTTTAAAGACTGATAGCGGAAATATTGGAAAGATTTTTAAGCCTGGAGCATCTGGCGCGAGGCAATTATTAATTTCGGCAGCTTCTATATTGGGCGATTATTCCGAAGCATCAAAATATTACAATATTGGTTTTAATTTTCAGTTGGAGTCCGTGGTGGTTCTTCATTCCCTCCCTGGATTGCAAAAGGTCTATCCTCCCGAAATATTCCCGGAGGATAGCGATTCGACCAAATTAAGGAAGCGTTTAAAAGTCGAAGATAACGCCCAAAAAATGGGCCTTTTGTTTCAGCTTTCTGATAACTATGGGGCAGCGTGGCGCGATCTATTTTTGCTAAAATTAATGAATTATGGCACGTCGATCGCCCAGGAAATTTTGCCGAGTATCGGAGCCTACGATACTAAGCGATTAAATCCTGGGGCTAATTTTGCCTGTAAGCTCATTGATATGGGCCACGGCGTGTTAACAAATACGGAAGATTGGATTACGATAGAGATCGCCTGGGCCTATCAGCTCGATGGTTTTCTCAAAAATCCATATCGATCGCAGTTGGTCGCCGTCGAGGGCCAATTTGTCCCCGGGCCATATACCGATCCGATTCCGGTAGCAGTTACGAATACCGCTACTCAATTAGTGGCCCATCAGGAAGTGCCTAAATATTTGTCTTTGTACAATGCCGGCCCCGATGCAATTTTGCTCAAGATAGGCGGGCCTGCATCTTCTTCGAGCTATAATTTAGTAGTGCCGCCCGGTGCTAATTATTGGGATTTTCGAGTGGGCGGACAAGAGGTATCTGCTATATTGAAAAGTGGGGGGAACTCTGCTAATTTGATGATTGCTGTTGCTTCTGAGGTGTTTAGTAGAATTTAATGGATAATAGCTGGAACATTAAAGATTATTTAGACGCGCCGTCATCTCCGTCCTTTCCTTCGGTGACTTTTTGGATGGAAGAATTAGGGTTGCAAACAATTGTAGCCGCTTATAGTTTTACCCAACTTAAAAGCAGTAATTCTATTTGCTGTCGGATTAGAAAAGGAGGAACTTTTTTAGAAGAAAATATTGGTTTTTTTGGTAGGCGGTTTGATAGTGTTTCCGCTCTTAATTTTGTTGGTTTTAGTGATGGTTTGACTGTGTCAATTGAAGACCAATCAGGCAATGGTTATACTACCAGTCAGCCAATCTCAACTAATCAACCAGCCATTATCGAATCGGGCGAAGTGGTGAAGACAAACGGTTCTCAACCGCATCTTAGATATGATTTTTCCAATGATACCTTAACAGTTTCTTTGCCCAATAACCAAGTTTATTATTGCGTTGCCTCCACTTGGTCAGGAATTACTCATGGTAATTTTTACACTGCTGCATCTGGAGACACGGAATTGCCTTTCGGAGTTGATTTTTTTGACTTGTTGATATTAACTGATAATTCAGAAATTGATACTATAATTCCGAATATTTCTGATAGGATAATTGACGGACCTTATGGGGATTATATGCTTAGGCTCTCTTTTTCCGCCGCTTCTACCTATGTATTATCAAGTATGACTCAAACATCAGAAGCAGGGGCTAGGTGGGATTCTCGTTTGTTTCAGAATACGCAATTTCCTCGCGCCGAAAAAAACGATTGGTTAACTTTAAAAATAAATAACCCTGATTTGTTAACAAGAAGTTTCGCAATACAAGGGGAAAATCTAAAAGGCACTATAAGTTCAAAGTTAAATGACTTAACTAATGCAACAAATATATATTTAAACTCCAACGATTTATGCGGATTTCTACCAGACTTTTCATCAATTAATGCGCCGAACCTCAATAAATTAGATTTAGATTACAATTCGTTTGTAGGAGACATTCCTACAATCGACGGTGCGACCTTTCGACAGGTTGAAATCACATATAATCCACATCTAAATGGAGCTTTAAATTTCCCCCAAAACTGTCCCAGACTGCAAAATTTTTATGCGTTTAAGTCTGCTTTAACTCGATTTGGAAACCCCCTGACAGATACTAATCCTGATTTAGAATATTTGTATTTTTTCGACAATCAAATAGCAGATTCGTTGCCTTCTTTGGCAAGCAGTGGATTGATACAAATCCGGGGGTACAGCAATCAAATTAATGGCAATATCCCAACATTAATAAACTGCCCTAGCCTGAACTACATTGATTTAAAAGATAATCAACTATCTGGGGTTGAATTTGGATTTGCTGTATCTGACACTTTAAATATTTTTTATTTGCAAAACAATTTATTGACTGCTGCTGCTGTTAACGAAATATTGGTGGCTTTTGATACTGCGGGAAAAACATCAGGGATTATTAATTTAAGTGGCACTGGAAATGCAGCACCAGATAGTAGTAGTGGATTTGATGGATTGGCGGCGATCGCCAATTTGCGGGCGAAAGGAAATTGGAATATTACAACTAATTGAATTAATATGGAAACTTGTAAAAAATGCTAGAATATTTTAATCGTTTAGTTCCATAATGATATGTCTTGGAATCACACACAACAAACAACAATCGAAGTCACTTCTTCAGCGCTCGCACGCGGGGCCTACTCCGCGCCTATTCCTGTTGCGGTGGACGATACAGTAGCGGTGGAAATCGTTGCGTCATCTCCCACTGGCCAATATTTCAGTATCTCAAATAGCGGCCCTAATGCGGTTTATTGCCAATTTGGAGGAACGGCTACCAGTAGTAGCTATTCTGTTATTTTCCCTTCTGGATTTAACGACAACCAAATGCGGGTTGCAGCAAATGAAAATGTAACCGTAATCACGGCAGCAGGAGAAACAGCAAACTTGCTTGTAAGCGTAGCTTCAGAGGTACAGATTTAATATGCTTTTCTGGAACAGTAGCGATGCCAGTAATTCCGATCTACTGGCAGCGCTTCAAAATTTAGCTAATAGTTTAGGCAATATCAATATTGATATGCCCAGATTTTCCAATACTGTATTAAAAAGCATTAGCGTTTCTCCTTTAACCCTTACTAAGATAGTCGATCGCGAAAATTCATCTCGGCGAACTACTTTGGAAATTGCCCCAGATTCTACAGCATCTAAAGTGATTTTGCTTCATGGAATTAGCGAACCTTCGGAAGAACAAATATTAAATTCTCCTTGGTTTTTGGTTCCTGGTCAACAAGGATTTGACGATCTAGATGGGGGGTATGAGATTTGGGCTTATGCTGTTGGTGGCACTGCTACCATTAAAATTGCCTTGGAGTATCAAAGTCAAAATACTAGCAGCAATAATAATAGTAATAGTAATAGTAATAGTAATAACTCTATGGAAATACAAACCTTAATAGGAACGGGTAACAACTGGAATAATAGCCCAGATTGGTATAATGGATATAATGAGATTAATAATCCCGCTACTGGATACAAGCTTTTTCAGTTTTCTTCTTTTAATCCCAATCAAGAATATAATTTATCTATTAATCCTGGGGCTTTATCTTATAATTCCGGTTCCGCTTTTCCAATTAATATCTATCTTTTTAATAGTAATGGAATCATTAAAGCTCTGTTTAGAAGAATCACTTCTGGAACATCAATGAGTGTAAATGCTATTAGAGCTATTTTGCTACCTATCGTTAAAAATAGCAATAGTTGGGCGGCTCGCTTACCGGCATCTGGAGGTGAGATTATTCTAAAACCTAATTATTCTCAATCTATCGGCTTGATAGATGTTAGGTTGGTTGGAGAAACTTACGCTAAAACAGCAATCTTTAATTACTCTCAGGGGCAGGATACGGGTACATTTACATTAGTGGGACCTTAAATGAGTAAACCACCAAATTTCGGATTTCATTATCCGGGTCAAAAGCCCAAGCCTACCCCTGATAGTTTTCTGGGGATGCCAAAGCTTGAGGTTAATATGCCAACCATTAACCTGCCTTATGTGCCCCCGGTAGATGATATTAATTTTAATATTCGTGAGTTTATCCCTAATGTTCCGATTGATGTACCTATATCTTTAGAGAGCGTGCAAATTGTTGATGAGGGGCGGTGTCGTGTAATTACTCTAAGCAGCGGGGCATTTACGACCACTTATAGAGTTTGTGAACCAGAACCGGAACCGGAACCAGAACCAGAACCAACACCAGAACCAACACCAGAACCAGAACCAATTCTAACCCCAAAAGAAGATGGACCGTGGAATCAAAATTATTTTGACGGTCCGCCTGATTTTGATGGTGGTGTTTGCCTGGATGTATGTTGGCTTTGCCCTGTGTATTTAAAAAGAAATTACTATGTTTTTTATTTTAGATACATATATAAAAATGGATCTTTGGTAGAGGTGACAGTTGATAGATATGTAAAAAATATTGATACAGAATATGAGTTCAACCGTTTGCATCCCTATAATTATGACTCTCCTTTGCGTCCTTCTTTCTACGAGGACCAACAAAAGTTAGAGAACTGGGAAGGTCTAATAAAAGCGAGAGTGGGAGCAACATATACTAAACCGGATGGGCGACCTTGGGGAATTTACCAAAACCCCTACACTGGATACTCTGGATTTTATAGTAAATATTACAGCACGCCTCGTTGGATTGCTTTAGCTACTGAAGAATCTTCTTCAGTTACAAATCAGATTTTTGAAATGACGCGTGTTAAGGAAGTGTTTGTCAATGAATCGACTTTGGGGCGGAAATCCCCTCATATATTTCGTCTACCTTATTCATCGCCGCATACCGTGTATGGATGCTTAATGTCTGATGGTCCAATAAATCCACCCCCCCCACCACCTCCACCTCCACCAGATAACCTACCACCAGATAACCCACCACCCGATCGCCCTAAAAAAATGGATAAAAACTGCTGTGATGCCCTAACCTCAATGACCCGCAAGCTTGTTAAATATATCGGCATTTCAGAAGATGAAAATGCAGATGATTTGTACCCTTTAAAAGTGCCCGAATCTCTCGCCGTAGATAATAAAGGAAAACGAAAAATTGAGGAAGTGCTTAACTATCATGCTAATTTCCAAAAATTAACTAAATATGTGGAAGAAATAGCGAACGTAGTAGGCGCTGATGCAGCTACCAATTATCCCTCAAAAATGCCCGATTCTTTAAATGAAGAGGACGGCGGGGAAGAGCGCGAAATTTATCATGCTTCCGATTGGTATGGGTACTTTTTTGATATTTTTGAGGAATCTATAGGGCAGTTTCCTATTGATTTTGATATCGAAGAAGATGCCTTTAAACCCGCTAATATTGCTGAAATGCTCGGTGAAATTTACGGCCAACTATTAGAAATCAATGCCACTGCTACAGAAACTAAAGCGGTAAGCGCTCATACTTTGATGGAAATTGGTTTAACTAAGATTTATGCCGCTAAATCTTGGGAAGGCATCAAGTGTTTGACTACCTTTTTCGAGTGCTATGATGAAAAAGAAATACCTCTGCCAATGACTTTCGATCCTAATTTAATTCCAGAAGCTGATGCGGCGTCGGATGCGGGCGAAGGTTTTGATATTTTGCAACTTCTCAAAACTTCACCCGAAGATAAGCCCTATAAGATTAAAGTTCGTTCGGAGCAAGCACAAAGTCAGTATTTGAAAAATGAGGAATTAAAGATTAGGGCGGCTGAGATTATTAAAGCGGTATTTTGGCAAAATATCTCAGAAGATCCACGAGTTGCCAGGCAACAGCTCTTAAATCTTTTAAATACGGGCTCTGATTTGGCGAAGTCTTTCTATCAATATAAGCATCAAAACAACGATCGCACCGGAGATTGGAAAGAATTTAAAAGCGATATAGAGAAAGATTGGAAAGAAGAAGATACTTTGGTTGGTGCCACCCAAGAAAAAAAAGAAGAAGAAGATAAGAAAAAATTACCTAAAATTAAAGAATTGAAATTTAATAATAGTTAATATATGGCACCAATTGTTAGACGCTTACGCGACTTGCGTAGTCGCGTTATTAGAAGAGAAGTTACCAACGATCGCCCTCGATCTTTTCGACGGTTTTCTTCTAACACTGAGGGAGGGGGCATTGTTGGCGTTGTCAAGGATTGGCTCGCTAAGTTTGGGGGCTTTTTGTCGTCAGGGTTAAAAAAACTTAGTGATAAACTTACTTCTATTTCGGCTACTGATTGGCTGGATGCAATTGTTAGTGCCGGCGAAGTAATTTTAGAATTTAACTGGCAAATTAGCGATGCTGAAATTGCCGGCGTTATCGACGGTATTAATAATTCGGTTGTCGAGCGTGGCTTTGAAGCAGTGGGGCGTACTTTGGGTTATACCGCTTGTGGTTATGGTGCTACGGCCGCTATCACTAAGTTTAATCCCGCCCTTGGTGCCCACGTTCTCGCTCAAGTTTCGGAAGAGACAAAAAGTGAGCTACTCTCTGAATGGTCATCGGCCTTATCTCAAGCGGGATTTAGTTATGCTACTGCTGCAGCGCTTCAATTTTTTAAGCGGTGGCGTTCTGGGTTGAAGGGAAATCCTGATTATTTTCTCTCTCAGCTTATCCGAGGAATAATTGGGGACAATGCTTTTAATCAATGGGGCGATCCTGGTAATGATGAATGGACTTTTACTAAAGGAGCTAATGATGTACTTGAAGCTGTAATACCTAATGAGTGGTGGCGGGAAAAAGTACAGACGGGTCTTGCTGCTATGGGTGAGGCGTGTTTGGAGTCCGGTTATGTCGTTGCTGGGGCGATAGATGATTGGTACGGTCAGCAGAGCTATACTCGTGAAAATTTGATGGGAGCGGAGCGCATCGTCGAGGTTATTCCGGATCGTTCAGTACCAGAAGAATCCTATATACTATCGGGCACAGAACAGGCACTAAGGCCGGCTATATCTGAATTGATTAATCAAACGCGGTTAATGAATAACCGCGATATGGGAACCGCTTTAGTTGGCGAGGATTTTGAGCCCATCATCTCTAACAACGGTGTAGAAATTACCCTCGAATTTTTCAATTATCCCTCGCCTCCATTTTGGACAAAGGAGCGGCGATCTAACTTGGCACGCTCTCGCTTAGTAGTTCCGAATTGTAAAAAAAGCAAAATAACATGGGATAATCTTAAGCAAACATTCGGGCCTAATATCGCTTTTACACGCGGTAATTATCGGATGGAAGCAGCGTTAAAAAATGGCCGCAAGCTTGTAGCTTGGGTCTCTAGTGAGGAAGAAGCCGACCAGGTGGCTGAGAAGTTAGTCGGCCTTACCGATACAGAAATAATCTACCCTATCAAGGTAGAGAATCGCATAAAATACAGAAATGATAGCAGATATAAACCAAAAAAACGCGAGCCGCAATACTTAGCTTTTGCGCACATTATAAACATTCCTCGTATTACAAAATACGAGGAACGGCGCACCCCCACAAACCAGGAAGAAATAAATGACAAGATTATAGACAGCAAGTACAAGGTGATAATGCATTTTGACAATAAGCCGAGCTGGATTGATGAAAAAATTAATGAGGTACTTAAAGCATAATAAAATATAAAAATCTTAAAAACCTAAAGCTTTGCAGTTCTGGCCTTAATTTCATTCCTGCCTTCAATGGAGAGATTGACCCCGACCAAGGCATCGCGGCTTTAATTGATGCTTTCTTCGCCACCCTCTACAGCGGAATGCCCGAAGAACTCGGCAAATACGGCGACCTAGCGGCCCTAGAGGATGCCCTGGAGGAAGTCGAGGCCTTATTAATGAAGCTTGCCGAGCCTAAGCGTAGGCGGTAAAATTTATTTACCGGTGACTCCCCAGGAGTTGTTAACTTTTGCATGGTCACAATGGCCAGTTAAAAATTACCAGTGATTCCCTTGGAGATTTTAATAGGCCCTCTTTTTTTAAAGGGGGCCTATTTGTTTGAGATTAAAAGGCCATCTTGGTGTTTGTCAACTGTCGTTATTGTTTCGCCATCTCTGCAAAAATAAGAAAAATCGGGCAAAAATCGGGCAAAAATCGGGCAAAACGAAAAATCAGGTGTTAAAATTACGAAATAACGTGACTAAAAGGGCATGGGGTGGCGGACTCTTAATCCGCTGGTTCTGGGTTCGAATCCCAGGTCACCCATTTATTTTTAAAGGCAACAGGCAAAAGGCAACAGGCAACAGGCAACAGGTAACTGGATCGGCCATAACCTACCCTTGACAATTAACAATTGACAATTAACAATTAACAATTGACAATTGACAATTGACAAACCCAAATGGTTGATTACATCCGCAGCCCCCAGGAAATTTACCGCAAGTCCTTTTCTATAATTCGCGCTGAAGCGAAACTAGATAACTTATCTCCCGACTTAGCTTATATAGCAGTAAGACTAATTCACGCCTGCGGCATGACAGATATAGTAGAAGACTTAGCCGCTTCGCCAGATGCCGTGGAAGCCGGACGTAGTGCCTTAAACAACGGCGCACTAATACTCTGCGATACTCAAATGGTAGCTAACGGCATAATTCGCGATCGCCTCACCGCAAATAACCCCGTAACTTGCACCCTGAACAACCCAGAAGTACCAGAAATAGCGCGGCACGCTAACAATACTCGCTCCGCAGCAGCCCTAGAACTATGGAAACCTCATATACTAAATTCCGTAGTAGCGATCGGCAACGCACCCACCGCACTATTTCGCCTGCTGGAACTACTGGATGAAGGAATCCCCAAACCAGCGCTGATTTTAGGATTTCCCGTAGGCTTTGTCGGTGCCGCAGAATCTAAAGCCGAACTAGCAGCAAACAGTCGGGGCGTTCCCTTTATAACCCTGCGCGGGCGACGGGGAGGCAGCGCGATCGCCGCCGCCGCCGTCAACGCCCTAGCAAAAGAACAGGAACTATAATACATCTTTTATCAACTGTTAACTATGGAGGCAAGGACCATGACTTCTTTACAACCACTATCCACCACCACCCCTCGCGAAACCCCCACCCAACAATTACCGCCCTTAGAATTACCGCCCTTAGAATTACCGCCCTTAGAAAATGGCGATCGCTTAACTCGCCACGAGTTCGAGCGTCGCTACCGCGCCATGGCAGAAATTAAAAAAGCCGAATTAATAGAAGGAGTTGTTTATACGGCATCCCCCTTACGTTTTACAACCCACGCCCAACCCCACGGACATTTAATAACTTGGTTGGGAGTGTATCAAACAGCCACGCCCCAACTGCAAATGGGTATCGAACCAACCCTCCGTTTGGATATCGAAAACGAACTGCAACCCGATGGCGTCTTATTAATTAACCCCGAAAGGGGCGGACGCTCAAGTCTCAGCGACGACGGCTACTTGGAAGGTGCCCCAGAACTTATCGTAGAAATTGCTGCCAGCAGTGCGGCGATCGATTTAGGAGATAAAAAACGCGCCTATCGTCGCAGCGGCATCCAAGAATATCTCGTGTGGCAGGTGTTTAACCAAAAAATTGATTGGTTTAATTTGGTGAATGGCGACTATATATCTTTAACTCCCAACTCCCAAGGCATCATCTGTTCTCAAGTGTTTCCGGGATTGTGTCTGGATGTTGCGGCAATGCTCCAAGGAAATATGCAGCAAGTCTTGGCAGTCTTACAAACTGGAATCAATTCCCCCGAGCATCAGCACTTCGTTCAACAGTTAGTACCACCACAGCAAGCACAATAAAATTGTTAATTGTTAATTGCTAATTGCTAATTGTTAATTGATATGAAACGAGTGTTGATTCTCGGTGGCACTAGGGAAGCCTCAAAGTTAATCGCCAGAGCATCAAAAATAGACGGTTTGGAGACGATCGCTTCTCTAGCAGGTCGGACTCGCAAACCTCAGCTCTCATCCACCACTACCAGAACCGGCGGTTTTGGCGGTATCTCTGGGTTGACAGACTATCTACAGGAACAGCATATCGATCTGCTGGTCGATGCCACCCATCCTTTTGCCGCTGAAATTTCCTTCAATGCAGCGATCGCCGCCGCTACAGTCGGCATCCCCTATTTAATCCTAATCCGTCCTCCCTGGGAAAAAACCGACGGCGATCGCTGGATCGAAGTCGAAAGCAACCAAGAAGCAGCCGAAGTTTTATCCCAGTTGGGCCATCGGCGAATATTTCTGACCATCGGGCGGCAAGAGTTGGCCGCATACTCCCGCCTCCAACAGTTCTGGTTTTTAATGAGAGCGATCGACCCGCCACCACCGAATATTCCCTTACCCCCCGGGAAACTACTGACCGAACGCGGGCCCTTTTCCCTCGACCAAGAGCGATCGCTTTTGCAAAAGTACCAAATTGAAGTAATAGTCAGTAAAAATAGCGGTGGCGATGCCACCTACGCTAAAATTATTGCCGCACGGGAACTAGGCATTCCAGTGGTAATAATAAAACGTCCGTCTCTCCCCCAAGGAGAACGAGTCGGCGATGAAGAAAGCGCCATCTTTTGGCTCCAAAATCATATTTAATATTGCCGTCGGTCAAAAAAACCGGTTTTTTTAAAATTGCCGTAGGTCAAGAAACCAGGTTTTTCTAAAAAACCTGGTTTCTGAGATACCAGTTTCCCAATTATTAATTATTAATTAAAATGCCCAATGCAACCTGGACTCGCCGTCATATTCTCTCCCTTGCAGACTTCACCGCCGACGAATACGATATCGTCTTGCAAACTGCCTCCAGTTTTCAAGAAGTATTAGGAAGGCGGATGAAAAAAGTACCCGCATTACAAGGTCAAGTAGTAGCAAATTTATTTTTTGAACCCTCCACGCGCACCCGCAATAGTTTTGAATTAGCAGCAAAACGACTCTCGGCAGATACCTTAAATTTTGCTCCTGGGAGTTCTTCTTTAACTAAAGGAGAAACTATTTTAGATACGGCAAAAACTTATTTGGCGATGGGAACCGATATGATGGTAATTCGCCACAAACAGGCAGGAGTAGTTGCAGCGATCGCCTCTTCTTTAGACTCCAGCGGTTCTTCAGTTCAAGTTCTCAATGCCGGCGACGGACAACACCAACATCCTTCCCAAGCTTTATTAGACTTATTTACTATTTGTCGCTTAATAGACCCAGACCGACCTCGCCTCGAACTTTTAGAAGGGAAAAAAATAGCCATTGTTGGCGACATTTTACATTCCCGAGTCGCCCGTTCTAATATTTGGAGTTTGACCGCCACCGGTGCCGAATTGCACCTCGCCGGTCCCCCAACTTTACTACCACAATTCTTTGCCGAACAAGGCAAAGATAGACCGGGGAAATTATTTTTACATTGGCAAGTAGAACCAGCCTTAGAAAATGCCGATTTTGTAATGACTTTGCGCCTGCAAAAAGAACGCATGACCGCTCATTTACTCCCAAGTTTGAGAGAATATCATCAGTTATTTGGCATTACCAGAGAACGCTTGAAAACCTGCAAACCCCAAGTTAAAATTCTCCACCCAGGTCCGGTAAATCGCGGAGTCGAAATTAGCTCAGATTTGATGGACGACCCAGAATTTAGTTTAATTTCCCAACAAGTAACCAGCGGTATTGCCGTCCGCATGGCTTTATTGTATCTTTTAGGAAGCGGTAAAAATGGTTAATTGCTAATTCCCCATTCCCAAAAACAATGAATTATAATCCAACCTTTTCTTTAACTGAAAAAACCGAAACCAAAGATAGTTTTGCTATTACTATAGCGCCCCTTTCTATTGAAGAAATATATGCACTGGCAGACGAGCCGGCTAATGGGGCAGTGGTACTGATGAGCGGTATGGTACGCGATCGCACCGATGGTAAACCGGTAATTTCCCTGGAATATCAAGCTTATCAACCGATGGCCCTCCGTGTTTTCCAGCAAATCGCAGCAGAAATACGCGATCGCTGGCCGGACGTCAATCGCGTCGTTATCCACCATCGAATAGGACATCTAGAAATAGGAGAAATTAGCGTCTTAGTCGCCGTCGGTTGTCCCCACCGTTCGGAAGCCTTTGATGCCTGTCGCTACGGCATCGACACCCTCAAACACAACGCCCCCATCTGGAAAAAAGAACATTGGGCCGACGGTTCGAGCAGTTGGGTCAGCATTGGAGCCTGCGAAGAGAAGGAACCCAGGTAGCCAAAACCCCGTCCTTGTTAGAGGAATCCTATCGAATTCCTTATTCACCATGAGTCAATTTATCTCAATAGCCTGGTCTTCAGTGGAGGCAAGCGCTCCTACAGTGGAATTGCCACCCAACAAACTCTCTAACCACGATCTAATTTTGCGATGCCAACAAGGCGATCGCCCAGATCGAACCGTATTTGCAGAACTGCTGCGCCGATATCAGCCCCATGTGGACAAAATCCTCTACCACTTAGCCCCTGACTGGCAAGATAGGGCAGATTTGGCTCAGGAAGTCTGGATTCGAGTTTACCGCAATATTGGACGCCTGCAAGAAGCGGCTAAATTCCGCAGTTGGTTGAGCCGCATAACGACTAATCTCTTTTACGACGAACTCCGCAAGCGCAAGCGGATGCGACCTCCCCTGTCTCTGGATGCACCTCGCACCTTCGACGATGGGGAAGTGGATTGGGAAATTGCCGCCGACGCTCCCGGTCCAGACGAAGACTTGACAACAAGAGAGTTTTACGATAAACTCCGCGAGGCGATCGCCGAATTGCCAGAAGTCTTCCGCACCACCATAGTTTTAAGGGAAATAGACGGTTTGGCCTACGAAGAAATAGCCGAAATCACCGGCGTTTCTCTGGGAACTGTTAAATCGCGAATTGCAAGAGCTCGCCAAAGATTGCAACTGCAACTACAAAAATATCTCGATAACGAGTAAGTTCCATTGATTCCCTCCTCAATTCACCATTGCTGAAATCGAGACTCGAAAATTAATTGTTTAAAATCCATCGGTGTTATTCTGCTATTGCTCGTTAATCTAATTAATCTGCCTAAAAAAAACAGGAAAAAAAGGGAACCAATTGACCCTAAAGGCATCTTAATTAAAAAATAAATAAAGTCGAGTTTTGAGAACCACAAATTTCAGACTATGGCGAATTGAAGAGTTTCAATACTACAGAATTTTATCAATCCCAAAAAAACTAAAAGTAGGTGGTGTAACAATGACTGATAAATTTGAACGCGATAATAATCCAGAACGGGGGCATCAAAACCGCAAACAAGATACTATGAAAAAGGAGTTGTTTGAGTTAATTAGCGCTTATCTAGATGGAGAAGTAACCGCTAAAGAACGGCGTCAAGTCGAACGACTAATCGCTAGCGATAGCTTGGCTAGATATTTATATAATCAACTTTTACAACTGCATTCTAACTTGGAAAAGATGCCGGCCCCACCAGCATCGGAACCAGTAGAGCAAACTATTAGAAAAGTTTATTCTCGTCTAGATCGCCGACCGAAGTTAGCTCTATTTTGGGGCGGAACTGCTTTTGCAACCTTATTTCTGGCGATGTTGTCCGGTATTATGCCTGGCAGTCGTTCTTTCTTGCCTCAATTAGCGACAACTCCCGAACCAGAATCAGTTCAAATCGCATTAAACGAACCGATAGTAGAAATTATTAATCCCAACGCGGCGGTTTTGAGTATTAATGCTCCCATAGTTCAGATTCCCAAAGCTGCCGGCCCGGTTCCTGAAAATTAAGAGCAACAGCAAATCGAGTCGGTCTTGAAGCCCGATTTTTCAGTATCCCAGAAACCCGGTTTTTTCAAAAAACCGGGTTTCTTAAGTTTTCGAGCAGATCCCAAGATTTTTGACGTCAACTACCACACACTAATCGCAAACGATATAGTGTGGGGCAAGATTCCTGCCGTCCACCGCAATTCTGCAAACCTCGTGCATGCGTACAGCTTTGGCTTCAGCCGACGAATCATTAGGGGCTGCTGACAAAAGCCCTGTGCTTGCCCAGTCTTGCCGGGTAAGCAGCGTTCGCATTGCTATATTCCTTGCACCAACGGTTAGCGGCATGGAGTTCAAAACCACAAGACTCGCAGTGAAAAATCAACCCTTTATTTGGGCGATTACTTTTACTTGTATGTCCGCAATGGGGACAAGCTTGGGAGGTATAATTAGCATCGACTTTAATAGCCAACGAATTATTTAAAACAGCTTTATAGTTAATAAATGAATGCAATTCTGCCAACGACCATTTAGCTTGTTTATGATTAGCTTTTCGTTGTTTAACTGATGCTTTTTTACCAGTTATACGAGGCTGAGTGCGTTCTCGAATATTAGTTAAGTTCTCTAATCCGATTAAGGTGTTAGAAGTAGCAATTTGCTTGGATAAACAGTGGTTTCGATCGGCAATAAACCGTCTTTCTTTTCCTGACAATGAAACTAAGCGTTTCTTAGCAGAACGAGTGCCTTTTTCCTGTAAAGTTTTCCTCGCTTTTTGATAACGAGTTGCTTTATGATTACACTGTTTTCCTGAGTAGAAATGAGTTTTGTTTGCCGTATTTGTAGTAACTGCATGATATCGCTGCCCTACATCAACACCAACTATTTGCTTAATTGCATTAGGTTCAATATCTGGTATTTCTAATTCTAAAGAAACTAACAGATAATAAGTTTTAGTTGAACGAGCATAATAAATTTTAGCTCCTCCAAATTTAACTGTATCTTGACCTGATTTAATTAAGTCAACGTGCTTTTTATATCCAGAGTAATGGACTTTAATCCGACCTTGCAAGGTCATTAGGCTAATTCCTTGTGTTACAAAAGAGTAATCACGTTTGTAATTCAAGTTACAAGTTCTGGACACATATTTAGGCGGTTTGTCTAAACCTTTATATCGTTTTTTTGTTTGTTTAAGTTTTTGGTGTTTGGCATTTTGTTTTACTTTTGTCCAAAGTCCTTTATAAGTTGCTGCTACTTGTCTAGGAATATTACAACTCATTTGAGATGGTAAACCAAACTTGGCTCTTAATTGCTGATAAACCAGCTTTTGCAACTTACTCGAACTCGACAGTTTCCCATTTTTAAAAGCTACTTCTGAAGTGTAATTCAAAGCATTTCTATAAGCTAATGAAACTTCCCTCAAAAGTTCTTTTTGCTCTGGGGGCAAATGTAATTTTAATTTTGCCGTTATTACTTGTTTCATTGTTTTTTTCACCAACTACTTTAATTATAACTTGCAGGTGAAAGAAATGACAACTATTTCTCGAAAAAATACAATAATAAGAATTGAACAACTCCATACTTCCGTTGTCCCGATATGGAGCTCGCCGCTAAATCAAAGATTATAGCGGGAGACGGGAGCATCCCATATTTGTAAAAATATCGAATATTCGGTTTTTTATCTAATGCATCCCTTTTCCCTTCTTGCCTTTTCCCCAACTATTGCCAGATGAGCTCTTGCCTCTTGCCTAAAAGCGTTTAGTTTTTTGGTTTTGACTTGCATTGAGATGCATCCGCGGGAGACTCCTATCGAGCTAGTTGAATTTTCATCAATTCACCTCCACAATGGCCAAAATTTGAGTTTAATCGAGCTACAATAATGGCCAGGAAAAAACTAGGATGCTGGCCAGCTTCCTTCTGGCAACAGAATGCCCCCATAAGAACGAACTTTTTCGGAGGCCATGATATAGGCCCATGCCTTTCCCAGAGATTGGCGATCGCTATTGAAGACCTCGATCGCCAACCTCTGATATTCGTTTTCATCCGGGTGGCGGTTGGGATGATAATCTTCCAACCGATCTAATTTGGATAAAATAGATGAATCTTCAAAAGTCAGAACCACTCCACGCACAATAGACTGACCTTCAGTCATAGCGGGATAACCAACAGGGAGGGCAAACAATTGACCGTAGGCGATCGCCGGACAACTCTCTAAGACGCGCAGATCGCAGTAACGGCGATAATTTGATTCTCCTGGTTTGAGAGTCCCATACACGAAAACCCTTGTTAGTGTCATTTCTTCTGAAAAAAAGAGCTTTGAGATTTTAGAATAAATGTTGAGGTGGCGATCGCGGATAAGGATCGATTAAAGTAGGTAATAGTTTCGTGACAATCTTAGCAATCTCTATTATGAGTTTTCAGCTTTATCATTTACATTTAAGTGCTTTTTTACCCGAACTTGGAGAGACCATCTTTTCCACCCAAGGAATCATGGTCATGCTACTGGCAGCTTACGCCGTGGCAATGTGGATGTTTCTGACCAGCGCCCCAAAAGTTTACACGATTATGGTCTCAGATTTGGCCTTAGCCCAACAGTTTTACGAAGGGATTCTCGAACTGCCAGTAGCAGAAGTGCCCCTGCATTATTATTACAACTACGAGCAAACTTTAGGAGCCACCGGCATAGATCCCTTGTACTTATCCAGCGATGTCAACAGAAGCGGCATTGCCGATGGCAGTTTTGCCGGAGACGGTTTGTGGTATCAACTAATGAAAAATACTCAAGTTCACGTCATTAGTGGGGCGAGTTTGGGAACAAAAAACCGTCAGCGTCACGTTTGCTTCGATAAAGACTGTTTGGAGCAAATCTTAATGCGGGTGCAAATGCGCGGAGTTAAATATAAAATTCGCAGAGAAAAGCCTCTGAATTTCTTAGTAAAAGATTGGAACGATAGGGTTATTGAAATGGCAGAAGTTAATAATTAAGGCAAGAGGCAAGAGTAGGCAAGAGGCAATAGGCAATAGGCAAGAGTAGATAAGAAACAGAATGTCTGATTTTTTTTCTACTTTTTGACTTTTGACAACCCGTTTAGGACTGCTATAGCATTTCCATCTCTATAAGAAGCAACAGAAAATTTAATGTGGGTTAACAGAATTTGAGTTAATGTACCTCTTAAGTTCTGGAAACGCTATAATAAAACAAAGAAACTTTCTGTGGCAATTTTTCACCACTTATTCTCTTGCCTATTGCCTATTGCCTTTTGCCTTTTGAGACATTTAAAGAAGCTCCTAAAGCTTGAGAAAGCCAAACTTCAAAAGAGTGAATGGGATATGGTCTGGCTGTTTCGTTAGCATCCAACATTGGTTCCACGAGAATAGTAAACATACCCAAGCGATTACCCGCCAAAACATCAGTAAAAAGGCGATCGCCCACCATTGCCACTTTCTCTGGAGGCAAATTCATCGCTTCCACAGCCCGTTTTAACTTGCGACGGGAAGGTTTAGCAGCACCTAAAATATAAGGCACGTTCAAAGATTCAGCAATGCGACCTATTCTCGACTGACTTAAATTATTGCTAACTAACCAAACAGAAACAACAGATTTAATTTCTTCTATCCATCGAGCAAGTTGTGGAGAAGCCGTACTTTCCTGAATAGGAACCAAGGTTTCATCTACATCTAATACTAATCCCAAAAGATTATGTTTTTGAATAGTTTCTGGTGTCAGAGTTAAAACCGAGCCGCCCAGAACTAAGTCAGGTTCTAAAAGTTTACCCCAAGACATAAAAATAATTATTAATTGTTAATGGCTAATGGCTAATTGTTAATGGCTAATTGTTAATTGCTATTACTGTCATGGGTGCATCTATAATCTTTTTTTTACTTTTGCCTCTTGCCTCTTGCCTCTTGCCTCTTGCATGCATGCCTCTTGCCTACAACCGATGCACCCGTTCCATTTATTGAGAAGATAGCGCCCTTTCGACTTCAGCGATCGCCGCATTATGTTCTGCAAGAGTGCGACTAAAGATATGAGTTCCATCATATCTTGCCATAAAATACAAATATTCAGTTTCTTCGGGATACAGAGACGCTTTTAAACTCGCCTTCCCCGGACTGCCGATGGCCGTTGGCGGCAAACCAACATTGAGATAAGTATTATAAGGAGAAGGAGTTTCCACCTGTGCATAAGTCAAAGGCTTATCCTTAGTCTGGCGGATACCCAAACCGTATTCTACCGTCGGATCCGCTCCTAAAAGCATACCCCTTTCCAAGCGATTATTAAAAACCCCCGCGATGATACCTCTTTCTGAAGAAACCACCGCTTCCTTTTCCACAATACTAGCCAAAGTCACCCATTCCTTGAGGTCTAAATCCGTTGCTGTTTTCCCCTTTTCATAGACTGGTAATGCCACTTCCTCAAAGTGTGCCAACATTTGGTCGACAACTGCCTCGGGAGTTAGATTATCCGCAATAATTTTGTAAGTATCTGGAAACAAAAAGCCTTCCAGATGAGGCAAATCTGGAGGCAACCAAGGATAATCGCTATAAGGGATATTTTTAGTAGCCTCGATAAATTCCTCAGCCGTGAAAAACTCCCTTTTCTCAAAATATTCCGCCATTTCTCGAATCGACCATCCCTCTCGAATCGTAAAACTGAGTTTGAGAACATCGCCCCTGAGGATTTTGTCGGCGATCGCCCCCAAATTTTCCGTTGGCGACAGTCGGTAAGTACCCGCTTTAAACTCCAAATTTCGATTTTGCAACTTCAACCACTTCAGCCACAAATCCCATGCTCGATCGGAACGAATAATGCCGGCAGCTTCCAAATCTTTACCAATTTGTTTACCGTAAGTTCCCAGAGGGATTTTAATCGTAACTGCCATATCTTCTGGCGACTGGACGGACTCGGCTTGAACTGGCGGACTGCTAACCCAGCTCCACCAAGCCCAACCTTGCCAAGCGAAAATACCGCAGGTAGCCGGAAGGAGGGCCCAGTAATACCATGTCTTTTTAATCTTTCGAACAGCTTTCATTTCAGATGTTTTTCTACGATTTCCAAAAAAAGTCATTTACTACGATAGCAGCATTTTCGAGTAGCGATCCCCATTGGCAATCAATCTTGGCAGTTGACCCTATTCCAAGTCGTCAAAAATTTGTTCTTCAAACATATATTGGAGAGTAGGTTCTATTTTTTGAAACTCTTCTTCTGAGAGCAAATCTAATTTACCATTAGAATTTTGACTAGCTGGAATAAAAAAGGGATCTAGAGGGGTGTAAATCGCATATTTGCGGTTTTTATGGCTAAATGTTGCCAGTTCTTCATAATAATTAGAGTCATCATCGGGTTCATCCTCTTCTTCATTTAGCTCCTCTAAATCCTCTTCATCCCAATCTGGCAAATCTCCTTGGACTGTTAAAGTTACAGCAGTACGTTGGAGGGCGAGACAGCGTTCTGAAAGCACGACCTGAGCCGTGTCAAAAATTTCGTCTATTTCCTTGTCTTCTTCTACTAAGACTGTGGGCCGTTCCAGATCGTTTGCTGCCCAAGTAAAGATTTCTATCGGTATATCGACTGGAAGTAAAAGCAAATATTCTTTGCCTTCTACCTCAATGGCATACTCTACCGTACAAAGGAGCGATCGCCCTTCGGCATCGGTAAGAGTAACGTAATCTTCGTCGGCGTTTTCTTCTGGATAAGGGGATGAGAACATTTTGTGCTGATAGTTTTTTAGCGAGAAAAATTGGCCTGTGGAGCAGTCAAATTTTACGGCGTTGTTCTAACCATTCCTGCAGAATCAGAGAAGCGGCCTTGCGGTCTATTAAACCTTTATTTTTTGAAGGCGAAATGCCCTCTGCTTTAAGCATTTCTTCCGCTTCGATAGAGGTCAATCTTTCATCGACATATTCTACGGGAATCTCCAAAGCTGCTGCTACTCTTTTAACGTAATTTTGTACTTTTCTAGCTTGGAAGCCCAATTTTCCTTCTAGAGAATAGGGCAACCCAACTACGAGAACTTGCACCTCCCTTTCTCGGACTATCCCTTCAAGTTGGGCCAAGTCCTCGATAAAGGAGGTGCGTTTGATGGTTGTGATGCCAGAAGCAATTAAACCGGTGCCATCGCATCCTGCGACTCCGATCCTTTTGCTACCGATATCCAAGCCTAGTGCTGAAATTTTAGAATTGGGCATTGGGAATTGGCAATTGGGAATGGAATCTGCTAATCGCTGTTTCTGATATCTTCTGCTTTTCCATCTTCTGAATTTGAGTGGGGCTTTTCGTTTTGATGGCGATCGCCTGGTTTTTTATGGTGGGTAAACTTCAGCCAAGAGGTTCGGCTGGGAATTGGTTTGCGTGCCGGTTGGAAGCCTTGGAGAACTACTTCTGGGAGGCCGAACTCTGAGATCGCGGATTTAGATTCCCTTAATTTATGCCAAACCGAGCGAGACATCAAGAGAGTATGTTCTACTCTTCGGGCCCTGACCTGTTCTAAATAGGCCTCTCGTTCTGGTTGATAGTCAGCAGAGGCCAGTTGCAGATATTGAGGCGGGAAATCCCCTGTCATTCTTGCCATTTGAGCCAATAACTCTGGATAAAGCCAGGTGTAAGCCGGATGGACGGTTAATTGAGCTTTATGAGGTTTTTGGCCATCCTTAGACAGTTGTAATTGGAAATAGCCGATCGCTGCTTTGCGTTGGGGCTCGAACACATAGCCGCTTACTACCTCGCTGCGATCCATCCACTGTTTGACACCTTCTATTAAAGAAGTTAAAAAACTACTTTTGAAGTCGTTTATATGGCGATCGAATACTTGGCGAACCTGGGGCGGCATGGATACGGTATCCAACTGATAGAGCAACTGAGCGTCGGCATTACTTACGGGCAGTAGATTTGGTAAATCTGGCCCCGACAAAGCTAATTCTTGAAGTTGTTCGGGAGCGATCGCCCAATAAGTCATTTTGGCCAATGGTTGAAATCCATTTTGCCGATAAAGAGCCAAAGTATCTTTATCGTTGACATTAACTTCTAACAACCAAGTCCGCGCTTCCCAAATTGCCTCGAAGCAGTGACGCAGCAGTTGAGAACCTATAGCCGTTGTTTTTCCTAATTTAGTTGCCACCCTTTCTACCCGCCAACTGCTGCGGGTGCGATTTACTGGTACTACCTGAATTGCCCCTTGTACTTCTCCATCTAATTCGGCGATATATGAGTTTAAAAGGTACTGGCAAGGGTTAGGAAACCAACTTAAAAACTTTAGCACCCAGTACAAACGCCTAATCTGGGGTAGTTCTTGGACTACATCAATTGGGGAGAGATTAAAGGTAGCGTCTGGGGAACTATTTGGACTAGGAGGAGTTTCCTCTCCCCATTTTTCTATAGTTTCCAAATCTCGATATTGCAAGGGGCGGATAACTATCCGACCTTTTTCCTGGGAAAATAATGGAGTCATTTTATTTGCTTGATAAAATTATTTCTTATTTTTTTGATAAAGGTCTGAGCAAAACCAGTGGGGTTTGCTCGTCAGCATTTCCTGCCGGGTTACTTCTTAAAGCTTCCTCTATAACCGGGATGGAAATATCAGAGCTTGATGCTAATATTTTAACTGCTTTTAAGTCGTTAACATCTACGATCGCCGCCCCAAGTCCCGTTTCTGCTTTTATCTGTCGAACTATTTCTTGGGGATTTTTCGGCCCCAGGACTATAAACTGGTCGTAAGGGGGCAAAGTTCCCGTCACGTCGTCTATCAGTCGCGCTTGTTCTCCGGCTAATTGATAGAAAACCCCCGGTTTGCCTAATACTTTGGCCATCGCTCCTACCAGAAAAGCCCCAAACACTCTAACTGGCCCCATTATATCTACTAATGTCTGCATTCCGCAGGCAGTGGCCAAACTCGAAGTGGGCAGGAAAAAATAACAGATTCTTTTGGCCACCCACCCAGGTTTAATTTCGCTAGGATGTCTGAAGCGTCCTTGCATCAGCGCTAAGGGCGTTTCTCCCAGGGTCACGATATCTCCGGGTTGGGCGTGCGGCCCTACATAACGCTTGACAATTTCTACGGGGTCGTCTAAGGATGTCAGTAAATGGGTCTTAATCGGAAATACTTCTGCTACTTCGGTTTCTCGTTTCTTAGGAATAGTCTCGGGTTCGGGATATTGGAGTGGCATGACAATATGTCTGACTTTGGGAATCCGGCCTTGGGGGCCATAAGTTAGATAACGAACTTGAATCCAGGCCGATTTTAGTTTATCTAAGTCCGGTCCTTTAATGTCTACAGAAACTTTGAGTTTAGTTTTCTTACCTACTTTGACGATATAAGCAAACCAGTAATCATCTTCCCTGGCGGGTGCATCTTCGTGGCAGGGTGTAACTTTAACCGTTGTGGTTATGTTTTCGAGACTGGCATCGGAGAGTAGTTTTACTTGTGCTTTGATTTCTGGCACCATAATTTCTAAAGTTTTGGTGCGGTTGCACAATTCCATTTCTCCTTCTAATAAGTAGCGATCGCTTTGGGCTATTGTCCTTTGCCACTGCCCCACTGTTAGTTCTAACTTATTACCAGGCCGCCTGCGGTATTGCCATTCAAAGGCCAACCACCCCAATCCTGCTACAATTCCTGCTGTCGCTATTCCAATAGTTAAACTCATCTTTAATTCTTGTATTACCGCTACTTTGATTTGGCAAGTTCAGTTCTAACCTACTATGGCTTTATTTTCAAGCAGGGTGCTTCCTACTATCTAAAATCTAAAATCCTCCTTTAGTTACATTTTTTGTAAAGATTTGTAAACTAAGAAGAAGTGTTTTGTTGGCTTGGCAGCGGTACCGCAGGAGAAAAGAACAATCTTAGTTTTAGATCGAAGCTAAGAGAGACTTTTCCGGCTTAGGTATCTCAAGGCCACCAGCTTGCACGGACAACAGTTTGGACTTAAGAAAGACTCCCATGAAAAAATTAGCGATCGCCGAAACCATCTGCCTCGTCGCCCACATCGCCTCGATGGCCTTTGGGCTAGCAGGGTTATTGGTGGTATTGCCCAATCCCGAACTAATAATCAACCTGCCACCAATAGGACAAAACTTCTTTCAATGGAGTATGGCAGGAGGAGGAGTGGTATATATCCTCTTTGGGGCGGCAGCATTAGCTCTCTACGCCCAAAGAACTATAGGACTGAGGGCCACCCTTGCTTTTATGCTACCCGCTGTATTTTTATCCTTAAGCAGCGAACTATTGGGAACCAGTACCGGTTTCCCTTTCGGACATTATCAATATTTGAGCGGTTTGGGCTATAAAATCGGGGGCCTGGTCCCATTTACCATTCCTCTGTCTTGGTTTTACATGGGTTTGGCTAGCTACCTCCTGGCCCGCTGCGGTTTAAAAGTTAATAGTAGCAGTTCTTGGTTGCGCCATCTGGGAGCGATCGCTCTCGCTGCCGTCCTCCTGACGGCTTGGGACTTCGTTTTAGATCCTGCTATGAGTCAAACAGCTTTTCCCTTTTGGCAGTTTCAGGAAGAAGGCTCTTTCTTTGGGATGCCCTATC
This sequence comes from uncultured bacterium, assembly GCA_964609515.1. Lineage (GTDB taxonomy): Bacteria > Cyanobacteriota > Cyanobacteriia > Cyanobacteriales > Microcoleaceae > CALKCV01. Next base: position 2,320 of record CAZSTZ010000064.1, on the reverse strand, counting down.
GCAATCTTACAGGTTGGTTGGGGACTGGAGTGCTGTTTATCAGCGTAGCTGCGGTTTTGTGGAGAAATACAGAGATTAAACTTTCCCGTCCTCAACTGATAGCTCCCCTAATTGTTTATTTAGTTAACTTCGCCTTTGGGGCAGTCATCACCGTCGTTGCCCTCGATAGTAGGTTCCTCTTCCCCACTTTTCTCAGCGTCTTGTTGGGAGTAGTTCCGGCCTTCCTTTTGTGGTGGAATGCAAAGGCAATTGATTTACCAGAAATAGATAGCTCCCCAGAAGCTAGCCCCATGGATAATAATTCTCAAATGCCCCTGCAAGAAAAGGTTTTAAATTAGTCAGAGTGGCTTAAAAAAAGTCTCGTGCAAGAAATAGATTTGTAGGGGTAAAGCATTCGGGCAATAAATGCGGATAAAAATCAGAAAGATTCTTTCCGAATGCTTTACCCTCTCCTCAAATTTTACTATTCTAGGGATGAAAAATTGAGGGGAAAATGGAAATTACTTACGAATTAGAAAAAGAAGATATTATAAAGGGGGAACAGGGAACCGGGAACAGACGGTTTTATTTTGAAGAAAAAAAGATTAAAAACTGTAAGCTTATGATTTTTTTCCTGTTAAGAGTTCCCGAAAACGAGATTGCTTCGCTTCACTCGCAACGCTTCGCGATTTTGTACCTCACCGATAAGGGAAATGCTATAATAAGTTTGTTAAAAATAAAATTCCTCAAAAAAATATCTAAAAAACGCAATAAATTAAATTTTTTAAGTTAAACCTGGGGAGGGGCAAAGCATTCGGACATAAAAGTTAATGGTTTTTGAGAACGGTTATCCCCCGAATGCTTTGCCCCTACAGATTCATTTTTTATCAAGATTTTTTAATAATAAATATTTAAAAATTTTCCATGCCCGAAACTATTTCTCTAGCACTACTGCTGCTGCAACTGCCCGCCGTTGCCATTCTTCTTTCGCGGCTAGTGAAAGGCCCCACTCGCCAGCCCCCCCTCGAACCCGAGTCCCCTACACCAGACTTACTGGGAAAAGTCAGCGTAGTAATACCAACTTTAAACGAAGCCGCTCGCCTGACTCCCTGTCTGTCAGCATTAACCAAACACAGTTACGAAGTCCGCGAAATAGTCGTCGTCGATAGCAACTCCACAGACGGCACCCAAGAGTTAGTAAAAACTGCCGCCCAAAAAGACCCCCGGTTTCGCCTAGTTACGGACGACCCTTTGCCGGTAGGTTGGGTTGGCCGCCCCTGGGCTTTGCATACGGGATTTTTGGAGAGTTCCCCAGATAGCGAGTGGTTTCTGGGGCTCGATGCGGACACTCAACCAGAACCGTCTTTAGCTGCTGCTTTGGTAAAAAAGGCCGCTGCTGAAGGTTACGATCTGATTTCTTTATCCCCTCGGTTTATTCTCAAATACCCGGGAGAACTATGGTTGCAACCTGCCCTGTTGTTGACTTTGGTTTATAGATTTGGTCCTACCGGTACGAACCCGGAAACCCCAGAAAGAGTGATGGCCAACGGTCAGTGTTTTCTCTGTAGGCGATCGGTTTTGGCCGAGGTGGGAGGCTATTCCAGCGCTAAGGGGTCTTTTTGCGACGACGTGACTTTGGCCCGTCACGTTGCCAGTAAGGGTTTTAAGGTGGGTTTCCTGGATGGGGCCAAGGTTTTGAAAGTGCGGATGTACGAAGGGGCCGTGGAAACTTGGCGAGAGTGGGGGCGATCGCTCGATTTAAAGGATGCTTCTTCCAGAAGTCAAGTTTGGCAGGATTTATGGTTGCTGCTGGCAACCCAAGGTTTGCCTCTGCCGATTTTACTGGTTTATGTCCTGTTTTTTGTGCGGCACAATACAGTTTTTTTGCCCTCTAGTACGGTATATTCTTCTCTAGCATCCGATTCGATCGCTCTCCCATCCCAATTAGAATTAGTATCGTCTTTTTCTCCCTCTTTATTATTATTGGGGTTGAATTTATTTCTATTTGCAATTAGGGTGGCATTGTGTGGGGCGATCGCTTCTGCTTATGACTTCAGTCAAGCAAAAATGGCTTGGGTATTTTGGCTTTCTCCTTTGGCAGACCCTTTAGCCGTATTGCGGATATTTATTTCTGCGAGTAGAACTCCCACTCAGTGGCGAGGTCGCCAATACTAATTGAGGCAAAAGGCAAAAGGCAAGAGGCAAGAGTAGGGAACAGGAAAAAGAGAAAAGTAAATAAGAAAAGATTATTTTCCTCTTTTTTTTACGTTTTAATTTTTAACAACCCATTTAGGATTGCTATAATACTTGAAAAAGAACACCAACGGGGGATGGTAAAAAT
>CAZSTZ010000063.1:0-29179 GCA_964609515.1 uncultured bacterium | reverse complement strand
CCTCTTGCCTAAAAGCGTTTAATTTTTGGGTTTTTACTTGCATTGAGATGCACCCTAGGTTGACAGTTTGACTGTAAAGCCTTCATACTCATACTCATACTCATACTCATACTCAAAAAAAGGGTAAAAATAGAAGTATTGAGCGAGATTTAAAGGAGCTCGGTTCCCTCTTTTGACGAGGAATTTTTTAATTATCTCATAAAAATTCCACCGATAACCTTAATCTTTTATTAAGATTGTCAGAGAAAACCTAAATCAAAAAACGATGGTAATTTGGCAAGCGGATTTTTATCGACGTCCCTTGAGGGATAAAGACGATCGCCCTTTGTGGGAGCTGGCAGTCTGCGACTCGGCGGGTGGTTTTGAATATTTCGCCCTCTGCCCCCAGTCGGAGGCTAATCTGAGTTGGTTAATCAGTCAACTGCGGCGGGCGGCGGGAGACTGTCTGCCGGAGACTATAGCCGTTTTTCGGCCCCAGTCTTTGAGTTTAATTCAGGAGGCGGGCAAGTCTCTGGGCATAAAGGTAGAGGCGACGAGGCGAGTGGGGGCTTTAAAAAAACTGTTGCGGGATAGAGAGGGAGAATATCGAAAAATGGAGGGTTACAGCGGGGAGGCTTGCGATATTTTAGCCGTAGAGTCGCCGCCACCGCTGCCCCTGCCGGAAAATCTCTGGGGCGATCGCTGGCGGTTGGCTGCCTTGGATGCGGGGATGTTGGTAGAGGCGTTTGGCGATCGCCCCATACCGATATTAGAAATTCCGGAGTTTTTGTTACCTTTCAACTTAGGGTTGGCTTCGAGCTTACCCATACCGGGAGTTATAATAGATGGAGGGAGGCGATCGATGTTCTTAGCTAGGTGGTTGGAAGAAGCGCGACCTTTTAGTATTAAATACGTTCCCGGAGAACCCGATGGGTTAATCTTAGAAGCGGGATTAAACCAACGTTGGGTGTTGGCTACTTTTGAGGATAAAGAAGTAGGAAAAGCGGGGAAAGTTTTTGAAGAAAGAAAAGAAAAGAGTAAAGGTTTGCATTTTTTATTAGTACAACCGGATGATTCTGGGATGACTTATACGGGATTTTGGCTGTTAAGTAATTAACAATTAACAATTTGTAAGGTGCGCAATGCGCACCCTACTAGCGCGTCTAGGCTAAAATGGTGTGTATTTTACCTATGATTGACCCACTATTTTAAGCTAGACGCGCTACTACAATTAGCGGTTTGTAAGGTGCTACAAACGAAAAAATTAGAAACAATTAAGATGATGATACTTGGATTTATTCCTCACGGGCATTGTTATTTGTGGCAGGCGAATTTACTCTGGCTGCATCTAATTTCCGATGCAACTATCGCTCTTGCTTATTTCGCAATTCCTCTGATTCTCTATTATTTCGTTCGCCAGCGGAAAGACCTGCCCTATCCTTGGGTTTTCCTGTTATTTGCTGCATTTATCGTCTCTTGCGGTACGATTCATTTAATGAATATTTGGACTTTGTGGCATCCCGATTATTGGATTTCGGGGGGGATAAAAGCTTTTACCGCTGCGATATCTTTATATACTGCTATCGCTTTAGTACCCTTGATGCCGCGAGTTCTGGCCCTGAAAAGCCCGCAGGAATTGGAAGCAGCCAACGAGGTTTTCCAACGAGAAATGGAGGTTCGGCAGGAAGTGGAAGGGGTGTTGCGGGAGAGCGAGGAACGGTTTCGCGGCGCCTTTGAGGATGGGGCGACGGGTATGGCGATAGTTGCGCCGGAGGGACGTTGGTTGAGAGTGAATCGCTCCCTGTGCGAGATTATCGGCTATAGCGAAGAGGAGTTGCTGTCGCTGACCTTTCAAGATATCACCCATCCCGACGATTTAGAACTGGATCTGGGTTGTGTGCGGGAAATGTTGGCGGGGGAAATTAGAACTTACCAGATGGAAAAACGCTACTTGCATAAAGACGGGCGGGTTATTTGGGTACTTTTAAGCGTGTCTCTGGTGCGGGACGAGGGGGGAGAACCTCTATACTTTGTCTGTCAAATACAGGATATCAGCGATCGCAAGGCAGCAGAAGGGGCCCTTGCGGAAGCTAAAGAAGCCGCCGAGGCCGCCAGTCGGGCCAAAACCGCTTTCATCGCCAATATGAGCCACGAATTGAGAACGCCCCTCAACGGCATCTTAGGTTACGCCCAAATCATCCAGCAAGAAGCAGAAGCTACGGCAAAAACCCAAAAAGGAGTTAAGGTGATTCGGGAATGCGGCGAACATTTATTAAGTCTAATTAACGACATTCTCGATTTCTCGAAAATTGAAGCGGAGAGATTGGAAGTATTGCCGGTAGATTTTCATTTGCCTTCCTTTTTGGAGGGAATTACAGATATTTGTTCGATGAGGGCCAGAGAGAAAAAAATTAACTTGGTTTATCAACCCCTAACTCCCCTGCCCGACGCCATCCGCGCCGATGCCCAACGACTGCGCCAAGTATTATTAAATCTCCTCAGCAACGCGGTTAAATTTACTAATAAAGGGGGGGTAATTTTTAAGATTAAAGCTGTTGAAAAATCCTCTACTGTAAAGCTAATTTTTGAAATAGAAGATACGGGAATTGGCATTCCCCAGGAGTATCTCTCGAAAATCTTTTTACCTTTCGAGCAAGTTACCGATGCTTCTATTGCCAGGGAAGGAAGTGGTTTGGGATTGACTATTAGCCAGCGAATTGTCAAATTGATGGGAGGGGAAATTAAGGTGGAAAGTACCTTGGGAGTTGGCAGTAAGTTTTGGTTTGAGCTGGAGGTGGAAAAATCTTTTAAAAACGTTGAAGCCGAGTTTAATGTTGGTCCGAAGATTATCGGTTACGAGGGAGATAAGCGCTTAATTCTGGTGGTGGATGACATCCGGGCAAATCGTTCTTTTTTGGTTAATTTATTAGAGGCGATCGCTTTTGACGTTATGGAGGCAGAAAACGGAGAAGATGCTCTACAAAAATTGGAATTTTGCCAGACAGATTTAATTATTACCGACTTAGTAATGCCGATAACTAACGGTTGGGAATTGATAGAAAGCTTGCGTCAATCGCCAATTTTTCAAAACATCCCGATAATTGCTGCTTCTGCTAGTAGCGATTTTCAGGGGAAAAATCTCGAATGTGGGGGTTGCGACGCTTTTATTTTAAAACCTATAAATATAGAAGAATTGCTAGCAAAAATAGGAGATTTATTGGGGTTAAAATGGATTGAAAAAACCGCCAGCAAGCCGCAAGTTCCAGAAGAAGAGTTAGGGGAAGTTATCAGGCCGCCAAAATCGGAATTGGAGGTTTCAATAGAAGCGATACAGCTAGGAGATTTTGAATCTCTTAAAGCGGAAGCTGAAAGGCTCAAAGAAGCGAATAATAATTATGTAGCTTTTGCCAATAAAATCTTAGAATTAGCGGAAAATTACCAACAAGAAGCTATTGAAAAATTGTTAACTGCTAGTTCGTAGTAATCGCTTTAGCGATTTAAAGATTTACTTGGAAATCGCGCTCCGCGATTACTACGAACTTTTAAAAATTATGAATTTAAGAAAACGTCCTTTTTTTCAAAAAATATCTCTGAGAACTGTTTTAATAGTTCCCTTCGTGCTGCAAATTGTCGGCACCGTGGGATTGGTAGGATATTTGTCTTATCAAAGCGGGCAAAAAGCTGTAGAAAATTTGGCTAACCAGTTGATGGCAGAAGTGGGGGAAAGGATAGAGCAAAATTTATCTAGTTATTTGCAAACTGCCGAAAACATTAACCAAATCAATGCGACTAAGCTTCAAAGGGGAATCCTTGATGCGCAAAATTTGCAAGAAATAAAAGCTCATTTTTGGGACCAATTGCAGGTTTTTCAAGAAATCAATGGAATAGCAATAGCCAACGAAGAAAAAGATTTTCTGGCTTTAGAAAGAACGGCTAAGGGTTGGGTTGTTGAGAGAATTAAGGATAAATCGACAAAGGGAAACTTAGAGAATTATTTGATAAATGATAGACTAGAGAGAGGGGAAACTCTGGCGATCGTTCCTTATAATCCTCATAACGATCCCCCCCATCGTCCTTGGTACTTTCTTACTAAAAATGCTCAAAAATCTACCTGGATTATAATTGTTTCTACTGTTAGAGGCATCGATAAACCTCTGTTGATGGCAGCAAATTTTCAGCCATTTTATAATGGCGATTTAGAGTTTAAAGGAGTAAATGCTGCAACTTTTTATTTGGAAAAAATTGGATTTTTTTTAAACACAATTAAAGTCGGAAAAAAGGGCAAAACAATTATACTAGATAGAGATGGTTTTCTGATAGCAAGCTCCACAGGAGAAGTTCCTTTTCGGCAGATAGCTGACAAAACTAGGGAAAAATATCTCGATCCCACAAGAAGGCGGAAAGCAGCAATAGATAGCGATAATTTACTAACTCGCGAAACCGCTAAAGTTTTATTAGATTCCTTTGGCAGTTTAACAGAAATAAAAACAGCCCAACAATTAACTTTTACTGTAGAGAAAAAGCGCTATTTCTTGCGAGTAACTCCCACTCAAGAAGAAAGGGGTTTAAATTGGTTAACGGTAGTAGTAGTTCCCGAATCTGACTTTATGGGAGAAATCTATGCCAATACTCAGAGAACGATAATTCTCTGTATTTTAGCCTTATTCGCGGCTCTGGGAGTCGGCATTGTTACCGCCGACTGGGTGACAAAACCAATTTTAAAACTGAACCAAGGGGCAAAAGATATCGCTTCTGGCGAACTGGAGAAAAAAGTAGATATAGAACGCGCCGACGAAGTGGGAGAGCTGGCAAGTTCTTTTAATACGATGGCTTCTCAGTTGCAAGCATCTTTCCAGGCGCTAAAAGAAAGCGAAGATAAACTAGCACAATTCCTGGACGCGGTACCGGTGGGAGTATCGGTTATCGCTGCCAGTGGGGAAGTGTTGTTAGTCAACCGGGCGGGGGAGGAAATCTTGGGCGATCGCTCCCACCTCAAACTCTCCCCAACAGAAACATCCACCACCTACCAACTCTATATTACCGGCACTGACGAGCTCTATCCTGCGGAAAAGGTCTCGGTCTTCCGCGCCCTCAAAGGAGAAACTGTTTGTATCGAAGACATGGAAATACATCGCAGCGACGGCGAGGTTATCCCCTTGGAAGTGCGAACCATACCAGTTTTCGACGACGAAGGCAAAGTCAGTTACGCCATCAACGCTTTTGCCGATATCGGGGAACGTCTGGCGGCAAGACAACTGATGGAAAACTACAGCCGCACCCTCGAAGCAGAAATAGCCCAACGCACCGCAGAACTAGGGAAAGCCAAAGAAGCAGCCGAGGCCGCCAATAAAGCGAAAAGCACCTTCATCGCCAACATGAGCCACGAATTGAGAACGCCCCTGAACGCCATCCTGGGTTTTTCTGACATCTTAGCTCGGTCTCAACAGCTAACCAAAGAACAACGGGAAAACATCGAGATTATTTCTCGGAGTGGGGAACACTTGCTGAGTTTGATTAACCAAATCTTAGATTTATCAAAAATTGAAGCCGATCGCCTCACCCTCAACGAGAAAAATTTTGACCTTCACGAGTTGCTAAACGACATCTCAGATTTGTTTAAATTAAAAGCATCCCAGAAAGGGCTCGATTTAATTATCGACTATCCAGACACTTTACCCCGCTACGTCCGCACCGACGAGGTAAAGTTGCGACAAGTTTTAATTAATTTAATAGGTAACGCCGTGAAGTTCGTCGCTTCTGGGAAAGTAACTTTGCGAGCTCGTAGTAAAGAAACTCCCATTCCCCATTCCCCATTTCCCATTCCCCATTCCCTAGAATTTGAAGTAGAAGACACCGGTCCGGGCATCGCCCCAGAAGAGTTAAAGAATTTATTCCAAGCATTCGTACAAACCGCCACTGGCAGACAAACTCAGGAAGGCACCGGTTTGGGATTAGTTATCTCCCGGAAGTTCGTACAATTAATGGGAGGAGATATTACCGTTACTAGCCAAGTGGGACGGGGTACTATTTTTAAGTTTAATATTCCAGCGAACTTAGCAGAGGAAAAAGAGCTAGAGAAGAAACGCGCCACCCGCCGAATTGTAGCCTTAGCACCAAATCAACCCAAGTATAAAATATTAATCGCAGACGATAAAGAATTCAATCGTTTGTTACTGGTCAAATTGCTAACTCCTTTGGGCTTTCAGCTCCAAGAAGCTGCCAACGGTCGCGAGGCCCTAGCAGTCTGGCAAGAGCTGGCTCCAGATTTAATTTTTATGGATATGCGAATGCCTGAAATGGACGGCTACGAAGCCACAGAGCAAATCAAGTCCTCCACCAAAGGCCAAAGCTGTGTTATTATTGCGGTGACGGCTAGCGTTTTAGAGGAGGAAAAAGAAGCAGTATTATCGGCGGGTTGCGACGATTTTATTAAAAAACCGATTCGAGATTCCGATATTTGGGAAGCTTTGGAACGGCATTTGGGAGTAGAATTTATTTATGAAAAAATTAGTTCTAAAAAGGTTGTTAAAATAAAAGAAACTGGAGAGGATATTTTAACGGCGGAGGCTTTTGCTGTTTTGCCAGATAGTTTGTTAACATCTCTCAAGGACGCTCTGATTATTTGCGATGTGGAGGAGGTGAAGCAAGAAATTAATGCCGTGGCGAATTACGATGTTGTTTTGGCAGATAAGTTGAGGGGTTTTGCAGATGCTTTTAATTACGAGAAAATTATTAGTTTAATAGAAGGTTTTTTGTAATCGCTTTAGTATCTTGTAGGTTGGGCGATCGCGAACCGGATCCCGACATTTTCAAACCAGTCAAGAAACCCGGTTTTTTCATGCATACCGGGTTTCTGAGAATTTTGTTTCTGAAAACGAATGTTTTACGAACTATTAGCAACTAATCAATCAAAAACTATGGAAGAAGACATTATAGAGATTATTGACGAAGATTTGCCTTGGAAAATTCTTATGGTCGATGACGAGGAAGAAGTTCACCTTTCTTCTAAATTGCTTCTCAAAAATTTTACTTTTGAGGACAAACCGCTAACCTTTTTATCTGCTTATTCTGCCGCCGAAGCCAAACGGTTAATGGCCGATAATCCAGATATTGCTATTATCTTTTTAGATGTGGTGATGGAAGAAGATGATGCGGGGTTGAAATTGGTAGAATATATTCGTAAAGTTCTCAAAAATAGCTCCGTTCGCATCGTTTTACGCGCCGGACAACCCGGGCAAGCCCCAGAAGCAACGGTTATCCTCAACTACGATATTAACGATTATAAAACCAAGGTAGAATTGACTTATGAAAAACTTGTTTCTACCGTGAAAACTGCCCTGCGCTCTTACCGCGATTATCAAAAAATTAGAGTGTTTGAGAATCAAAATAAAGGTTGTATTTTAGTAGTAGAAGATAATAAAAAAAATTTGAAATTGTTGGTAGATATTTTATCAAAAAAAGGATATAAAGTCAGACCCGCAACTAATGGTATGATGGCAATTCGTTCGGCGAAAAAAAGTCCTCCAGATTTAATTTTATTGGATATAATGATGCCGGGAATGGACGGATTTGCCGTTTGTCGAGAGCTAAAATCCTGGGATAAAACTAGGGACGTTCCGATTATTTTCGTGACGGCATTAAACGAAGATTTCGATAGGATTAAAGCTTTTGAGGTGGGCGGGGTGGATTTTGTTTCTAAACCTTTTGCCGCCAAAGAAATACTCGCTAGAGTTGAGGTTCACCTAACTAATAAAAAACTGCTGCAACAGTTGGAGGCAAAAAATCGGCAGTTGGAGGAGGAAATAAAAACTCGCCAGGAAGTAGAGAAAGATTTGCGACTTTTAGAAAGGGCAATTTCCGCTTCCTCTAACGGCATCGTTATCACCGATACCAAACTTCTGGATAATCCGATAATTTACGTTAATTTGGGTTACGAACGGATTACCGGTTACTCCGGGAGAGAGGTTATCGGTAAAAACGGTCGGTTTTTGCAGGGAGAGGAAACGGATAAGTTAGAATTAGAAAAGCTCCGAGAGGCGATCGCTAACAAAGAAGAGTATCAAGGCTTGTTGCTCAACTATCGCAAAGATGAAACTATCTTCTGGAACGAGCTAAGAGTTTCTCCAGTGTGCGACTCTCTGGGGAACGTCACTAATTTTATCGGTGTTTTGACCGATGTCACGGCCCGAGTGGAAGCCCAGAAGGCTTTAAAAGCAAGCGAAGAACGGTGGCAGCTAGCCCTGCGGGGAACTGGAGAGGGCATCTTTGACTGGAACGTGCAAACTGGGGAGGCGTTTAGGTCGACCCGTCTCAAGGAAATTCAGGGGTTTGCCGATGGCGAATTTCCAGAAGAATACGAGGCATGGCGCAATTTGCTGCATCCCGAGGATCGAGAACGAGTGGAAAAGGCCGTAGCCGACTACTTTGAAAAACGGACTCCCCGATACGCGATCGAGTATCGCCTCCGCTGTAAGGACGGCAGTTACAAGTGGATCTTGGCCCGAGGCCAGGCTATTTGGGACGAAGAAGGAAGGCCCCTGCGGATGGTGGGCTCCCATCAGGATATCAGCGATCGCAAAGCAGCCGAAGCGGCCCTGCGACGCTACCAACTCATCGTCCAAGCTACCACCGACGGCATCTGTCTGCTAGATCGCAACTACACTTACCAGCTAATTAACCAAGCCTATCTCGACTGGCAGCAAAAACAAGAAAATGAAATTGTCGGGCATACAGCGGCAGAGATTTTAGGAGAGAGGATGTTTGCAGAAATTGTCAAACCGAGACTGGAACGCTGTCTGACAGGAGAAACAGTTCGATACGATAAGTGGCTTGAATATCCCCCAGGAACAGGAAAACAAGAATTTCTCAGCGCCACCTACTCCCCCTACCGCGAGGAAAATAACGAGATTACCGGTGTCGCCGTCAGCCTCCGCAAGCTAACCGAACTCAGAAAAGCCGAACGAGCCCTGGGCGAAAGCGAAGCCAGGATGCGCTCCGTTGCCGCCAATATTCCGGGGGCGATCTATACTCTGGTACTCTACGCCGACGGCAGGTGGGGCTTTGAATATATGAGCGAAGGATGCCGAGAAGTGTTGGAAGTGGAACCGGAAGCAGTTCTGGCAAACCCTGAAATTGTTGCCGATCGAATTCATCCCGAAGACTTACCCGGCCAACAACAAGCTATAGAAGCCAGCCGCCAAAACCTAGCTCCCTTTTCCTACGAGTGGCGGCAGCTACTACCAAGCGGCGAAGAAAAATGGGTCTCGGCTAGCTCTCGGCCCGAACTTCGGGAGAATGGGGATATTGTCTGGCATGGAGTGATTCTGGACGCGAGCGATCGCAAAGCAGCAGAAGCGGCCCTGGCAGAAGCCAAAGAAGCAGCCGAAGCCGCCAACCGGACCAAAAGCGCCTTCATCGCCAACATGAGTCACGAGTTGAGAACGCCTCTCAACGGTATTTTAGGCTACGTTCAAATTATCGAACAAACTCCAGAAATTCTTCCCATCACCAAAAAAGGCATTAACGTTATTCGTCAATGCGGCGAACACCTGCTAAATCTCATTAACGATATTCTCGACCTCTCGAAAATAGAAGCCGACAAACTGGAAATCTTCCCCGCCGACCTTCATCTGCCTTCCTTGCTGGAGTCTGTCGCGGACATTTGTAGCATGAAAGCCGATCGCCAAGGCATCGAGTTTGTATATCAACCCCTAACTCCCCTCCCTACCACAGTCCGCGCCGATGGCAAACGACTGCGCCAAGTGTTGCTAAACCTCCTCAGCAACGCCATTAAATTTACCGATCGCGGTGGGGTAACTTTTCGGGTTAAAGCTACTATCCCAGAAACCCGGTTTTTTCAAAAAACCGGGCTTCTTGAAGAGGAAAAAACCGGGTTTCTTGAAGAGGAAAAAACCGGGTTTCTTGAAGAGCAAAAAACCGGGTTTCTTGAAGAGCAAAAAACCGGGTTTCTTGAAGAGTTTCGGCCCTCTACCGTAAAACTAGGTTTTGAAATCGAAGATACGGGAGTTGGCATTCCACCAGATGCCCTGGAAAAAATCTTCCTCGCTTTCGAACAAGTTAACTCTACTTCTGTTACCCGGGAAGGAACCGGTTTGGGCTTGGCCATCAGCCAGCGACTCGTCAAGCTCATGGGAGGTGAAATTACAGTTAAAAGTGCCCTGGGAGCTGGCAGTAGCTTTGCTTTCGAGATAGAAGTAGAAAAATCTTTCTCGGAAGAGGTAGAAACCGATGGGGTTTCTACTATTATTAATTACGAAGGAACTAGACGGCAAATTTTGGTGGCGGACGATCGCTGGGAAAATCTTTCTTTCTTTAGGAGTTTGTTAGAGACTGTTGGTTTTGAAATTATCGAAGCCGAAAACGGAGCCGATGCTTTAGAAAAGCTCCACAATTGCCAGCCGGATTTAATTATTACCGACTTGTTGATGCCCGTTATGGACGGTAGGGAATTAGTGCAAAAATTGCGAAAATTACCAGATTTTCAAAAGACTCCCGTTATCGCTTCTTCTGCCAGCGTCAAGTTTCTGGATTCTTCCCCAGATATTCTCGGCTGTAACGATTTTATTGTTAAACCAGTAAAGGGGGAAGAATTGCTGAAAAAAATCGAAAATTTATTACAATTAAAATGGATTTATCAAAGCAAATCTCCAGAAGAAAAACCGGGAGAAATAGTCAAGCCGCCCAGTTCGGAATTAGAGGTTTTAAAAGAAGCCCTGTTGATGGGAGATTTCGATTGTATTGAAGCAGAAGCTAAAAGGCTTCAACAACTAGAACCTCAATATGCTGCTTTTGGTTCTAAAATCTTGGAATTGGCAGAGAATTACCAGCAAGAAGCCATTGACAAGTTAATTAATGATTAATAATTAGAAAAGTAGCATCTTGTAGGTTGTGCGGACCTTCGTGGAACCCAACGAAGAAGTCGGGTATAACTTACGCAAAAATACGCCATGGCGACGATTGTTGCAATCTCAAACGTTGATTTTTAGTTTAAATGCGTAAGTCTTGTCGGGTTTCGTTTCACTCCACCCGACCTACTTTTCTAGCCTAGAAACCCGGCGCAAGCCGAAATTACCCGGTTTCTTAATTCTTCTGTTATGCTATAATCTCGGTGGCGTAGGACTGGCACTTTGGCTCGCGATCGCATTGCTGCATACTCCCAGTCATACTTGCAATTATACTATTTTAAAACCCCTTTTAACTTCTGATGACTTCCCAAACTGAAACTCCAAAGAAACCCCTAATTTTAATAACAGACGACAACCCCAACAACATCAAAGTTATTAGCGATTTTTTAAAAAAATCTGGCTTTAAAACCCTAGTGGCTACTAGCGGCGAATTTGCGCTTCAAATCTTAGAAAGAACCATACCAGATTTAATCTTATTAGATGTAGTTATGCCCGGAATGAATGGTTTTGAAACTTGTCAAAAAATCAAAGCTTCGGAAAAAACAAAAGATGTACCCATCATCTTTATTACGGCCATTGCCGATAATACTGAAGAGAAAATCAAAGGCTTGAGTATTGGTGGAGTGGATTATATTAGCAAGCCAATAATTCGCGAAGAAGTCTTAGCAAGAATTAACGTTCATCTAACCCTAAAAAAATTAAATCAAGAATTAATAGAAGCCAAAGAAAAAGCCGAAGCTGCCAACCGGGCTAAAAGCTTATTTTTAGCGCAAATGAACCACGAATTGAGAACCCCTCTTACGGCAATTTTAGGCTTTTCTAAAATTATAGAAATGGATAAAATTGGAGATGCAAAACACCAAAAATATGCCAAAAGCATTCACGATGCCGGCTCCCACTTGCTAAATTTAATCGAAGATATCCTCGATATCTCCAAAATCGAAGCCGGCAAAATGGAATTAGTACCGACCTATTTTAACTTTCCTTGTTTATTAAATAATATTGTCGAAATGTTGCAGCTTCGCGCTAAAGAAAAACAAATTTACTTAAAATGCGAGCTAGATTCAAATTTACCTCAAATAGTGGAAGCCGACGAGAATAGATTGCGCCAAGTTCTGATTAATTTACTGGGCAATGGGATTAAATTTACCAAAAAAGGAGGAGTTACCCTCAGAGTAAAATCCCTTGGCAATACTTCCTGTTTGATGTCTGCTAAATCCGGCGAAGTTCGCCTCGTTAGATTTCAAATAGAAGATACCGGCATCGGCATCGCCCCAGAAGATTTAGACAAGATATTCGTCCCCTTCGAGCAAGTAGGAGATAAGCAGAACAAAGCCCAAGGAACTGGCTTGGGATTAGCCATTTCCCAACAAATAATTGCCCTCATGGGCAGCCAGATAGAAGTTAGCAGCAAGTTGGGAGAAGGCAGCAATTTTTCGATGGAACTTTACTTAAAAGAAGAAGCCAACCTTCCCAATCAAAAAGCAGATTTTATCCTCAAAAAAATCGAGGAAAGCTCCTCAGAAAAACCGCCTTTAAGAATATTAATCGCAGAAGATTATCGAGTCTCTCAAACTATCGCCCAACATTTATTTAAACGTTTGGGATACGACGCCGATGCGGTTGCCAGCGGAGAGGAAGTATTAGAAACATTGCGCCATCAACCTTACGATTTAATTTTAATGGATACCCAGATGAGAGAGATGGATGGCATCGAAACCACCCGCCGCATTTTGCAAGAATGGGGAGAGAGTTCGCGACCTCGCATTGTGGGCACCAGCGCTAATACCATGCCCGAACACCGTCAAGAATGTTTGGATGCCGGCATGGACGATTTCATCGGCAAACCTTTCGAGTTGGAAGAGTTTGCCCGAGTGGTAGGAACGTGCGAAAGCAATTAACAAACTAGGCAAGAGGCAAACTAGGCAAGAGGCAAGAGGCATGCATGCAAGAGTAGGCAATTAGCAATTAACAAGTTCCCAATTCCCCCTTGACATAATCGGCCTGACTGTGGTAAGCTCTTAAACTTGCAATTTAATAAGTAAAGGGGAAGCGTCAATGCCACCAAAAAAGGAAGCCAAACAAGCTAAGAACGAAAGCAGAAACGAGGCCGAAGTCCGGGCAAAAAAAGCAGAAGACTTGCGATCCCTGGGGATAGAACCTTATCCCAGCGAATCTTATCAGCGATCGCACTTGGCCCAACAAGTCCACGACCTCTTTACCCAACCGGGCAAAGAACTACAACCGGGAGAAGCAGACCCCGAAGCGCTACCGATAAAACTTTGCGGTCGTATAACCTCCAAAAGAGATAGCGGCAGTATCGGTTTTATCGACCTGACGGATGCTTCTGGTAAGATTCAACTGAAAATCGAGAAAAAACTGGTCTCCGGAGAAACCGGTTTGAACTTCAAGCAAATTCAAAAACTCATCGACCTCGGCGATTTTATCAGCGCCGAAGGCATCGCCTGTCGTACCAATCGCGGCGAGCTCTCCCTCCAAGTCGAAACCCTAAACATTCTCTCTAAATCTACTATCCCCATTCCCGATACCTATTACGGCATCAACGACCCGGAAGTATGCCGCCGCCACCGGGAGGCCGATTTGGTAGTAAACAAAGATTCCCTCCAGCGCTTCCAGACGAGAAGTCGCATCATGCAGAGCGTTCGCACTTACCTTTGGCAGCAGGGTTTTTTTGAAATCGAAACGCCGATTTTACAATCTATTTATGGGGGCGCGGCGGCGCGACCTTTTATCACTCACCACAACTCCTTGGATGCGGATTTATATTTGCGCATCGCCACGGAATTGTTTTTAAAACGGGCTGTTTGCGGCGGTTTCGAGCGCGTGTTTGAAGTGGGGCGAGTCTTTAGAAACGAGGGCATCGATAGCACCCACAACCCGGAGTTTACTTCTCTGGAGGCTTATCAAGCTTATGCGGATTATTTCGATGTTATGGGTTTGGTCGAAGATATTATCTGCAACGCCATTACTGCGGTTTTGGGCGATGTTAAAGAAGTTGAATATCAAGGGCAAGCTATTAATATAGAACGCAAGTACGACTATAGCGATCGCTATCCGACTTTTACCCGCAAGCACTGGCAAGTAAAAACGATGGTGGAAGTGGTGAAAGAGCAAACCGACCTCGACTTCGACAATCTAGAACTGCCAGAGGCGATCGAGAAAGCGGAGACATTGGGCATACATCTGTCTAAGTTAGATACTCAGAGTTTGGGCTATCTGCTTTATGCAGTATTCGATCGCCAAGTAGAATCTACCCTAATAGAGCCAACTTTTATCATCGACTTCCCGGTAGAAGTCAGCCCCCTAGCAAAGCGCCACCGCAGCAAACCCGGTTTCGTCGAAAGGTTCGAGTTGTTTATTCACGGCACCGAATATTCCAACGGTTTTTCCGAGTTAAACGATCCGGCAGATCAGCGCCAGCGTTTTGAAGAGCAGCTCGCGCAGAAAAACGCCGGCGACGAGGAAGCGCACCCGATGGACGAGGATTACATTCAAGCGCTATCTTTAGGAATGCCGACTTGTGGCGGTTTGGGCATCGGTCTCGATCGCCTGGTAATGTTCCTAACCGATACCCAAAGCATCCGCGATGCCATCATGTTCCCCACCATGCGTCCGTCAGTCAAGGAATAGGTTCGTAGCGATCGGGCTCCAGAAACCCGGTTTTTCCTCCAAACACCCAGAAACCCGGTAATTCATCTCATACCGGGTTTCTCTCCACCACATCAAAGGCCCAACCAACATGGCCCGTTGCCTCCATCGGTTTCCCCCCAACTCCGTCCGGTTAACTTCCTCTTGGATGGCATATAATAAAATTTAAAACGAAGTCATAATGAGTTAGAGAGAAAATGGCCAACCAAACAGTGGAAAATTTAGTCATCATCGGTTCCGGGCCCGCAGGCTTTACCGCCGCCATCTACGCGGGACGGGCCAACCTCAAACCTTTAGTTTTTGAAGGTTACGAACGAGGGGGCATCCCTGGCGGTCAGTTAATGACTACCACCGAGGTCGAAAACTTCCCCGGTTTCCCTCAAGGTATCACCGGGCCCCAACTGATGGACCGGATGAAGGCCCAGGCAGTCCGTTGGGGGGCCGAACTCTACACGGAAGATGTCATTTCTGTAGATCTGAGTCAGCGTCCTTTTACGGTGAAGTCGGACGAACGAGAAGTCAAAACTCACGCGATCGTCATCGCCACTGGCGCTACTGCTAAGAGGTTGAACTTGCCTAGCGAGGCTAAATATTGGAGTAACGGCATCTCTGCTTGTGCTATCTGCGATGGTGCTTCTCCTATATTTAAAGGTTCGGAATTGGCGGTCATCGGCGCTGGCGATACTGCGGCTGAGGAGGCAGTGTATCTCACTAAATACGGGAACCACGTTCACCTGTTGGTTCGTCGCGACGAGATGCGGGCGAGTAAGGCGATGCAACAACGGGTACTGGAACATCCTAAAATTACGGTTCATTGGAACACTGAGGCGGTGGATGTTTTTGGTAGCGATCGCATGGAAGGCGTCAAGATTAAAAATAACAAAACCGGCGAAGAAACCGATTTGCCGGCGGGGGGTCTTTTCTACGCCATCGGTCACACTCCCAATACCGATATTTTCACAGGTCAGTTGAAACTCGACAAAACGGGTTATATCGCCACCGAGGATTTCGTCAAGACTAACGTTGAGGGCGTATATGCCGTTGGCGACGTTCAAGACCACGAATTTCGTCAGGCCGTTACTGCTGCGGGTAGCGGTTGTATGGGGGCGATGCTGGCAGAACGTTGGTTGGCAGAGCATAATTTGGCCCAGGAGTTTTCCCAACAGGAAGAAGAGGCGAAATCTCAGGAAACCGAGACGGAGGATGTTGCCGATACGGAGGAGACTTTCGATCTTAATGCCACCCATCACGTCGGCGGTTTTGCTTTGCGGAAGTTGTATCACGAGAGCGATCGCCTGATTATGGTTAAGTATGCTTCTCCTACCTGCGGTCCCTGTCACACTTTGAAGCCGATTTTGCAAAAGGTGGTGGATGGATACGATGGCAAGATTCACTATGTGGAGATTGATATCGAACAGGAGCCCGAGATTGCCGAGAATGCCGGCATTGTCGGCACTCCGACGATTCAGTTTTTTAAAGACAAGGGTTTGGTTAAGGAGTTGAAGGGAGTTAAGCGTAAAAGCGAGTATCGAGAAACCATTGAGGCTAATATGTAGTTAGATAAGCTGCAGCAGTCTAGAAACCCGGTATGAGATGAATTACCGGGTTTCTTTGTTTTGCAGGAATTACCGGGTTTCTTTGTTTTGCAGGAATTACCGGGTTTCTTTGGCCTCCTCCTCCTGGGGCTTGACAAACTGCCCCCGGGGCTGTATTATTACTTTTCCTCTATTTTAGCTGAGGAACCAACTGCCCTTAAACTTGACTTTTTATTCAATTAATTTAAAAAAATGACTGCAAACGAACTCCAATTAGATAAATTCAAGCAACAAATAGCAGAAACATTTAACAGAAGAAAAAACTACGATAACGAGGGCGACCTTCACCAAAAATTAGCCCATCGCCTGGTAGAATATGGGGGGATAAAACCCGGGGAAAAAATCGTAGATATGGCAACGGGGACAGGGTTAGTGGCGATCGCTGCCAGTAACATAGTAGGAGAAAAAGGCAAAATCATCGGCATAGACATTTCCCCAGGAATGCTAGAACTTGCAAAAAGCAAAATAGAAATAGGGAAAATTAACAACATAGAAATAAGAGAAGGGGACGCAGAAACCGTAGAACTTCCAGACAACAGTTTCGACAAAATCTTTTGCTGTACTGCCCTACCATTTTTTAGCAACATACCCGCCACCTTGCGTCGGTGGCATAACTTTCTCAAACCAGGGGGAAAAATAGGTATTTGCGCCTTTGCCGAAACCTCTTTTATTGCGGGGAACGTTCTACGAGAAACATCTCGAAAACACGGAGTTTTATTATCTAGTTGGAACGCGGCAACTGGCAACAGAGAGAAATGCGATCTCTTGTTGAGAGAGGCCGGTTTTAACAGCGTTGAAGTTATCGGCGAACAATTTGGAAATTATATCGATTTTCGGGAAGCAATTAAGATTTGGGACAGCAGTTTAACTCATCCTTTATGCGGTCCGCTGCAACAACAAGATGCGGAGAAAAGAGAACGAATTAAAACCGAATATTTTGCTAAAATAGAAGCCTTAGTCACCCATACAGGAATTTGGAACGACATCCAAACTTTTTTTATTTTTGGTTTGAAGTAAAAATCTGTCAATCTTAACCTCATTTTTTACCCTAGCTATGACTCAAACTACTGTTCGGAAAAAGTCTATTTTAACAGGTGTTGAATACGCTCAAACTCTGTTGCATTCTCTCCGCAAACTCCAGCAATATTGCGGAGAACCGATAGCGGCTATTTATGCAGATAGCCTTCTGAGAACCATGCTATCTATGGAAGAAAATTTACCCTTCGATCCTTATACGGAAATTGCCATAGCTTTGCACGATGCTCTGGCACTTGAGAACAGATGGATCGATTATAAAAGCAGTCAATATGGAGGTGTTTATGATTTGCTAACTGGTTTAATCAAAAAAGAAGAATTAAGTCAAGAAGATGTAGAAGAAGCAATTTTAACTTGAGAAAATTTAGGGTTTGATACTTTGCCGTTTGCGCGTGCATTTGATAGTAAGGCAATTTAAACCGACTTCCATATTATCCCAGGGCTTCTGTGCTAAAATAACCTACGAAAACATCAAATAAAAAACTATGCCAACCCATAAATTTCAACTACCAAGATTCTTAAAATTATCGGGACAACCGACGGTATCAATGGGGATGATGCGGGCGGGTTTAATTATTACCTTCTTCTTCGTCTTCATAGCCATTTTTGCCCCTACTTTTCAAGACTGGGGATGGTTGCAAAATCCTCAAGAATTTCTCAGCAATACTCCCCAACAACCGCCATCGGCAAAATATTGGTTTGGAACCGATATCCAGGGTTACGATATCTTTTCCCGGACTTTATTCGGGGCCCGAGTTGCTTGGCAAGTAGTTATTTTAGCTACGACTTTGAGTTTAATAATAGGCGTTCCTTTGGGGATGGTTAGCGGTTATTTGGGAGGCAAAGTCGATAAGGTTTTTCTCTTTTTAATGGATACTATTTACACCTTGCCCGGGTTATTACTTTCTATTACCCTTGCTTTTGTGGTAGGAAAAGGGATATTAAATGCAGCGATCGCTCTCAGCATCGCCTACGTTCCCCAATATTATCGAGTAGTTAGAAACCACACTACCAGCGTCAAAAACGAACTTTATATCGAAGCAGCAAAAGCCTTGGGGGCAGATACTAAAACAATTATTAGTCGCTATCTATTTTTAAACGTAATTCAAAGCGTACCGGTCTTATTTACTCTTAACGCCGCCGATGCTATTTTAGTATTAGGAAGTTTGGGTTTTTTAGGCTTAGGATTGCCCGCCGCCACTCCCGAATGGGGACAAGATTTACGCTTGGCATTACCCGGTTTGCCCACCGGTATTTGGTGGACTGCACTTTTCCCCGGTTTGGCTTTAACTTTAATGGTTATCGGACTGTCTTTATTGGGGGAAGGATTGAACGAATTTGTCAATCCTAAATTGAGGAATGAATAGGGAGCATCTCAATTTTGTCAAAACCCAAAAATCGAACGCTTTTTGTCAGTTGTCAGTTGTCAATTGTTAATTGTTCGGTGAAAGTTTTTTTGCAAATATGAGATGCTCTCGGAAAAATTATCTTTTTTTTATTTACTTTTCCTATTGCCTCTTTTCCTATTGCCTCTTGCCTATTGCCTCTTGCCTCAAGAGATTACCACTTACCAATTCCGCCCCAAATGCCTCCAGATAAAATGCCCCAAAGAGCGCCCAAACCGACACCTAAAATAGTACCGCTTAAAAGATTAATGGCATTTCTCAAGCCTAAATCGTAAAATAAATCGGGATTGAGAACAGATAAAAGAGCGCTCAAACCACCCAAGGCGATCGCGCATAAAAAACCACCCCACATCGCACCCAAAAGCGCCCCTACTTTACCCGATAATTCTAAAGACATCGGCAGGGGTTTTGCCATAATAATACCGCCAAAAACAGTTCCCGAAATCCAACCGCCGATCGCCCCATTGCCCGCACCAAAAACTAAGTAAAATAAAAATAACATTAAAGCTTCGCCTAAGGAGGGAAAATCCGGCATAAACTTGTTAGTAATTAAAAACAATAAACCCAAAATAACTCCTACAATAGTTCCTAAAAAAGACCCCCAAATTCCTCCTAAAAAAGCTCCTTTAATTCCCCAAATTCTTCCTTCTGCTAGAAAAAGTGGAGGTTGAAATACGCTCCAAAGACCGCCAAAAATTGCGCCTATTATTAGCCCAATAACAACATTGATACTAGGAGCTAAATTCCGAGTAATTAACAACAAACCAAAACCCGACAAACCAGCGCCCAATAACAAACCCCAGAAGATACCCCAAGACACATAAGATTTAGCAGAATCTCCTTCTTTAGCCATTAAATATTTCCAAAGCAAAGCCAAAACAACGCACCAGAATACACCCAAAATTAAACCGCTTAAAAGGGTGATATAATTCTTAGGGAAAGCTAAAATCAAACCCATAATTGCAGCGCCCCAGAAGATTCCCCAAAGACCTCCTTGGAGGACACCGCCTATCAGAGAACCAACTAAACTACGCTCTTTTGCTTCATTCATAATTACGCCAATATTGCTAAATTAAAGTACATTGAAAAGCCGTAGAAAATACAGTACTGAAATAAAAAAAACAGATGACAAAAACCGCCCAAAGCGCCCTCGCCCTTGGCAGTAACCTGGGCGACTCCCTTGCCACCCTCAAGGCCGCCCTAGAAATTCTGGACAATAGCCCCGGCATCGCGCTAAAATCGATCTCAAGCTGGTACGAAACCGCACCACTGGGCCCGCCCCAGCCAGATTATATCAACGGCTGTGCTATTTTGGAAGTTCGACTAGAACCCCAAACCCTATTAGAAACCCTGCTGGCGATCGAACTTAATTTCGGTCGAGTCCGCCGGGAACGTTGGGGGCCCAGAACTATCGATTTGGACTTACTCCTATTCGACGATCTAATATTAGAAACTCCCACCCTAGAACTGCCCCATCCGCGAATGCGAGAAAGGGCATTTGTCCTCGTACCCTTAGCAGAAATAGCTCCCCACTGGATAGAGCCGGTGACAAAAAAAGCGATCGCCCAACTATTAGAAAATATCGACACCAACGGAGTCAAAAAAATGGATTAATCTCAATTAACAATTGACAATTAGCAATTCCCCATTCCCCATTCCCCAAAACAAATGACCCAAGGCAAAGAACCACCCAAAATACTCAAACAAAAGCTATTTTATCAAGGACGAAAATTTAGTTTCGACGTTCATCGCCTGCAACTGCCCAACGGAGTCGAAGGCGACTGGGAATGCATCCGTCATCCCGGTGGGGCCTTGTGCGTTCCCGCGACCGCCGATGGTAAATTGGTATTAGTCCGACAATATCGCTTTGCCGTGAGCGATCGCCTCTTAGAATTTCCCGCCGGCACCGTCGAACCAGGAGAAGACCCCGCCGAAACCGTTAAAAGAGAAATAGAAGAAGAAACCGGTTATCGCGCCCATCGGTGGCAAAAGTTAGGAGAGTTTGCCCTTGCCCCCGGTTATTCCGACGAATTTATTTATGCTTTTCTGGCGCAAGATTTGGAAAAACTGGAAACTCCACCGGACAAAGACGACGACGAGGATATGGAAAACGTCTTAATGACTCCAGCAGAATTAGAAACAGCCATCTTATCTGGAACTGCTATTGATGCTAAATCTATTTGTAGTTTTTTCCTCGCCAAACCATTTTTAAGTAATTAATAATTAATAATTAACAATTAATAATTAACAATTAATAATTGCTGACGTTACTTTAATTAACCCGTAAAACAGGCATCTTGCCTGTTTCTTAATTGCCTGTTTCTTAATTGCCTGTTTTTTCTTCAAACAACGTTTTTAAAATAACCAAGTGCATCAATGTCTAAACTAATCCTTTTTTGGCACCGCCGCGACTTACGAATATCAGACAATATCGGACTAGCAGAAGCGAGAAAAATCACCCCAGAAGTAGTGGGAGTCTTTTGCTTAGATCCGAATATTCTCCACCGAGACGATATGGCCCCAGCGAGAGTAACTTACATGATAGGTTGCTTGGAAAGCTTACAAGAAAAATATGCTAAAGCTGGGAGTAAACTATTAATTATTCAAGGGAAACCAGAGGAAGCAATACCCAAATTAGCAAAGGCAGTTAAAGCTAAAGCAGTTTATTGGAATAACGACATAGAACCTTATTCTAGGGAACGCGATCGCCTCGTTGAAACCAACCTAGAAAACTTCAAAATTATCGTCAAAACTTTCTGGGACCAGCTCTTACATTCTCCCACAGAAATAACCACCGGTTCTGGCAAACCTTACACCGTTTATACCCCATTTTGGAAAAACTGGAGTCGCGAATTAAAACCATCTCCAGTAAATACTTTTCCCAATAACGAAACTACAACCGGACTAACAAAAGAAGAAGAAAAAGCGGCGCGAGAAACCGGACTGGTTATCCCGTTACCTACCGCCGAAGAATTAGGTTTTTATTGGGATAATCCTTTAATCTTAGAACCAGGAGAAACTGCCGCTTTAGAAAGTTTAGAAGAGTTCACATATAGCGCCATTTACGAATACCAAGAAATGCGCAATTTTCCTTATATTGAAGGCACCTCTAAACTAAGTCCCGCCCTCAAATTTGGTGCTATTAGCATCCGTACAATTTGGGCAAAAACCATGGAATTAATGGATAATGCCCGCAGCGTCGAAGCACAAGAAAACATCGAAACTTGGCAAAAAGAACTGGCCTGGCGCGAGTTTTATCAACAGGTAATGTACAACTTTCCAGAATTAGAAAAAGGACCGTACAGAGAGCCTTGGAAAAACTTCCCCTGGGATAATAACGAATACTATTTTAAAGCGTGGTGTGAAGGCAGAACCGGTTATCCCATTGTCGATGCAGCGATGCGACAATTAAACGAAACAGGTTGGATGCACAACCGCTGTCGCATGATAGTTGCCAGCTTCCTAACCAAGGATTTAATTATTAACTGGCAGTGGGGAGAAAAATACTTTATGCAGAAGTTAATAGATGGCGACCTTGCTGCTAATAATGGCGGTTGGCAGTGGAGTGCTTCTAGCGGCATGGATCCGAAACCTTTGAGAATTTTTAACCCTGCCAGTCAAGCTCAAAAATTCGATTCCGAAGGGGAATATATTAGAAAATGGGTAGCAGAATTAAGGTCCGTTGACACTGCCTATATTGTCACTGGAAAAATTCCCCCAGAAGAGTTAGAAGCGGTTGATTATCCCGCCCCCATCGTCGACCACAACGTTCAACAACGCAAGTTTAAAGCACTTTATCAGGAACAAAAGGGTTAAAATACTCTCAGAAAAACGCAGTTAATACTGATGCCAAAAAAGATAAGAGAATTAAAAAAGCTATTACTTAAAGCAGGGTTTACCTACCGACCTGGAAAAGGAAGTCATACAGTTTGGGAACACCCTTTGCTGCTTCAAAAAATAACCCTTTCTGGCAATGATGGTGATGATGCGCAGCGATACCAAGAAAAAAGAGTAATGCAAGATTTAAAAACACTGGAGGAAATCGGAAAATGAATTGTCAATACACGATGATTATTCAATGGTCGGAAGAAGATAAATGCTTTGTGGTGACTTTGCCTGAATTTACCGACGTCATGCAACCGGCAACTCATGGTTTTACTTACGAAGAAGCAGCAAAAAACGGAGAAGAATTGTTGGAGACATTGATTGACATTTATCAGCAAGATGGCAAACCTCTACCTCAAGCTAATACTTTAGAAAAGTCAGTTCTAGTTGCTTAAAGTATTAATTTAACGAATAATTAATAATTCCCCGTAGAACAGGCATCCTGCCTGTTCCCAATTCCCAATTCCCAATTCCCAATTCCCCATTCCCCATTCCCAAAAAAAAAAGAGGTCGACCGCGACGCCGTTTTACCTCAGTTTTTGACCTGGAAAAACCAGGATGGGAGCCTCGGCCTGAGTTTATAGTTTCCGGGTACAAGCCCGGTTTACTGCCACTCAAACATCTCGGATCCCTCGTATTTTAGTTGTAGGTCAAAAATACGTTATTGGCAGTGACCAACGTCGCAGTCGAACCTGTTTTTTATTATAGCGATTAATTTTCAACTGTCAAGGGTTTTTAAGGGTTGCAAAAAAATTATTTTTTGCTATGCCAAAGCATTTCTATGGTTTTAGCTTTCGCCTCGGCCTCTTTCCTGATTTCCCCGGCCTTGTCCCCGTCTAATAACACGGTGACGTGACCTAACTTCCTGCCCGGACGGGCCTCTTTTTTCCCATACCACCAAACAGAAGCGTTTTTAATCTCTGCTATCTGTTGCCGTTGGGTCAAATAGTCGCTTTCGGCAAATTCGTAACCCAAAAGATTGACCATCACGGCCCCCCCAGATTTCAGGGCCGTACTTCCCAAGGGCAAACCGCAAACGGCCCGCAAATGTTGCTCGAACTGGGAAGTCTCGCAGGCATCTAAGGTGAAATGACCGGAGTTATGAGTTCTTGGGGCTATTTCGTTGACTAATATTTTGCCGTCGGCGGTGAGAAATAGTTCGATGCCGAAAATGCCGACGACATCGAGACCGGTTAGTAAAGTACGGGCGATCGCCTCTACCTCCCCCGCCACTTCTGGAGGTAGATCCGCCGGGGCGATGACGCGACGGCAAACCTCATTTTCTTGTTGAGTCTCTACCACTGGGAAGACTGCCATCTCGCCAGTGGTGGAACGGGCGGCGATAACGGCCAGTTCTTTAACAAAGGGTATAAATTCTTGTATTAATAAGGAACGCCCCCGCAACTTCTCCCCAAGAGACTTTAACTCTGCTTCGTTATTAATAATAAAAGTCCCCTGGCCGTCGTAACCGTGGCGTCGGGTTTTGATAACCATTTTGGAGCTCCCCCCCCCGCCCCCCTTGAAAAGGGGGGGGCCGGATGTTTCGCCCTCCTTGGAAAAGGGGGGGCCTGGCATTTCGCCTTCCTTGAAAAGAGGGGGGCCGGACATTCTGCCCTCCCATTTCGCAAACTGGGGAACTGGTAAACCTAAATCTTTGAGACAGCAGAGTTGGTGGTACTTATCTAATAAAGGTTTTAAGACGGAGAGACTCGGACGAAAAGAGAGGCCCTGACGGGTGAGGGGCAAAAGGGCATCTAAATTAATAAATTCGTTCTCGAAAGTAATAATATCGCTGCGGGTTGCCAGTTGGGCCGTTGCCGTGGCATCGTCGATGGGGGCAAAGATGGTTTCGGCGGCGATCGCTACTGCCGGATCGTTTTTACTCGGAGTTTGAATGATTAAAGAAACTCCTAAAGATTTTGCCGCATCCGCCATCATCCACGCTAACTGCCCCCCACCAATAATGCCTACTTTTTTAATGGTGGAAGAAGGGCGATCGGCGACGCGATCGATTTTCGTTTTTATCATTTATTTAGTCTCAATACCGACAACAATAATTTACCCTATCAAATCTCGGTATTTGGATATCGGACGCGGATTTTATTTCGATCTACTATAACAACGCATTCGACCAATTCATCTAAATTTGTGGTTCGTACAAATTCCAGAACTAAATTGTTAACTGTTAGAGGCCCCATTGTTCTTGGTCTAAAAAGAATTACTCCAGGATGAGTTCCTGGAGGATACTTTCGCAAATCTGCAAATTCTACATCCAGGGTAAATAGCATTCGTTCTTCTTCTCTTGCTGCCCTTCCAACTTCTAGATCGTTTCTGCCCCTAAGTCCTTCTTCTTCAACTGTTTCCACATCGTGACCTTCCTGTTCTAGTATTTGTTTTAAGTGTCGCGACAGGTTTTCATCCAATTTGATTTTCATCCTACCTGTATCCTCCAAACATTTTCTCTTGCTAATTCGGCAGCATAAGCTATTGCTGCCCTAACATCTTCTAAGGTTAAAGTGGGATAATGGTCTAAAATTTGCTCTGGAGTTAAACCTTCTGCCAAAGCATCTAAAATAATTGCCACATAAATTCGCGTTCCTCGAATGCAGGGAAAACCTCCGCAAAGTTCGGGGTCAATAGTAACGCGATTTAATAGTTCTTCGTTAGTCATTTTTCTACCTCCAATTGACTCAATTTAACTTAATTTCTATTTTTTCCACGGCCACTTGGTCCCCATTTCGGTCATTGCCGAGAATAACAAATAAAGAATCAGAAGAGCAACACCAATTGTAAAGGGTACGATATCTTCTGGCATTTGGTCTAACTGCGTTTAACTTCACCGTTTAATGATACCATAAAGGGCGATCGCTTCCACTTTATTAAGAAACCCGATTTTAAGAAACCAGGTTTTTTCAAAAAACCTGGTTTCTGGGTTGCGATCCAACCATTTTTACAACAAAAAAACCATGACTTATCTCAAAATCGCCCTAATTTTTTTCCTGCCGCTTCTAGCTATTGGTTTAGTTATTTGGCATTATTACCTAGAGCCAAAATTAACCATGTTTGACGAGGATAGAAGGGTCGAAAATTTCCGCAATATGCAGAAACTATTTCCCAATAAACCCATCCTCGCGTCTTCCCAACCTTATCAGTTTAAAGAAAATCTCATGCCAGTCAATGTCTCCTATAGTTTTCTGGGAGAAGTTCGGCAAATGTGGAAGTTTTTAGAGAGAATCTCTACTACTGGTTTATTAGTAATAAAAGATGATGTTATTGTTTGCGAAAAATACTTTTTAGGCAATACAAAAACCAGTAAAAGTACCTCTTGGTCGGTAGCCAAATCATTTACTTCTGCTCTCATGGGAATTGCCATTAACGAAGGTTGCATCGACAGCGTTAACGACCCCATTACTAAATACGTTCCCGAGTTGGGAAACTCTGCTTATAATAACGTACCGATTAAACATATTTTGCAAATGTCTTCTGGGGTTAACTTTAACGAAAATTACGGGGATAAAAATGCCGATATTAACAAACTTTTAGACCAGTTATATTTGTATGGTTTGCCCGCAGACAGGGTTATTTTAAACTTTCCTTCCCAAAAGCCCTCTGGAGAATTTTTGGAATACGTTAGCATCAATACTCAAATTTTGAGTTTGTTATTAAAACGAGTCACAAAAAAAGATATTGCCAGTAACATCCAAGAGAAAATCTGGCAGCCGATGGGGGCAGAATACGATGCTTATTGGCTGACAGATTTATATGGAAACGAGGTAACATTTTGCGGTTTAAATGCCACTTTAAGAGACTATGCTAAATTTGGTTTGCTCTATTTACATGGAGGCAAATTTAACAACAAACAAATAATTCCCGAACCTTGGGTAAAAGAGTCAACTATACCCGATCGCCCCTATCTCCAACCGGGGGCAACTGGGGAAAATAATTATTATTGGGGCTATCAATATCATTGGTGGGTGCCCGTCGGTTCCCAAGGAGATTATTGCGCTGCTGGGGCCTGGGGGCAATACATTTATATCAATCCAGAAAAGAATTTAGTTATTGCCAAAAGCGGTGCGGGAAATAGCGTTTCTCGAAGTCAAGATGACGACGAAACCATAATTTTATTTAGGGCGATAGCCGAGGAATTAACAATTAACAATTAATAATTGTAGGTTGGGTGAAGCGAAGCGCAACCCAACATCATTAAAGTTGGGTTCCACGAAGGTCCGCACAACCTACAGCTTTTGCCTTCCCCAACCTATTACTATAGAGTGGCTGCGTTCTTAGTTATTAAAATCCAAAGCAAACATGGCTACAGGTATTCCTAAAACTCAATGGCAGGGCAACGCAAATCTGAATAATTATTCCAATAATTCAGATGTCACCCTTTCCTATCCAGGCAAACTTCCAGAGTCAGAAATTCTCAAAACTAATCCTTTAAATTGCGTTCCTATTTTCTCCAAAAATAGCAGTTTAAATTCAGTTTCTAAAAATCGTCTTTACTACGGCGATAATTTGCCAATATTAGCATCTTTATTAAACGATTCTGCCGTTAGAGGTCGAGTGAAATTAATTTATATCGACCCACCTTTTGCTACTAAAAGCGTTTTTCAATCTCGTTCTCAAAAAAATGCTTATACCGATTTGTTGGGAGGCGATCGCTACCTAGAATTTATCCGAAAAAGATTAATTATGCTCCGAGAAATTTTAGCTGATGACGGTTCTATCTATCTCCATCTCGACGAAAATATGGCTTTTTATCTTAAGGTTATTATGGATGAAGTCTTTGGCAAAATGAATTTCCGCAATTGGATTACTCGAAAAAAATGCAACCCTAAAAATTACACTAAAAAAACTTACGGCAAGATTTCTGATTATATTCTCTTTTACACTAAATCGAATAATTATGTCTGGAACCGTCCCTTTGAAAAATGGGGCGAAGAACGGGGAATTAAAGAATATCAATACATAGAAAAAGAAACGGGGCGCAGATATAAAAAAGTACCGATTCACGCACCGGGAATTAGAAAAGGTGACACAGGAAAACCTTGGAAAGGGAAAAATCCTCCCCCGGGAAAACATTGGCAATTTACTCCGAAAACTTTAGATGAAATGGATGCCAGAGGCGAGATTTATTGGTCGCTTAATGGCAACCCGAGGCGAAAAATTTATTTAGATGAAAGTCAGGGCATTCCTATTCAAGATATTTGGCTAGATTTTAAAGATGCCCACAATCAAAATATTAAAATAACGGGCTATCCGACGGAGAAGAATCCCGATTTATTGGCAAGAATTATTAGTGCTTCTTCTAATATGGGGGATTTAGTATTAGATTGTTTTTCAGGTTCGGGAACTACTTTAGATGTTGCTTCACAGTTAGGGCGAAATTGGATAGGAATTGATAAGAGTTTGGAGGCGATCGCTACTACTTTAAATCGCTTTGCTAAAGGTCGTCAAGCAATGGGCGATTTTGTTAATAACTCCGAACCTAAAGAGGAAAATAAACAGTTATCTTTATTTGAAGTTTCCCAAGAGTCGAAGGTGGAAAAATTGGATAAAGCCCAGAGAGTGGATAACTTTTGTCTTTATGCATCGGAGTCATCGAGATTAAAATTAGAAGAGACTTTGGAAATGCAGTCAAATTACTTCGGCTAATTTAAGACTTTTTCCCCCAGATTTTTTTATCGTTAAAAATACCCATGCAAACAGCCGCCAATTTAATCGAAATTCTCCGCCAAAGAGCAGAAAATAAACCTCACCAAATAGCCTACAGTTTCCTAATAGATGGAGAAGCAGAAAAAGTCAGCATTACCTATCAACAATTAGAACGACTTGCCCGAACCCTCGCCGCCAACCTCCAGCCCTACTGCCAACCCGGAGAACGGGCCATCCTCCTCTATCCTCCCGGCCTCGAATATATCGTCGCCTTTTTTGGCTGCCTCTACGCCGGAGTCATCGCAGTTCCCGCCTATCCGCCCCGCCCCAACCGTTCCCTATCTAGGCTTCTGGCGATCGCCCGCGACTGTCAGCCCAAAGTTGCCCTCACGGTGGAGAAAGTTTTCTCGGGCATCGAAAAACAACTCGGCCAAACTCCAGAACTCCAAAACCTCGAATGGTTCGCCACCGACACCCTCGACGAACCCCCCCACCAGTGGCAACCGCCAGAAATATCCTCCGACTCTCTGGCATTCCTGCAATACACCTCCGGTTCCACCGCCGCCCCCAAAGGAGTAGCGATCGCCCACAGCAACCTCATCCACAACCTCGAATCAATTTATCAATACTTCCAACACGGCCCCCAAAGCAAAGTCCTAAGCTGGCTGCCCCTCTATCACGACATGGGATTAATTGGCGGAGTCCTCCAACCACTCTACGGCGGTTTCCCCACAACCCTCATGTCCCCCCTAATGTTTTTGCAAAAACCCCTCCGCTGGTTAGAAGCAATTTCCCGAGAAAGGGCTACCAGCAGCGGCGGCCCCAACTTTGCCTACGACCTCTGCCTCCGCCGCGTTACCCCAGAACAGATGGAAAACCTAGATTTAAGCTGTTGGGATGTCGCTTTTAACGGGGCCGAACCAATTAACTATCGAGTTTTAGAACAATTTGCCGCCACTTTCGCAGCTTGCGGCTTTCGGCAAGAGGCCTTTTATCCCTGTTACGGCATGGCGGAAACGACTTTAATGGT
>CAZSTZ010000062.1:26934-29492 GCA_964609515.1 uncultured bacterium | reverse complement strand
GGGACTTGTTAAAAAATAAACTACCAGTCTCTTGTAGGTTGGGTGAAGTGAAACGAAACCCAACATCGGTATCTTATTAAATTACAAGTCCCTTAGTGGATTTAACCGATGGGTTCTTGGGGGGAAATTTAGCAATTGACAATTAACAATTCCCAATTCCCCATTCCCAAAAAGCAATTACAACTGGTTTTTAGTTTCGGGAGCAATTTCAACAACTCCCTTTTCTGCCGCAAGTTGCTGGTCGGTAATTAAATCGCTCAAAGAATTAAAATCTACACCCATATTTTGACAAGCTTGTTGAAGCTGTTGCCCAAACTCCTCAACACTTTCGCCATAACCGCATTGTCGAGCTGCAGTTTCCATGCCCTGTTTGGCATTAGCTTTAGCACAGTCAACAAGTTCCACTCCTTCGAGACGTTCTGATGCTGTCATAATTTGTCGCTCCAATTTCATCAATGGGAAACCTAAAAAATAGATTCATAACCCACCTTCAGTATATCATTCTTCAACCACTATTGTCCCATTAGCAACCAATTACCCATTACCAAATTATGAACTTATTTTCTTGGCTAATAGTATTGCTGATATCTGTAGGGGCAGCCCATTGGGGCTCGGACCAAATAGCCGAACCTCTAGAAAAACTGCGCCGCCAGTGGGGGCTTACCGAAGCTGCCGGGGCGGCATTTGTCGCCCTTGCCACTGCCAGTCCCGAAATAGGTACTAATACTGCCAGCGCGGTCCAGGGTTTTTCCGATATCGGACTGGGGAACTTGCTCGGTTCTAATATCATTTCCGTTCCCGCCATCGTTACCGTCGCCTACTTTGCCGCCCAAAAAAAACCTTCTCTCCGCCTGCCGCAAAACCCCGAAGCTTTGCGAGTCAAGTCGGAAGCTTTAACCGTTCAAGCCGTTCCTTATATTATGGTGGTAGCCCTAGCAGCATTGCTCACCATCCCCGCCCCCTGGCGCGGGCTCCAACCAATTGACGGTTGGATAATGCTGACAGCTTATGTTGCCTACGCCGCCCACGCAATTATTCGCAAGCGAGGAAAAGGTCAAGTAGTGAAATGGAATCGCAAAGAAAGCATTTTTGCCCTCTTGGGGATAGCAGCTTTAATGGTTGGTGCTTACTTTACCGTTACCGCCACCGAAAATATTGTTTCAATATTGGGAATTTCGGAGTTAGTGGGGGGTTTGTTTATTACTTCAACTTTGAGCATCGTACCGGAAGTATTTGCTACTTGGAGCGTAGCTAGAAGCGGACAGTTTACCGCCGCCACTACCAGCGTTATTGCCGATAATACTGCCACGATGACTCTGGCATTTTTTCCTTTGGCTTTGGTAACGGTGCCGATAGAAAATTTGGTTTTGTATTCGGTGAATCTATTTTTTGTGGCCGCTTTGGCGATAGTTTACGCCCTTTTTATCCGTTTGGGATTGCCAAAATATAGTTTTAGTTTAAAGGAAGTCTTGGCTCTCAACGGCATTTATGGGGTTTATTTGGTGGTGCTGTTGGTGGGAGTTCTTAAGGTGTTTTCTTAACGAACGAATAACATTAAAACTCCGCCAACATATAGAAGCAAGACCAGAAAACTCTCAAAACCAATATTTCCCACCCCGTGTTTTTCTCGGCGCAACAAACCCATGACTAAAATGCCAGTCATCAAAATGGTTAAGGAAACTGAGAATAGATGAGAGTCTGTGAGGGCGTGATAGATGGAACCGCCCCGATAGGCAATATCGGAAAATGCTACAAACAAAACGTCGAAGCTATTGCCGCCGATAATACCTCCCACCGCTAGAGTGAGGGCACCTTGTCTGACTGCTGCTATTGAAGTTACCAACTCTGGCAGGGAAGTTGAGACGGCGGTAAATAAAGCTCCCACTACGGTTTCGGTAAGGCCGGTTTGCTCGGCGATCGCTACTCCCGATCGCGATACTACATAACCGGCTACCCCGATGGTAATTGCTAGCAGGAAAAAACGCAGCCAAATTCTAGTTAAACTGGCTTTGGTGGCGGACTCTTCGGGAGAGTCGATGAGGGTGTCGGAAGTCTGCTGGGGTTTCCACATAGGAGTAGTTTTGGCTTTGTTCGCCAAACGCAAGCCAAATATATAGGTGGCTATTAGGGCTATGGAGGCCGGATGAACGGCAAACAGACTCACTTCGGGGCTGGTCATTGCTAGTACGGGTATTGCCAAGAGGCTGACTAGGAGGGTTCCCTGGAGTAAGTTGGCAGCGGAAGCGGCGGCGTGTTCTAGGTTTGCCCGGGGATAGACGATATCGGCAACTGCCAGAAAGGCAGTTTGAACCGAAATACCGCCGATAGCGTTGGCGATCGCCAGTTGCGGATGGCCCGTCCAGGCAGCGCTTACGGAGGTGACGATACCGGGTAAAGAGGTACTCCCACCTAGAAATAATGCCCCCACGACGGCTTCGCCCAAACCGGTTCGATCTGCCAGGCGATCGGCTGTTTTGGTCATTTTGGTACCGACGATGGCAATGGTGAAGGTGGCTATGAGAAAGACACCTATATTTATGATTAAAGAGTTAAACATT
>CAZSTZ010000062.1:17194-26834 GCA_964609515.1 uncultured bacterium | reverse complement strand
CACATACCCTCGAATTAATTTCTATCGTACCGCCGTGTTTTTCGATAATTTGATAGCAAATAGAAAGTCCTAACCCAGTACCTTTACCCGGTGCTTTGGTAGTAAAAAACGGATCGAAGATTTTAGTGCGAATCTCCTCCGGTATGCCGGGGCCGTTGTCAGCAATGCGAATTGAAACATGAGGAATAGAAGTTATATTTTCCTCAGAATTAACCCCATTAATAACGGGTTTTTTATCGATGATTTCCGTTTTAATTGTAATCGTAGGAACTCTGGGTTGGCAGCAGGAATGACCGTTTTGTTCTACTGCTTCTGCCCCGATCGCTTCTAAAGCATCGATGGCATTTACTACTAAATTCATAAACACTTGATTTAACTTTCCAGGATAGCAAATTACCTCGGGTAAGGAACCATATTCCTTGTTGACTTTAATCTCTGGATGCCCCGTTTTTGCTCTTAACCTGCTATGCAAAATCATCAGACTATTATTAATTCCTTCGTGGATATCCACCGGCTTCATTTCGGCTTCATCTAATCGAGAGAAATTGCGCAAAGAATGTACGATTTCGCGGATTCTATCTGCTCCCACTCTCATCGAATCTAGCAATCTCGGCAAGTCTTCTGCTATAAATTCTACTTCAATTTCTTCTGTTTTTTCTTCAATTTCTGGCAAAGGTTCCGGGTAACTTTCTTTGTAAAGTTCTAGTAGTTCTAATAAGTCTCGAACGTACTCTTTTGCATGAGGAATATTGCCGTAGAGAAAGCTAACGGGGTTGTTAATTTCATGGGCAACGCCGGCTACTAATTGACCGAGGCCGGACATTTTTTCCGTTTGAATTAGTTGGGCTTGAGTTTGCTGCAACTCTTTAATGGTATTTTCTAATTGGTTGGCTTTTTCTGTTAAGCGATCGTAAGCTTCTTTTAATTCTGACGTGCGCTTTTCGACTCTAATTTCTAGTTCTGCATTTGCTTTTGCTAGTTCTACCTGGTGGGCGCTGGCTGCTAGAGAATATCGAATGGAACGTTCCAACAAAAGAGTGTCTATAGAACTTTTTACTAAATAATCTGCTGCCCCCGCATTCATGGCTTGAATGTCTATTTCGCGATCGTCTTGACCGGTGAGCAAAATCATGGGTGCTTTGCAACCTTTTTCAATAGCTTTTGTTAACAATTCGAGTCCGTTATGTTCTCCCAGACGGTAGTCTAACAAATAGACATCATGTTTTTGTTGCAAGATTATTTCTAGGGCTTCATCGTAATTATCCGCCCAATCTATTTCTACCTGCCAACCTCGAATTTCTTCGAGTAAATCGCTGGTAATAATATAATCATCTTCGTCGTCATCGACTAATAAAATTTTAATTAACTCTTTTTCCATGTTTATCTCCTTATATCAATTAACAATGTTAAAAGTGGGCATTCTCAGAAACCAGGTAATTTCGGCAAAACCTGGTTTCTAGACCTATCCTCTAATTATCATTTCCAATTCCCCATTTCCTAATTTGTTTCTTCTGGCAAGATGACAATTTCAAACCAATACTTACCCAAGTTTTTCATCAATTCTACTAAAGAATCAAAAGTCACGGGTTTAGTAATAAAGGAATTAACTCCTAAATCGTAGCTGCGATAGATATCTTCTTCGGCTTTCGATGTAGTTAATACCACTATGGGAATTTGTCGCAAATTTGGGTCTGCTTTAATTTCTTTAAGGGCTTCCCTACCATCTTTTTTGGGCATATTTAAGTCTAGCAAAAGCAGTTTTGGCCGGGGCGAATCTTCCCGATCTTTGTACTTACCGCGATGGTACAAATAGTCCATCAATTCCTCCCCATCTTCGACGAAATGGAGGTCGTTGGCCAGGCGGCTTTCTTCTAAAGCTTCCTCCATCATCAAGCGATCGTCCGGGTCATCATCTGCTACTAAAATCGTAATAGGTTCTCCTCTTGTTGCCATCAATTTTCCTCCTTCAATAAATCAGTTTGTAGTAATCGCGAAGAGCGATTTTAATAATCTTCCCAATTCCCAATTCCCCATTCCCAATTCCCTATTCCCCATTCCCCAAAGGGCGATTTTGCTTCACTGGCAGGGTCAAAATAAAAGTTGCCCCTTCGCCGGGGGTGCTTCGGGCGGTAATATTGCCGCCGTGGCGTTCGACGATTTTGCGACAGACTGCCAAACCGATACCGGTACCTTCGTAGGCGCTGCGTCCGTGCAATCGCTGGAAAATAGTAAAGATACGATCGCTATATTTTTCCTCAAAACCGATGCCGTTGTCAATTACCTTTATTTCGTACATCTTGCCTTCTCTGGCAGCTTCCAATTTTACCACGGGGGGAACGTCTTTTTTGTGGAACTTCAAAGCGTTGCCGATCAGGTTCTGGAATAGCTGTCGCATTTGCAAAGCATCGGCATCCACAGTTGGTAAGTTGCCAATTTCCACCGTGGCACCGGTTTCTTCGATACGCACTTCCAGATCGGATACTACCCCTGCTGCTATTTCCTTGAGATTAACCGGGGCTAATGGTTGCGCTTTGGTCGTTACCCGGGAGAAAGAGAGCAAATCTTCGATGAGGGTTTGCATTCTGGCGGCGGCGTTTTGCATCCGCGCCAGATAATCGCGGCCTTTGTCGGTTAAGACATCGCCGTATTTGCTATTGAGGCGATCGCCGAAAGCCTGTATTTTCCGCAGGGGTTCTTGCAAGTCGTGACTGGCGACGTAGGCAAAGTCCTGTAGTTCCCGGTTGCTGATTTCCAGTTTGGCCGCGTAAGCTTTCAACTCTTCTTCGGCTTGTTTGCGATCGCTGATATCCCGTCCCACTGCCTGCATTTCCATCGCTTTACCTTCCCCATCGTAAACCACTCGGTCGGTCCATTGCTGCCAGCGCACGTCCCCATCGGGCATGATGACTCGGTGTTCGAGACTAACTACCGGATTTTCTGGACTCAGGTTAGCTAAAACTGTTTCTGCTGCCGCCCAATCTTCTTCGGGAATTACTGGCATAAAGCTTTTACCGACTAACTCCGAATCTTTCTTCTTAAAGTAGCGGCAGTAGGCGGGATTGACGAAAGTTAGAGTGCCATCGGGTTTAAAGCGACAGATTAATTCCGTTTGGTCCTCGACGATCGCCCGATAGCGAGCTTCGTTTTTACGAGATGTTTCTTCTGTTGCCTGGAGTTGGGCGTAAGCTTGCCCCAGTTCGGCGGTCCGCTCTTCTACTAACCGTTCTAGATTTTCTTTATACTGGCGCAGTTCGGTTTCTACTTGGACGCGCTCGGTTATGTCCGAGAGGGTTCCGAGATATGCGGTTACTTCCCCATCCTCATCCCGCAAAGCCACCGACTGACATAGCACCCAACTGCAAGTTCCATCGGGACGCAGCCAGCGATACTCGGATTTAAACATTCGGTTTTCTCGTATCGCTTGCTGCCATTCTCGGGTCACGCGATCGCGGTCTTCCGGGTGTACGGTTTTACTCCAACCCTGTCCCCGCGCTTCCTCCGCCGTCAATCCCGTAATTTCGCAAGCGCGATTGTTGAGATAAGTATTATTGCCCGCCGCATCTGTTTGGAAGATGCCCACCGGCGACACCCTAGCTATGGTTTGATATCTTTGCTCGCTTTCGCGCAATGCCTTTTCTGCTTCTTTCTTCTCAGTGATATCCGTGTTAGTTCCTATCCACTCGCGAACGCTGCCGTCTGCTTCTAATATTGGCACTCCTCTGGCGATGGTATTTCTATACTCGCCGTCGTACCGACGCAACCGATATTCTACTTCGTAGAGACTGCGATTTGCTACTGCCTTCGACCACACCTCTATTGTATGGGGGCGATCGTCGGGATGGACTGCATCGAGCCAATTCCATCCTTTAAGCTCTTCTTCCGTCTGCCCTGTAAAAGCACTCCATAAGGGGAGAGGAGGAATTAATTCTCCTTGGGAGTTAGCGCTCCATAAGGTTTGGCTGGTGGCTTCTACTAGAGAGCGATAGCGCGTTTCCGATCTTAGCAGGGCTTCTTCTATTTGTAGGCGATCGCCTATTTCCTGTTCGAGCTTTTGGTTGATAGCTTCTAGTTCCTTGGGATTTTTAAAAGCCAAAGCTTCAGGCAGAAACGATACTAGGGCAACGACCGCGTACATCGAGATGCCCGCACACAAAGCTTTCAGGCTACCCGCCAGCCAATAATCGGGATGCCAAATCGTCCATATATTCATTATATGGGTGAGACCGCAGGAAATAATAAAGGCCCCAAATAAGAGAATTATCGGGCCGAAAGTCAAATCTTTTTTCTGACGAACGAAGTAAATTAACAGAATCGGAATTGAGAAATATGCCAAACCAATTAGAGCATCCGAGCTAAGGTGCAGCCAGACTAATTTCTGCTTCCACAGGTAGCAATGTCCGTAGGGAATAAAATTTATCGTTTCTAAATTATTTTCTAGCATAAAAAATCTTATCGCTCCTTATATTTAGCAAGCCAGCTTTCTCTAATTTTGACCTGGGTTAGCAACCCCGAATTTAACCGAAACCAGGTTTGTTTTTTCTATTTTACCCGGCCATTGACATCAGTAATTTTACTTAACTTGCCCGCCTCCGAATTATCCCTGGCCATTATAGCAACAAGGAAAATAGCGATGGCCCAATTCTAGCTTCGGCTGCTATGGGCCTTGCTTTTCGCAAATTGTCCCCGCAAAATGGCCGATACCATTTTACCGGACCGATCTACCATAATTTCTTGGTAAGAGACTTGTAATTTAATAAGATATCGGTGTTGGGTTCCATTTCACTTCAACCAACCTACAAGAGACTGGTAGTTTATTTTTTAACAAGTCCCTAAGCGCCCCGGGGCTGTCTTGTCTGAGGAGATAAAGCCGTTGGCCTTTTACGGCTTGACTTGATTGATTTTCCCAACTAAATATTTTGTTGCAAATCTTATCGTCTTCTGCGATTTTTTGGTAGTCAAATTATCAGCTTTTTTTAAAAGTAGCATTCTGCGCTCCCTTGGTGGTCTGGCCACTAAATGCTAATTGTTAATTGTTAATTGCTAACTGGGTTATTCCCAATTCCCAATTCCCAATTTCATACCTTTGACATACAACAACCAAGAGTTAACCTTCTTATAATGAAAGATAAAAAAGAAAAAAGAAAAAAAGGAAATTAACCATGCACGAATTAGGAATAACTGAAAATATTGTGGCAATGGTGGCAGAACACGCCAAGCACTCAAAGGTTAAACGATTGAGATTAGAAATAGGCCAACTTTCGGCAATTATGCCAGAGGCCATCCAATTTTGCTTTGATATTTGCAGCAGAGGAACTGTTTTAGAAGGGGCAACCTTGGAAATTATCCCCATTCCCGGCCTGGGGAAATGCCGCCAATGCGGCGCCGAGGTTCCCCTAAAGGAGCCTTTCGGCTTATGTAATTCCTGCGGAGCGGCCAAATTGGATATAATCAAAGGTCAAGAGCTCAAAATTAAGGAAATGGAGGTCGAAGAAATATGTGCGTAACCTGCGGTTGTTCTGACGATGCCCAAACTACGGTAACTAACCCTCAGACTGGGGAAACTACTCTAGTCGAGACTGGCAGCGATCGCAACCATTCCCATACCCACACCCACACCCTGCCCGACGGTAGGGTTATTACTCATTCTCATACTGCCAGTCACACTCACGAAGGTTCCACTGGCGAAGAACATCGCCACCATCATCAAGATGGCAGGGTTATTACTCATAATCATCCGGTGGAAGATGCTTCTAATCTTCACGCTCAAATACATAACAGAACTGTTGCTTTAGAAAGGGAAATTCTGGGCAAAAACGATTTAATTGCCGCTCAAAATAGAGGCTGGTTTAAAGGTCGTAATATTCTCGCTCTTAATTTGGTTAGTTCTCCAGGGGCAGGCAAAACTACTTTGCTAGTCCGCACTATTAACGATTTAAAATCGGAGTTAGCTATTAGCGTTATTGAAGGAGACCAAGAAACTGTCAACGACGCTAATAAAATTCGAGAAACCGGTTGTAAAGTAGTACAAATTAATACCGGTACCGGCTGCCATTTGGAAGCGGCAATGGTGGAAAGGGGATATACGGAATTAGACCCGCCGCTAAATTCGATAGTGGCGATCGAAAATGTAGGAAATCTAGTTTGTCCTGCTTTATTCGACTTGGGCGAACGGGCAAAAGTAGCGATTTTGTCCGTGACGGAAGGAGAGGATAAACCGATTAAATATCCTCATATGTTCCGCGCCAGTCAGGTGATGATAATTACTAAAATCGACCTGCTTCCTTACGTTGAATTTGATATCGATCGCTGTATTGAATATGCCCGGATGGTTAATCCCGATATCCAGATATTTCAGCTCTCGGCTACTACTGGCGAAGGATTAAATGATTGGTATGATTGGTTGAGAAATGTTAAGGGAGCAAGTCAGGGTGTATCTCAATTTTGAGTCTTTTTGCAAGAATAGACCGCTCTCTCTCTTCCTTCTGGGGACTTCCGAATTGGGAATTGGGAATGGCAAAAGGTTCTCGTTTCCCCCGAAGGGAGAGTATTTTTACAAAGATTCGATGCTCCCGCAAGTCACCTTTGAAAATCACCAAAAAGTTTCCCCATTCCCCATTCCCGAAAATCAAAAATGTACCTCATCTCTTCCTTCTGGGGAAATGCTATAGCGTTTCCCCAGAAGAGAAGGAAAGGGTACATTTTTTATTGAGGTAATGGGTAATGGGTAATGGGTAATGGGTAATGGGTAATGGGTAATGGGTAATGGGGAGCATCGAATATGCAGCAAAAATAAAGAATGATATTTTTTTCGGGTAAAGAATGGCATTCCTATTACCCATTACCGCGTTCCCTATTACCAAAAAGCGAGATTGCTTCGTTTCACTCGCAACGCTTCGCGATTTTTGTACCTCACCGATACGGGAAATGCTATATAAGAATTATTAATTATCAATTAACCATTGCCTAAGTCTAAAACTTGACGCAATTTTGCAGGGTCCTACTTACAAGCGCATTTTCCACCATCTCCATTATCTCTACAGGTGGCGCAGGAGTCAAACGGGACACTACCGGGACACTACCACGGTGACGATGAAATTTAACACCATCCCTAAAGTGCCGATGCCTTCGGCGGAAACTCCGAAAAACCAAGTCGGCATTCCCAAAAACTTGACACCGATAATGTAAACCGTGGTAAACAACAACCCCGTTACTATATCGGCGATCGCTACTGCCGGAATGATATAAGCCACAATTAACACGCAATATTGCGCCACCTGAGTTCAGGTGATGCCTTTCATCTCTTCCAAGATGACGAAAAAATGGAACCATTGTTACCCAGAAGAGAAAGGAAGTTAAGTAGCGATAGATAAAAATATTTAGGGTAGTAGTGAAAAAAACAAACATTGTCTGTGTTGGAGGGTTAGCGTTTTTTTTGTACCTAACCGATAGGGAAAATGCTATATTACCTATTACCTATTACCA
The DNA here is from genome assembly GCA_964609515.1 of uncultured bacterium. Classification (GTDB taxonomy): domain Bacteria; phylum Cyanobacteriota; class Cyanobacteriia; order Cyanobacteriales; family Microcoleaceae; genus CALKCV01. The sequence goes on along the minus strand of CAZSTZ010000062.1, from coordinate 19,352 downwards.
ATTTTGTCAGCTTTTACGGTTTTTCAGCAAGCCCTATTTAATTATGGATTTGCCCCGCAGAACAGACATCATCAGCTATTCGGCATCTAATTAATTTTGCGCAGGTACTTAACCCCGCCATTGAAATAAAGCAAGCGGCGGACATCCAGTCGGCGGTGGCGGCGGCACCGTTGGCTAGGAAGGGGATGCCTTGGCCCGCGACTCAAACCCCTTTGGTGTCCATCTGGATTGCATAGATGAAGATTAAGGCGACGAAAACGTAGATGGACCCTTGCTGGGCCATCCAAAAGCCGAAAGGGACGCCAAAGAAGGTAATGGCGTTCAGGGGTTGGACTAGGAGGATGCTAAAGACGAGGGAAACTAGGGCCCAGACTGCCAAGAGGATGCCGATGAGAGTCCTATTTGCTCGCCAGTAGGCTTTGCGTGGGTCTTCGTTCGTGGTCAAGTTGTTTTTTTGATTGTGGTTTTTTTGATTAATGAGGTCTCTATTAAACCACCATTTGCAATTTTTCTCTAATTTTTCTTGGGTATCATTACTTATGCCTGTGGAGCGATCGCTCTTTCCCACCGAAATTAAGAAACCCGGTTTTTCCGAAAAACCGGGTTTCTGTGTAAGGCGGGGATCGGTTTCTGGGATTGCGATCGCCCTTTGTTGCTGCCTATAGTTAGTTACCAAAAGAAGCATCTCCGTAATATTCAGGATGGACGGGAGCGATCCCCATCGGTTCCAAGAGCTACAACCAAAGCTGGCATAGGATTTCAGGCTATTGTTAAGAAATGTAACAGAAGTTTTATTAAAAAGTGTTGCGGGTTGAGAACTTTAATTGCTATAGTGCGATTGTAAGGGCCTATAAATGTTTGTATCTAGGAGAAAGGAACCTTTTATGCTAAACGTAGGTCTAGCGTCGAGTTTAGCCGCCGGTCAAGAAACCCGGTTTGTTCAAAAAACCGGGTTTCTCAAGTTACAAGCTTTCGTCCTCAAAAATATTGGTTGGTTGTCTGGGGCGGGTAGCGTGTAAAAAAAAGCTCCAGTTTCCATAAATTAGCAATTGTCAAGAAAGTGGCGGCATTAAAAATAGCTGCTACAAGGGCTTTATCTGGAAAAAAATAGGATGTAAAGATTTTTTTGACAATGTTTCGGAATAGCTAATTGACGAATTGAATACCAAATTAACATCAATTTCAGCATTAAAAAATGTTCGTTTGCTAACAGTTAAGCCGAACTTATAGCCCTGTTTAATAACAGTTAATTCCTCTGCTTCGGTTAACTAACAAAAAATGAAAACTCAAATTAAGGAGATAAATACTATGAACTTACAAGGAAAAACTGCTCTTGTCACCGGTGCGTCTCGCGGTATCGGACGGGCGATCGCTCTAGAATTAGCTAAAGGGGGAGCGAAAACTATCTTGTTAGTGGCACGCGATCGCCAGCGGTTGGCGGAAGCGGCCGCAGAAGTAGAAGCTTTGGGCAGCCAAGCAGTGAAACTGGCAATAGATCTCACTCAACCGGAGGAGGTAAATATTGCGGTGGCGCAAGTTTGGCGCGATCGCGGACCGATAGATCTGTTAATCAACTGCGCGGGGGTGGCGCATCAAACGCCGTTTTTGCAGTCGCAACTGCCAAAAGTGCGGGAGGAACTTTCGTTAAATCTCATGGGGATGTATGCGATGACGCGGGCGATCGCGAAACGGATGGCAGCTCGCAGGCAGGGGGCGATCGTCAACGTTTCTAGTTTGATGGGGAAAGTCGCGGCCCCCACCATGTCAACCTATTCGGCAACTAAGTTCGCCATTTTAGGTTTTACCCAAGCTTTGCGGAGCGAACTCGCACCCTATAATATTAAAGTCTCGGCCTTGCTGCCGACTTTAACCGATACCGATATGACGCGCCAGTTGCAATTATTTCGGTGGGTGGTGCCGATGACGCCGGAGGAAGTGGCGAAAGCTTTAATAGTAGGTTTGCGCAAAGACTCCCCAGAAATTATTGTTGGTTGGCAAAGTCATCTGGCGGTATGGTGTCAGAGATTGGCCCCTTGGTTTTTGGAAAGAGCCATAAGTTTGGCCTCTCCTCTCTCCCGATGGCGAAAGCGGCGAGAAGAGGAAAAGTTAACCGAGGCCCAGGCCGCTTCCCGTTAAGATTGGGGACACGGTGGACAAG
>CAZSTZ010000062.1:1921-17094 GCA_964609515.1 uncultured bacterium | reverse complement strand
TCCCTTGTCTCCCATCTCTCCCTTGTCTCCCCCCTCTCCCTTGTCTCCCATCTCTCCCTTGTCTCCCATCTCTCCCTTGTCTTCTTTGTTGGGTTCCACTGCGTTCCACCCAACCTACAAGGAGTTTTTTCGGGCCATTTTTGCAAAAATGGCCCGTTTTTCACGGAAATGTAAAGTTTTATTACAAAACCCCAAATTTGGCGTAAAAAAACGGGGGTCCTCCCTAATAGAAATAATAGCGGGGTTTAGAGCCTTTTTTTTCGATGGGCCATATCGGTTCTTCTCAATGGGGCAGTTGGGTGGGATTGCATAAAATTTAGGAGCTTTCCTAAAAGTATTCATAGAAGTGTCTATACAAGAGGCAGACAACCATGTTAAATAAAGAAAAGTACCCGGTTGGGTACATAAGTCAACTTAGGTTAACTCAAATCTCCCAAGGAAAAAGACAAGATGGAACAATCAAAAAGCTATCGGGAAATCCCATCCCGACCCAAAAAGCGAACCACAGTGAGAGAAAAATTTACAACTCTGCTGATGTTTACCGAAAAGGGCAATTTGAACGTAGCAGAATGGGTTTGCGATTCTCGGTTAGAGAGCAACTGGAAACAACTGCTGGAGTCCGATGCCTCCCAGATGAAAGAATTAGACTGCTTGAGCAATTTTTTGTTAATAGCAAAAAAACCATCTAGCTCGTTACCAAAAAGACAAACTGCCCTAGCACATCTGAAGTGTTATTATCAGGAAACTTGTTATTGGGAGACTAGAAAATTTTGGGGCAAGTTGCAAATAACTAACTTTTCTGGTGCCGAGATAATTTGGGAATGGCAGGAACTTTTTGACAGGGCAACGGCAACTTTTGACTGTCTCAAAAATGCCGAAAAAGATTTGAAAAGTTTTAAACCTGACCTGAGTGCCAAAGAGTACGTTAAAAAAGTAATTTTTTACAATCTTAGCAATTGGAGGGATAAAAAAATTGGCAGGGCAACTCGCATTAAATCCTTTTCTTTGGATGCTTCTTTAACGGGAGATATTCAAGAAGAAAATCCCTACTTTTCTCGGCAGGTAAAAGTCAAACAAGCTCTAGCTATAAGAGAAAAGTTGAAAAAGGAAATGTGTTTTTCCAAAAAACAACAAGAGCGAGTTTTAGTTTGGTTCGACTCGGAGTTAGAAAAACTAGAGAAAAGTGTGGCAGAGGATAGCCAGACTAAAAAGGGTAAAGGTAATTTTAAATTGTGGATTTTTTTAGTGCTAACTTACGGGTTAATGTTGAGACAAAGTGGGGCTGCCGAGGTCTTTAAACGCAACAAAATACCTATAAGTCAAGCAACAATTTCTCGCAATATTAAAACCTTTGTTATTAAGCTCCAATTGCAAGTATTTAGAGAATTTGAAGGGGAAATTAAGGAGACTTTAGGTGAGGGTTGGAACGACGAAGAAGAGCCGATAGAAAAGAAAATAGAGAAGTGGAAAAATGAGGTTAATGAGGTCTTAAAGTATTGCTTGCAAGAACGAGTATTTACCCTAGCGGTTATGCCGAAAGCACAACATTTGAAACAAGCTGGGGTAACTACGACGATAGATAGCTTGGTGAGGAAAGAGTTAGAGGGTTGGTGCGATCGCTCTTTTCAGATATCTATTAAATCAGAAATTTTGCCAGAAAAGTTGGACAAAAAAATCAAAGAATTAGTCCGAGAGTTTGTCGAAAAACTGGGGGTTTGCGAAGGCTAAAAAGGGTGTACAATAGATGATGCCCAATTAGCGATCGCCGTTTAACAAACAAAAACTAAAAACGATAACTATTTGGGAGTTGAAAATGTTAGCATTACCACAACAGCAGATGGAAGAAAACGAAAAACTTTACTTGATGTTCTCCTCGGAAGCTGAGGAGAAAGCGAGGCAGGAAAGCGAAGGCTATTCTAACAATATAGCGAGTTGGAATGCTTACCGCCATCGCCTCTGTTTGGAGACCTTTTTAGATTGGTTGAAGGAATTTGTCGAAGACTCGGAAGAACAACTGGAACCCTGGCCGGCAGAAGCAGACTTACCTAGTTTTTGGGAAGTATTAGAAGGGGCGGCCATTCAATGGGAAGATACCAGAATCCTATTAATTGGAGTAGAAACCGAAGAGTTAGAAACTTTTTCTATTCCTCGGGAGTGGGTCGATATTTTTGCGGCAGATTATTATGTAGCGGCGAAAGTAAATTTAGATGAGGAAGAAAGCGGCATGGAAATCTGCGGCTATATTACTCATCGAGAATTGAAAAAAAGGGGGCAATATAACGAGAAAGAAAGAAGTTATTTTATCCCCACTGAAGAGTTAATAGAAGACATCGATATGATGTTAATGGCGCGGCAGTTTGTTCGCAACAGAAAAGGGGCGGTAAAACCTTGGGTGGCATTGACACCAAATCGGGCAGAAATTCTGTTAGAAGAATTGAGCGATCGCTCTATCGATTATCCTCGAACAAAAGTTAATTTTGAGGAGTGGGGCGGGTTGTTAATTAACGACGACTGGCGGCAGCAGCTATACGAAAAAAGATTGGCAAAAGCGAGGGGAGAAATTCAAGTGGAAACGACTAACAAATTATCAGAACAAGTGGGGCAATGGTTATCTAATTTTGCCGAGGAGGGATGGCAGACGGTCGAAGAAATATTAAGGACTGTTAGCGGGCAAGAGCCATTCTTTACTTACAGTTTTGCAGGTAGCAATTTTAGGGATAATAATATTAGCGTACCGACTGCAGTACCCGCATTAATCGATTTATTGCGAACCAGGAAGGAACCAGAAACGAGGTTGCCCGCATTGCAGCTACTAGGCCAAATAGGTTACGGTAATTCGGAGGCGATCGCCTTTCTCGGCGAGATGTTAGAGAACTCCCAAGAGGAAGAAATGCGCCGCCACATTGCCATAACTATCGGCCAACTAGAACCCAATCATCCTTTGGCTGGCGTCAGGCGGGTTAAGATGATAAACTTGGGAATGCAGCTTGAGGAAAGCCAGGTGGCCTTGGCTGTTACCCTCGTACCCGAAGGCCGGGAGGGGACTAACGTCCACTTGCAGGTTTATCCAAGCCAGCAAAGCTATCTGCCGTCTAATTTAAAAATGGAGGTACTCGACGACAGCGGTAACGTTTTTTTAGAAGCAGAATCGAGAAAAGCCGATAATTGGATTAAGTTAGAATTAAGCGGCGATCGCGGCGATAGTTTCGCGGTGCAATTAACGTTAGGAGAAGCTTGTTTTAATAAACAATTTGTTCTTTGATGTTTGTTTGTTTGTTCTTTAATGAAGTTCGACTTCCAGGGAGTGCCATGAGTAAGTTAGTTACTTTAAAAATTGTTGATGGTGATTTTGAAACGGGGTTTAGGATAGTTCTCCGCATTGCTAAAAATGGAGAACTAAATAGTGCGGAAATAAATGGGTGGTTGCCTCCCTATTCTCTATTGCCTAAAAAGTACGAAAACTGGCAATTAAGCTATCGAAATAATCGGGGAATTAGGGATTCGGTAAGAGCTTTAAAAGCTCCCAAACAACAAGTAACTAATTTTTCAATAATGGAGTCTGCTAGCGAGCTTGAATCTAGTATTAACGACTGGCTTAATTCTGGGGAGAGCAAATTTAGAACTATTCGGGATAAATTGGTCGCTAACTTACAGGGTAACGGCCAAGGCGAAGACAAAATCAAGTTAGTTATTCAAACTGATAATGTTGCTTTGTGGCGGCTTCCTTGGCATTTGTGGGATTTGGTAGAAGAAAACAAATTTGAGGTTAGTATTAGTGCTTCCGAGTACGAGAAAGCGGCAACTATTCCTATTACCAAAAAGAAAAAAAAAGTAAGAATTTTGGTAATTTTAGGAGATAGCTCGGGCATCGATACGGATAAAGATTTAAGGCTTTTACAAGAAGAATTACCTTCTGCCTACATTCATACTCTCATCCATCCCACTAAAGAAAAACTCAGCGGCGAACTTTGGGAACAGGAATGGGATCTCCTCTTTTTTGCCGGTCACAGTTCTAGCGAAGATGAAAACTTTAGGGGAAAATTTCAGATAAACGAGAGCGAAAGTTTAACAATTAATGAGTTAAAATACGCTCTGAATAATGCTATAGAAAGAGGTTTAAAACTGGCGTTTTTTAATTCCTGCGATGGTTTGGGTTTGGCGAGGGAGTTGGCAAATTTACAGATTCCGGCGACGGTGGTAATGCGGGAAAAAGTGCCAGATAAAGTGGCTCAGAAGTTTTTAGAATATTTTCTGAAAGCTTTTGCTAAAAAGGAAAAGTCTTTGACGGATGCGGTGCGAGAAGCGAGGGAAAGGTTGCGGGAAATGGAGGGTAAATATGCTTGTGCGAGTTGGCTGCCGACTATTTGTCATAACCCGGCGGAATTTATGCCGAGTTGGCGGAGTTTGTTGGGGGAGTCTTTGGATGAGGGGCAGATAAGTAAAGCGGGCAGGGTTAAGGTAGGTTTGCAAGTACCAACGAGCGCTATTACTTCCCTGTTTGATTGGATAATTGCATATAAAATTCGGTTTGTAGCGTTGTGTTTGGTGGGGGGTGTTTCTTCGGCAATTTTGCGTCCGGTGGGGGCAGAATTTTTAAGTAAAAAAGCTGCCGAAGCGATAAATTCTCATCAGTTGGAAAGTGCCTATTTTTACCTTGATTTGGCTCTAAAGTTGGCTCCTAATAATCCTAAAGTTTCTAACAATTTGGGATACATTTACTATGCTTTTGGGAACCGGGGGTTAGCAGAAAGTTTTTTTCTGGATGCTAAAAACAAATTAGAGCCTTCTGGTTGCAATAACTATGCCTATAATAAAATTGAAGAGGGGGAGTATGAGGAAGCAGAAAAGCTGTTATGGCAATGCAGGGGCATAGCAAAAGACGATTTGGGACTTTCTTATATGTTAAAAAATTTGGGTTTGGCGTTGCTCAAACAAGAAAAATATGGTGAGGCTGAGGAACACTTGCGACAGGCGATCGCCCTCGAACCCAAATTAGGACCGGCCCATTGTTTGTTAGCGCAGGTTTTGGAAGCTAAGGAAAAAGACGCGCTGACAGCATGGGGGTATTGCCAGCGACACACTGCCGACGATTATCGAGAGGAAGTGGAATGGAAACAAGAAGCAGAAAAACGTTTGCAAATAAAGGAAGATAAGCTATGAAAATCAGGATATATGCTTTGTTACAATACCCTCGCCAAAATAAAAATAGCGTTCTTTGTAGGTTGGGTGGAACGAAGTGGAACCCAACACCTTCGTTGGGTTCCGTTGCACTCCACCCAACCTACAAGAAAGTGGCGAGCGTTCTTTGTAGGTTGGGTGGAACGAAGTGGAACCCAACACCTTCGTTGGGTTCCGTTGCACTCCACCCAACCTACAAGAAAGTGGCGAAGGTATTGTTATTAGCGATCGCCTTTTTGTCTTGCTGGAGTATCAACCACCGGGCAACTGCAGTTAAAACGGAAAGCGATCGCCCCTATTCTCCTCGCTTGCTGGAGGGCGATCGAGAATTTATCATCTCTCAAGAGGAGTCAGACACGGCACCTCGATGCGACTCCGAAAATGGCTGCTATCGCGATCCTCCTCCAGACCGAACTATTCCTTACATCATTTCTCCGGGCGGCAGAAGATGGCTGTTAGATAGCCAACCGGCACTGCGCTGGTATCCGGTAGAAGGTGCTAAGGAGTACGTCGTACAGCTAGCCGGTCCTAACAACCTGAACTGGGAAACTTCGGTAACGGGCGATCGCTGGTGGACGACTTACGACGGACCGCCCCTCGAACCTGGGGCAGAGTATTTGTTAAGAGTCACCACTCGGGATAAAACTGCAAAGGAAACATTCGGGCTCCTTCCAGAAGAGCAGACAGATAATATCCAAGCAGAAATCTCTCAGCTACGAGAACAAATACCACCGGGGGAGGAGCTAGATTTGGCAATAGCTAAGTTTTTAAGCGAACGAGGGCTAATTCTCGACGCGATCGCTACTTTAGAAAGCTTGGTAGCGATGGAAACTTCAAACCTAGAAGTTTATTGCACCTTGGCCAATATTTATCAAGAAATGGAACATAGCCTTCTGGCATCTCCCCTCCAAAGGAAGGTAAGCGATGCTGGCGGTAGTTGTTCGCTACCCTAGTCTAGAAACCAGGTTTTTTGCCAACCTGGTTTCTGGCGGTCGAAACCCGGTTTTTTCCCAACCGGGTTTCTGGCGGTCGAAACCAGGTTTTTTCCCAACCGGGTTTCTGGCGGTCGAAACCAGGTTTTTTCCCAACCTGGTTTCTGGCCCCACTGAAACTCAATTAACAATTCACAATTAACTAACTACAACCAGTGACCGACCAAGATAAATGGTGCCCAAAAGTGGGGGTTTTGAAATTTTTCTCCAAATTGCCCTTTTAACATCGTTATTTGAGCTTGGCGCAGGGCCTCAGCTTTATTAACCCGGTTGTTAGCATCCGCTGAGGTTTCTAATTTTTGGTAAAATTGAGCCGCGAGCTCGGCGGTGGAGCGATCGTTAACGTTCCACAAAGATGCGAGAGTGCTGCGAGCTCCCACTCGAATAGCTGCCCCCGCCATTCCTAAAGCCGTTCGTTCGTTACCTTGGGCTGTCTGGCAAGCACTTAATACCAATAAATCTATATCTTTTTGTCTGGTGGGGTCGCTGACGCGCAATAGTTGACCTAAGCGATCTATCTGGATCCTCTCGCCCCACACAATAATAAATGTGTTTTCGGCAGTGGAATCAAATTTAGCATGAGTGGCTATATGAACGAAGGGAAAAGTTAGGGAGTTAATTTCCTCTGTAAGGTTGGTGGCGGTAAATTGCCGATTTAGTAGTTGTTTGGTCGGTACTACTTCAGCAATTTTAGCGAGTTCGTCTTTGACGTTATCGAGGTCGTTCCACTCAGAAAATAGCTCATCGTTTTGAAACTCAGATCTGCCCGCAGCTAGCACTCTTATTTGTTCGGTTTCTAACTTTCTTGAAGCCAACAACTGCAAACCTGGCGTTACAGCAATAGCATATTTTTCTATTAAATATTTTTCGCCGTCGTGAAGGGCTGCCATTGGCAGGTTTTGCAACAAACCATCTAAGACAAATACTAATGTTTCGATGTTATTTGCCGTCAAATTTTCCTCGATAGGTTCTATTAACCACTCATACATTTCTTGAAGTTTGGATAAATCGTTTTGGTTTAGGCTTCCCCTTGGTTTGTATCCGAAATTAGTCGTTAACATCTCTAAAAAATCATTATAACTCCATCCTTCTAATGGAGGAGGGGCGCTGTAGTGGAATACAGTTTTATTAGGTAGGGATAAGATGACTTCTAAACTTTCTGGTTGGGAACGGTTGGGCAGAAAAATTGTCGAAATTACTGCTGCATTGGCATCCACTTTGTCGAGGCTGACGTTATTAACTCTCGCGCAAGCTTCCTGAAAAAAGTTATCTAATTCTGCTAGCTGTAATAATTCGATCGCATCCCTGGCTAAAATTAGATTTTCTGGCACGGGATTTACTAATAATAATTCTACCAATTTCCGATAAACTGGTTCCACTCGTTCTCGAAAGTCGAATTGGAGGTCGCGGTTGAGAATTGTTAAACTTCCTCGCAGGGTTTGGAGAGTATTAACCGATGCCTTATAAGCGGCGATCGCTCCTTCTAAATCTCCTTCTTTTTCTAACAACCTCCCCCACTGCCACTGCCACTGATAAGCTTGTTCCGAGGCTTGAATTGATTGGGCTAAATTTAAAGCTTTTTTGGTGTAATTTTTAGCTATTTCTGTTTCTCCGATTTCTTCGTATAAATTGCCTAATTTTCCTAAAGCTAAAGATTTAAAACGCCTATTTTCTATAGTTTCAGCTTCGACTAATGCTAGCTCTAAATAATTCAAAGGTTCTGCTAAATTTAGAACGTCAAAATTTAACAGACTTCCAGCTAAATTTACCTTAGCTGCTATGGAAAATTGGCTGACTGGTAAACTGGCTGCCAAGAGGCGAATTTCTGCTAGCAAAAATTCGGCTTTTTCCCACTCTTCTTCTTCTATTAATACAATCAATTGATTTAGTAGAGCTTGCAGCCGCGTTTCTAATAAAGCATTCTCAATATTTGCCGCCGTTTCGTAATAATTTAAGGCATCATCTGGCTCTTTTAACTTTAACTTGGTATTGCCTAAAGCTAATAACAATTTACTTTCTGCTTCTGGAGAGTTAGCAATAGGTAAACTGCCATTTAAAACCAGCTCGGATGTTTTGAACTTGCCCAGGAATCTCAACCTATTCCCCAAACTCTCCAAACCCATCCAATTAAAAGGACTTGGATTAGAAATAATGGCATCTATTACTACTTTAATATTATCCTCATTTAACTCATCGCATTTCTTAGCTTTTAACCCCGGAAAAGCAGCCAAAATAATATCGCAAGAATCTCTAGTAAAACCCATGGCTTCTAAAGCGAGTCCTTGATTTAGTTGGCTGCCAATTATGCCCTCATAATTACCGATTTCTCGATAAATTTTTTCTGCTTCCTGCCACATTTCCAAAGCTGACTCTGGCTGCCCTTTTTCTAACAAGATTTTGCCATCTCTTATTAAGGCCGCCGCTGCTGTTTCTTGGGCGGTAAATTGGTTGGCTAATAAAGGGGATTTCTCCCCAAAACTAACAATTAAACCGAACGCCAAAACAGCCAAAATTAAAGGCTTTAAAAAAGCTCTTAAAAAGGATTTAATTCCACGGAAAAATACAACCCGTTTTCCTGCCACGTCCGGTCCCTCGAATCGATTTCCACCAAAGGCATAGCATAATCGAAACGCATTGTCAAGTCTTTACCGAAACTTGCTTGCAAACCAAGCCCCACCGATGCCAAAGCGTTCGGAGTGGGAGCGTCATTATTGCCGTTATTCCAACCGACTCCCCCATCCACAAAAGGCACTAAAGAAATCCGTCGGTTATTATTAGAAACCCAACTAATAGGAAGTCTTAATTCCACCGTTCCTAATACTCCATTATCCGTCAAACGGGCATCCTGGCGATACCCCCGAACGCTTTGCAAACCTCCCAAACCAAACTGTTCTAATCCTACTAATTCGTCGGGAGTTAACTGCATATTTCCTCGCATTAAAAGCAAAGTATTATTATTATCTAATCTTTGCACGAATTGAGCCTGTCCTTGCCAAGAAAAAAAGCGACTGTCGGGACCGCTATTATTAACCGTGGCATCGAAAGCATCCACACCAAAATTAAAATCCGAACGGGCGGCAAAAATTCGATTGTTTCCCCGCGTAACCCAATCTTGGAAAAAACTAAGAGTCGAAAGTTTCGTTTCTCCCCGACTGTTTGCCCCCCGGGATAACGGGAAGTTTTCTCCTAATATTGATGTCTGACTTTCCCGACGAGAAGCAGTTAATCCCAGAGCAAACTCCGCGTTGGGTTTTAGAACTATTGGTTGGCGAAAAGTCAGTTGATAAATCTCCGAGTCTGCTTCGATATCCAACGGGTCGAATGGCGGTTCGATAATTTCGCTGGACTGGTTTTCGTAGGATAATTGAATGGTGCCGTTGCGAGAATTTATGGGGAGGGCGTAGCTGGTGGCGATGTTGTTGCTGCCGTCGCTATTGTTGTAGGCAAGAGTTAGGCGATCGCCCCTACCTAAAAAGTTACTATTACTAATTTCTGCCCCCCTTTGAAAAGTTCCCACTCCTGGAGATTTCCCATTATCGGAAATAATCTCCAAATCCCACGGGTTAGTCTCTTTTATTGTTACTTCCAGAACGCTAGTTCCCGGAGAAATTCCCTCGGATAATTCTGCTTTTACTTCATTAATTAAAGGATTGAGTTGTAACAATTGCAACCCTTCTAATAACCTATCTTGGTTCAGAGGAGAACCAGCAGCTAATTGCAAGCGACTTTTGAGATAATTTTCGTTAAAATTCCCGTCGGTGGAAACTTTAATATCCGTTACTTCTCCCTCAACTACCCGAATTTCAACCGTGTTATTGTCGATGACTTGGGGAGGGATGTAGGCGCCGGTGGTAATGTAATTTTTCTCTGTATAAAGTTCGGTAATCGCACTTCGCGCCGCCACCAATTCGGCAAAGGTTATTTCTCGACCGATAAATTCTTGAAGTGCCTCGTTTAATTGCTTTTCGCTAAATACTTCGCTGCCCGTAACTTGGAATTTTTCGACTGTTACCGTTGGCGCGGGGTTGCTGTTGGCAGCGAATAGCGCGATGGAAGAACGAGAACTAACCAAAAACGCCCCATCTCCTCCATCCCGCGACAACTTCCGACATCCAGGAGGAACGAACCAAGGTTCCCGAGGCGTCACTATATCTGCTTCCGTCGTCAGTTCGAGTTTACCGTCGGCGTTAACTATCAACCCCTGAGCTTCTACAAGGGGTGTGGGGAGCGTGGGAAGTGTGGGAAGTGTGGGAGGATAAAAATCTTCCTCCCCCCTTACTAAGGGGGGCCGGGGAGGATAAAAATCTTCCTCCCCCCTTGTTAAGGGGGGCCGGGGGGGATCCGGTTCCCAAACACTACCAGGAGAAAGGGTACCGGTGGGATTAGCCGGCAAACCGCCGCGCCCGACAATCGTAAACTGACTGCCTTCGCCTTCTTCGCAGAGATTTTCTTCGATGAGGCGATCGATATCCACGATTTCGTCGTCAAATTGTACTAATCCTTGGGTGGGGTCGATGTCGGGAGTATTGATATCGACAATGCCGCTGAAGTCGGGGCCGAGTTCCGAGGTGGCGGTGATGTCGCTTTGGGAGGTAGTCTCGTCGCGAAATTCCGTACCGAAGATCCCAGTAGTATTAATAATGACTTGACCGCCCGGACCTTCGATCGCGTTGGCAGTGATGTCGCTATCTTCTAGGGCAGTTAGGATTTCGGTGTCGATGTCGATATTGCCTCCCCTCGCGGTTTGGGCGTTGGTGCTAATTTGACTGCCGCGACGGAGGCGGATGTCGTCCGAGACTATATTAATATTGCCCCGCTCCCCTGCAGCAGTGTTGGCGTTGAGGGTGCCGCCAGTGTCGAGGCGGACTTCGGGGGCGTTGATGTTGAGGTTGCCGGCAGCGCCTAATGGGGTTCCCACACTCCCCACACTCCCCACACTCCCCACACTCCCGCTAGGGGAAATGCTGCTGCTGACGTTTGCTTCGCCGCCGTCGCTGACAGTGAAACGTTGGGTAGAGATTATCAAATTTCCCGCATTTCCGGGCCCTTCGGTGCGGGCGCTGACGCGACTGGGGCGGTTGTTGGGGGCGATGCCGGTTATTTCTACGGAAGATTGGGCGTTTATCTGGGCGGTGCCGCCGTTGCCGGGGCCGCGAGTGGATGCGGTTATCTGTCCGCCGCCGGCAACGATGAGGCGATCGCTATTAATAGTTAAACTCCCTGCATCCTGCGACCCGAGAGTGATAGTAGTAATAGCGCTGGGAGCTAGAGGTCGGTCTGGAAAAGCGGCGTTACCTCTTACTTCCACGGACTCCGCAGCGTTGACTGTCACCGTTCCGCCAGGTCCGTTACCAGATGTACCAGCCGAGATTTGCGCCCCATCCAATAATCGTAACTGTCTGGTTTCAACGACAATGTTTCCTCCTGAACCTGTGGCAGGTGCTATTATCTGTCCTTGTGGCGTTCTGGCAACATCTACTTGAGAAGATAAACCGCTTGGGTTCAATAAACCTGCTCCGATCGCTTCTACAGATTCGGAAGCGCGAACTACGATATTGCCGGCATTCCCAACACCATAAGTAGCAGTGCTTATCTGTCCGCCATTTTGCAGAAATAACTCTCTGGTTTCAAGGGTTATATTTCCACCTTTACCTGTGGCAGGAATGTTCGGGTTTCTGCTTTCTACCGTAGAAAATAAACCGCTGCTAGCACTTACGTTCGCTCTGTCAGTTGCCCTAACAAACAAATCCCCCGAGTCTCCCGCGCCAAAAGTACCGGTGGATAATTGCGATCCTTCCAAGATTCTCAACTCTCTGGTGTTAACAGTCACCTCTCCTCCGGGTTGATTTCCACGAAGAGTAGAAGTGGATACCAGCGCTCCTTGTTGGAGAGTCAAGCGATCGCTATTTATACTCAAGCTGCCACCCGGAGCCAAACCGATAGTAGCAGCAGCTAAACTACTCGGTCTGCCCTGTTGTGTCGTGCCCGATATTTCTACATCGCCGCTAGCATTAACCGATAAATCACCCCCCGAACCCGAACTAAAAGAAGAAGTAGAAATCTGGGCACCGTTGAGAACGGTTAAACTACCGGTAGTGACGGTCAAATCTCCAGCAGAACCGAGATTTTGAGTTTCCGTTCTCAAGCTGCTGGGAGTAAAACTATCGATGCCAGTGGCAATCAGTTCTAAGGACTCGGAAGCGCTGACGGTTAAATTCCCTCCGGGGAGCGCTCCTTCAGTTAGAGCTAAAATTACTGAGTCTCCAGTAACGCTTATGCGCCCTCCCCGAACCTGAATCTCGCCGCCACCTTCACCGCTAGCATCCACGGAAGAGCGCGATCGCAACTGAATATCCCCAAAATTATTAACGCCGCCATAGTTTAAAGTTAAACCCGAGTCCGCCTGGTTAAAACCTACGCGACTGTTAGGGCCGACGCTGCCTAATTCGATCCTGCCCGACTCTGCCGTAAGATTAGCTCCCGTTAAAGTTACGTCCCCCCCAACCAGTGCCAGAGTTTGACCCGTCCCTACCCTTAGATCTGGGTGAGGGCGACGGGCGATCGGAAATCCTCGTTCGGGATTGGGATCGGCGGTTAAATTATGACCGCCTCCCGTCCCTGCAATAATTCCCGGCCTCGCGCCAAACTGCAAGCCGATGGGGACGTTAATACTGAGCGTCGGCGTCTGTTGGGAGTCGGTCGCGCTAAACTGGATGCCATCGGCAAAGACAAAACTTTCTGCGGTAGTTGCCAGAAACGAACCGCCGATATTTAATCTGGCATTGGGACCGAAAATAATGCCGTTGGGGTTGAGCAAAAAGAGGTTAGCCCCGCCGTTAGCTCCCAGAATGCCATCTATATTAGAAGGGGAACTGCCCGTCACTCGACTAAATATATTCCTTATTTCTAGAGAGTTATTAAAAAAGACCTCTCCGCCAGTAGGGAGGGAAAATTCCTCGAAACTGTGAAAGAGGTTGTTACCGGCGGCGGTGCCCCCATCTATTCTAATCGTATTGCCGTTGGGGACGGCGATGGAGTTATTGGGCAGAGTGGCATCTGGGGTAATTTGGGCGATCGCCGGCAAAGTTGCTAAAGTCAGCCAAGAGGGCAGGAGACAATACAGCAAGGGTTCGTAAGATTTCACGGTTTTATTTTATCAGTAAGCAGGAGTAGTGGGGGTGGGGGTTGGGTTTCGTTACCTCCACCCAACCTGCGATTGATTGAAGTAAGAGTTTATCGGGCGAGACGCTGTCACAGATTAGAAAAACTCCGTTTGACGACCGCTGCCAAGAAAATCGCGCCCAGCAACAAAACGCCGCTAACTGCAGATGGTTCGGGAACTGATTCCGCATCGGCCAACTGTAAAGGTAAGACATCTACTTGTGCTGTAGTTTGCTGTTGGTTAGCTAATTCTACCCAATTCAACAAGTCAGCGATATCTAACTCGGCATCTTCGACACCGATAAATTGATGGTTGCTGTTAAGAATTTCTGCAAATAATCCGTCCTCGTAGGTAGGATCGTAAGTATCTAATTCTAGGTACATCCCATCTAAATCGATAAAGGGATTAGTTCCTATTTGGGGAACGACCAAATAGTAAAACTCATCCTGGTCTTCATCCAGTTCAAACTTGACAAAGCGCAAGTTATTTAGTTCTTCTTCAACATTTCCCCCCGTCGCTAATTGGTTGCCATCCCACCACCAAAAGTAAGAGAAATAAGAATAATAAGTGTATCGCGGCCACCACCATAAAAAAGGCATGGATATCGCGTCGCTAGCATTAGCGTTTGTGGGTTGGATATTTAGATATCCGCTCCTCATCAGGTCAAATTCTATGCCCGATGTTTGTTGATAGTCCGATTCTTCGACAAACCAAGATGTCATTTTTCTTAACTCCCTTTAATGGTTATGGCGGTTCTTAGGTTGACTTTTTTAATGGTCCCCAGGCAGAAGGTGGCCTCGGAATTCCCGAGGCCAGGTAGGGACACCCAAAGTTTGGCCCCTCTATTGTTTCTGTTAGGGATGACCCCCGTTTTTTTACGCCTAATTTGGCGTTTTGTTACAAAAGTTTACGTTAGAAAGGTTTTTATCTGCAATGGCTTGACTTTTTGACCAAAATAGTGTAATATTTTTAATATTTTAAAACGATTTGATTTAGATTTTAGATTTATTGGGGTTCTGGACGTCGGCATGGGGGAGCGATCGCCCTTGGCATTGAAGAGGTTAAATTATCGTCGGGCAGGAGAGAGTTTTTATCGTATAACATTTTTAATAGTGTTATTAAATAAACCGAATTCGAGCTTTACACATAATGAGCGCGATAATTGTCAAGAGAAGACTTTTCATTGCTTTTTTGCCATTAGCCGACTGCAATTGCTGCGAGGCTTGCTCTTTTAGAGTCCTTCTTCTTCTTTATCCTTCCTTTCTCACAGCTAGTGTAAATACCCGTTATGAGTATGAGTATGAAGCAATAATTTGACAAACTTGGGAGGAACCGGCTCTACCTCTTGTCATTTAGCGAAAGACGTGCTTTAATAGGAATGATGCTATGAAAATCAACCTCATGTCAAACTTATCATCAAATAATTCCCCCAAGCCACCGTTCGATCCAAAAAAGTCCTTGGGACTTGATGAGTGGATTACTATTATTGTGGCTCTGGCAACCTTCGGTCCGATCTTCTTTTGGATGGCTGGCAAAAAAGAACTTAACGCTCCAGCTCTAGCTACTTCAAATGAAACCCAACCAGAAGCGTCCGGCTCCCAACAAGCCGATAGTGAAGTAGAACTCGACAATCTTACTTTCGTTGCTTTAAGCAACGATCCGTCTTATAAAGAAACAACTAACAAGTGCGAAATGCAACCGCATTCTGTTAGTATCGGACAATTAATTCCAGTATCAACTGAAATATCGACGCCCGCGCCGATGTATCAGGCAGTAGCTCCCCAAGCGCCCGCGCCGATGTATCAGGCAGTAGCTCCCCAAGCGCCCGCGCCGATGTATCA
>CAZSTZ010000062.1:0-1821 GCA_964609515.1 uncultured bacterium | reverse complement strand
CTCCCCAAGCGCCCGCGCCGATGTATCAGGCAGTAACTCCCCAAGCGCCCGCGCCGATGTATCAGGCAGTAACTCCCCAAGCGCCCGCGCCGATGTATCAGGCAGTAACTCCCCAAGCAGCGGCTCCGCAAACATTAAGCCAATTAGTAGATCCTAGCGATCCTCCAACGAAGACAGATCGGGTAGAAACTTCAGTAGAAGAGAAGGAACCTGAGATAATGTCTCTTGCCGAGGCGACAAAAGACTGGAAAAAAATGAATCTCCCGATCGCCCTCAACTCTCGGAAGGGAGAAATGTTGCTGATGGAAAGTAGCTCGCGAATGGACTACCTACCTTTAACAATGGAATTCGTCAGTCAAGAAAAGCCGGGATACTCGGGGGTAGCGAGCGCTGTAATGGCGTTGAATGCTTTGTACGTTCCCGCTCCAAAAGCTTCTGGGTTTGACGGACAATATGAGTTTTTTACTCAGGAGAACATTTTCCACAATAAAGCGACGCAAAAAATTGTATTGCCAGAAGCGGTTTCTAGCGAGAGCATGACTCTCAAACAGTTAACTCAATTCGTGCAAAGTCATGGGATACAAGCGAAAGCCCATCACGGTAGCGAGATTGGTTTGGATGAGTTTCGTAGCAAGCTGGTAGAGAATCTCGAACAGGGCTATAACTTTATTTTGGTGAACTATTCCCGCGAGAGTATCGGTCAAGATAAGGGCACTCATATTTCTCCGGTCGCTGCTTATAACAAGGAAAGCGATCGCTTTTTGATTTTGGATGTTTCCCGCTACAAATATGCTCCTATCTGGGTAACGGCGGAGCAACTGTGGGAGGGTACAAAAGCTAAGGATCCGACTTCTGGTGAGAGCATGGGCTTTGTCTGGGTCGGTCAATAAGCAAAATCCCCTTCACAAGGCTTTTTCTAGCTAGAAAAATGCCTCAATTCAGGCAGGTTCTCTAGGGGAGCCGACCTGTGAAACTAAAAAGCCCAGAAACCCGGTTTTTTAAAAAAACCGGGTTGATACCAAAAAACGTGGTTTCCGATCGTACTCGAACGGCTATCTAGCACATATAATATCTCCCACCCATCCTTGGGGGGAGTAGTTTTTTTATATACTTTGAAAACTAAAAAGATTTAATAGCTTAAATATAAAACACTTTTAAGAAAAACAAAGTGCGCTAAGTTGCCAAAAACGATCGTCCATAGCAATTTTGCTTTGCCTTTTGTCGAGCCGGCCTTTGGAACCGGGTTGATACCAAAAAGCGTGGTTTCTGACAATACTTGACTGACTTTCTAGGAACGTGCTTTAATGGAAATGACGCTATTAAAATCAAGCTTATGTCAGATTTACCGTCTTCCAATTCTCCTAAGCCACCGTCCGATCCGAAAAAGCCTTTGGGACTGGATGAATGGATTGCTATTATTGTAGCTCTGGCAACCTTAGGTTCGATATCTATTTCAATAATTACCCAGAAAAAACCGAATACTGGAACTGTAGCTAGTTTGAAGGGGAATCAAGCAGAAGCGATCGCCTCCCCCACAACCGATAGTGAGTCAAGCGCGAAACAACTCACTTTGAATCGAGTAAGTAGCAGTCGCTATCCTCAAGTAGCGATCGCGGAATTTGAGACTCGTTCGAAGTCAATATCTAATACAACCACTATTCCTGTAATTGCCGCATCAACTGAAACATTGGCAGCGCCACCCGCGCCGATGCCAGGACCGGTAACTCCTCCGGCACCGATGGAGGCAGTTGCACCCGCGCCGATGCCGGGACCGGTAACTCCGGAGCCACCGATGGAGGCAGTTGCACCCGCGCCGATGCC
>CAZSTZ010000061.1:0-29576 GCA_964609515.1 uncultured bacterium | reverse complement strand
GCCTCAAAAAAAGCCAATGCCGTTAAGAATGTTAAATTACTGGGTGAGGCTTTACTGGCAGCACAATCTGCCGATAACTCAGGTGCTAATTTGGCTCAAACCAACCAACAGCGAGGCCGTTTTTGAAACGGAGTTTCGCTTGGAATCTGTCCGGTGTGGTTTCCAAGTAGTGCGAATGTGGGAGCAGCCCCCCGAAGCGCTGCTGCAAAGTCAGGCACTATTGCCACTGGCGGTATTGTGTCAGACTGACAATGCTAATGAGTTGCTGTCGCAAGTGGCCTCGGAAGTAGCTAAAATAGAACTGCCCGAAGAACGAGAGGAAATTATCGGTTCCGCTCAACTTCTGGCGGGTTTACGATTTGAGGCGGATTTAGTTAACAATCTATTCCAAGGAGGACTTATGCGCGAATCAACTGTTTTCCAAAAGATTCTTCAAGAAGGTCGAGTTCTAGGCCGAGATGAAGGTAAGAAGGAACAAGCATTGGCGATGATTTATCGCCAACTTCCACGTCGTATCGGTGCTGTGGCCCCGGAGTTGCAGCAGCGTTTGTTGCAGTTATCGGCTTCCCAGTTGGAAGATTTGGGCGAGGCGTTGTTGGATTTTGAAGAGCCAAACGATTTAATCGCTTGGTTGAACCGAGTAGAAGCTACCCGAAAAGAAGCGCGAAAGGAAGGGATATTGGCGACGATTTATCGCCTACTGCCCCGTCGTATCGGTACTGTGGCGCCGGAGTTGCAGCAGCGTTTGTTGGAGTTATCGCTTCCCCAGTTGGAAGATTTGACCGAGGCGTTGTTGGATTTTGAAGAACCAAACGATTTAATCGCTTGGTTGGATGCACTCCCAGATAGTTAATGGGTGAAGAGAGCGATCGCCTTTAGCGCCATTAAGAAACCCGGTTTTTTCATGCAATACCCTCGCCATTTTTGCGGAACAACGATAATTCGCACGGCAGAAACCGGGTTTTTTCAAAAAACCCGGTTTCTTAAGTCTCTCTGCTTATAAGATGTTCGGTTTCGTTTCACTCCACTGGGATACGTTGCGGGGAACAGGCAAGATGCCTGTTCTACAGCAATTCCCCATTCCCCATTCCCAAAAGCTAAAATTGATAGTTGCGATCGCGCACCCACAAGCTCACCGGCACCGCCCCACCGCTGCTATTAACTTTTACCTCCACCACAAAAGGTATCTGCCGATTTTCCCATCTCGCCTCGCTTTGCGCATCGCCAATATCATCGTTAACCTCGTTCCGCCGGTCCTCTGGCATATAATAAGTCTCCAACCCATACTCGATTTGCCAACCGTTAGACCGCCCCTTAATCCCTATTTGGTTCTCCGGCAAATCTTCGGGCAAAGTTGCGCTTACCGCCATCGGTTTCCAAGCAAGAGGTTTTCCCTCTTTTTCCTCCTCCCCAGTCGGCTTTTCTAATACTACATAAACGGTTTTTCCTTGGGGCAAATATCCATCGGAATTTCCGCCGGCTAACTCATCCCAACCGGGTAACTCTTTCAGATTATCCAAGCGGGAAATGTCGTAACTCAAAACCTGATAATAGCCCCGCAAAAAATCGTAAGGATCCACCGGTGCCGTTTGCAAAACAACCGTTTTTCCCGTGACATGGGTATAAACTGCTTGGGCGGGAACTGACAAAATTAATCCCATTTGTAAGGCAAAGGGAAGCAAAAAACGCCAATTTTTAATGGTTCTATTTTTTGGCGGAGAAAAATCGACCTCTGGTGCTGTCGTTTCCTTTAACGACTCTACTTTATTCTGCTTAAACAAGTTAGGTAATTTCATGTTAATTCTCCGGTATTTTCAAAGAAGCAGATGACAAGTGACGCTCGAACCATAAACCTGCTGCGATGACACCCACGCCGCATAAAACAAATACTAAAGATTTGAATAACAAGCCGGTATTGTATTCAAAAGTTCGGCTCATAATTTGCAAGGTTAGCAATACTAAACCGCCCCAAAAGCCACCTCTATTTCCTCGCCCCAAACCAATTCTAATTAACCCCGCTGCTAGGAGAAACATTTCGATGTTGATAATAAAAGTAGCTAGCTCTGGAATTTCTGCGATGGTTAAATGCCAAAATATTACTGCTGCCGTTACGACAATAAAGCTACCGATAACGCTGCTGACTGAATCTAAACCCCATCGCGAAGGATTTATTTTTGTAGGTTTTGCGAGGTTAAACCATTGCCAAATAGTTATGCTAATAAATAGCATTATTTCTAAGTAATTGAACCAGCTAAAATTTAAGTCGCTAGGGGAAAAATTTGAGGGTGCGAGATAATTCCAAGGCCCTTTAAATGACAGAAAGAAAAAGAAAAAGCTAAAACACCAAATAGCTAAGGTTCTGGCGAGGGGTTGAAAAAGTCTGCTGTGGATTTTCGGCCAGAGAGTGTCGTCGTAACTCCATAATAATGCTGGTGGCAGAGTAAAGGCAAAAGCTACCCACAAACCTTCATAGTTATCTAAGAAAGTTAGCTCCAAAGAACTGACAAATAAAGGGGGAACTAATACCAAGATAGCCAGAAAAAATATCGTTCGAGAACGACACCAATAAGCCAGAGGAATAAATAATATTCCTACTACCAAAGCCATATTTTGAACGATGAAATCTAACCAGGAAAAGTCTTCGGTAAAAAAAGTTTCTCCTATTCCCGTCCAATAGCCTATTCCCATCAATAAAATAGCTAAAACTCCCAAGGAAGTTAGCTGCAAACCATAAGCCATTGCCAATACTCCCAAACTCCAAACTATGTAGAGTCCGTAGGGGGAACCGCCAATATGAAACATTTGCGCCATTAAGGCGATATTTGCTCCTAAAATTAGCGCCCCAAAAATTAACAAACTTTGACCGAGTTTGCGTTTTTTGCTGGAGGTATTAGCCGGCAGTGGCGGTTGTCGCCAGAGATAAAAACCGGTGCTATTTACTATTAAGAAAATAGTTAACAGGAGGATGGTTTTTAATTCTCGCGGCCATTCTTGCCAGTTGGCTGCTACAAAGGTGATAGCGCCTAAACCTAATAAGATGCCGCCTAAACCTAATAGGATGGAGACAAAGCGATCGCTTGCGGCAGTTTCTAGGCGATCGAATTGGTAGCGATCGGATAATTGTTGATACAAACTCTCGTCTATTAATTCTTCAGCTTGCCACAGTTTGGCTTCCCGACGTAGCTGGTGGCGGAATTTTTCGGAAGTCATTTTTTTGGTAATGGGTAATTGCCAATTGTTAATTGTCAATTGTTAATTGTTTTGACAATTCTAGTCTGTCATTTAGGAAGTCTGTTAGACGTTTTCAATATGCCACTTGTACGATAGGCACAGTTGTTAATTGTTAATTGTTAATTGTTAATTGTTAATTCCCCATTCCCCATTCCCCATTCCCCATTCCCCATTCCCCATTCCCAAAAAAAATTGATAAACCCGGCTTCAGTGAAGAAACCGGGTTTAGTTAAATTCTCGCAGCTTTTGGTAATTAGAAAATCTCTGCCAATAGCTAGCGAGACTCAAGCAACTACTAGGCCTCTGGCAAAAGTAAAAATAAAATCTTTTTTTCTGTTTTTTTTCTAAAAATCTCTTACTTTTGCCTCTTGCCTCTTGCCTTTTGCCTACTTTTGCAAGAAGTTTACTGACCATGATTTTGAGGACCGTTGACGGGAGGTTGTTCTACATCTAAGTGTCTGCGACCGTTGCGAATTACCTGTAGCATATCGCTAAGTTGTTGTTCGATATTACCCAAAACGTGGTCGGCATAATCGTCAGCACCATTTTGGATCTCGTCGCATTCGGCGATCGCTCTAGCCCTCATTTGCTCCAACTCCTGCTGGGCCTGATAGCGAATTTGTTCGATTTCCGTAATCGTGGCCTTTTGAATCGCCTCGCAATCTAGATGGACTTGCTGTCGAAGGCGATCTGCCTCCATTTTCGCCTGCTGGACCAGGCCAATTTCGTTCAAAATTTGGCCCGCTCTTTCTTCAGCAGCCTCGATAATTTCCTCAGCATAGAGCTCGGCCTCTTGGAGAATTTCGTCCTTATGACGGACGATAATTTCTGCTTCTTGCAAAGCGATCGGCAAATTCAGACGCACTATATCCAGTTGTTCTAGCAATTGCTCTTCATCTACCAGGGTGCGTCCCGTCAGAGGGATCTGGGGACTGTTGAGAATCATCTCCTCAAGTCGGTTCAATTCTCGTTGAATATCTACCCCAGGCGTTCCGTTGCTAGGTTCGCTTTCGCTGAGATGTCCGTTTTGCTCTGGTTCGATACTGGCTTGTTTTTGTCGTAACATTTATAGATATCAATAGCGACGTGTTTGGGAACAAATCCATCGACTTGACCACCAAATTTAGCAATTTCTTTTACTAGGCTACTGCTTAAAAAGCTATATTCGTTAGAAGTGGCCAAAAAAACAGTTTCTATTTCCGAGGATAAAGTCTTATTAGTATGGGCCATCTGGAGTTCCATTTCAAAATCGGAAAGGACTCGCAGGCCCCTAATTAAAGCTTCAGCCCCACGCATTTTTGCGTAGTTTACTGTTAAACCGTTGAAACTGGCTACTTCTATATTATGCAAATGGACGGTGGAATGGCGAATTTGCTCCAAACGTTTCTCGACGGTAAACAAGGGCATTTTACTGGGATTTTGCAAGACGGCCACAATTACCTTGTCGAAGAGCCGACAGCCTCGCTCGATAATATCTAAGTGACCCAGAGTAATAGGATCGAAGCTACCTGGATAAATGGCGAGCATAAGTTAATTTGAAAATTACCCAAGTATTTTAAAAGGTTATGAGAAAAAGCCAAAACCAGGGGTGCAGAAAATATGACCGTTAATTACCAAAAGGCCAAAAAATTAAGAAATCGCTTTAATAACTGGCTGGAAACTCGTTGGGTAGCCCCCGCTTATGCCGGTTGGTTGCTAATAGCTTTCTCGCTCTTCTTCTTTGGTTCGGCCACTAACACGATGGCCGGATGGCTTTATCTCATCAGCGGCTTTAGTTTTGCCATCTTGGGAATGGCTGCCGTATTGCCCGGGCGATCGCTCCGCCACCTAAAAGTTTACCGCCGTCCCATCCCCCCGGTCTCCGTTGGCGACTCCATAACTGTAGTTCTCGAAATCGAAAATCCTACTAAAACCCCCAATACTCTCTTGGAAGTTGTCGATGCCGTCTCCTGGGGCCTCGGCAAAAACGTTCGGGAACCGATCGAATTGATACCTCCCTTCAAGACTCATCGCTGGACCTACTATTTGCCTGCCAAACGGCGGGGCATCTATTACTGGGAAGGGGTTCAACTGAGAACGGCGGCCCCTTTGGGTTTGTTTTGGTGCAACCGCAGTCGGGAAGCTAAGGCCACCGCTGTCGTCTATCCCACGGTTTTACCTTTGGCTGCCTGTCCGTTAGTGGATGAAGTGGGACAAGAATACAGCCCCCGCCTCTCGGAACGCAACTATTACCATGCCGCCACTGAAGGTTTGACTAAGACTTTGCGGCCTTATCGTTTTGGAGATCCCAGTCGTTTTATCCACTGGCGCAGTAGCGCTCGTTATGGAGATTTGCGAGTTCGAGAGTTGGAAGTTGCTACTGGCGGTCAGGAAATTATTATTGCTTTGGATAGCGGTAGAAGTTGGCCGAGGGAGGATGATTTTGAAGCGGCGGTGACGGCGGCGGCCTCTCTTTATTTTTATGCCAATCGTTCCCAACTTAACGTCCAACTTTGGACGGCGGGCAGCGGACTGGTTCGCGGTAATTGGGTCGTGTTGCAGGCTTTGGCCGCTGTTAATAGCGGTGAAGGGGTTTCCGAATCTCCTTTGCCAAAGTTGCCTTGTGTTTGGTTGACAGGCGATCGCTCCAGTCTTAATTCTCTCGCTGGTGGCAGTCGTTGGGTATTGTGGCCCGAGGATTCTGCTTCTGGGGAAAAGTCGGTTGTGGTGGATGCTAATTGTCCGGGTATCGAGATAGAGAACGATGTTGCATCCGCAACGCTTCGCGAACGCCCCCTCCAACTTCAGCTTCAGTCTTCCCCAAAAGCTCGCTGACAGGTGTAGAGGTCGGTCAGGAAACCCGGTTTTTTCAAAAAACCGAGTTTCTGGCTTGAGTATGAGTATGAGTATGAGTATGAGTATGAATAAGACATACTGCACCTCATTAATTAGAGAATTGCTATAAGATCTAAAAAAACACTTGAATCGTAAAAACCTAATCGGATTAAAATGACAACAACTAACGATAAACTCTCCAGCGAAAAATCTTTAAAGGCGATGAAGAACTTCGCCGAAAAGTACGCTAAAAACACTAACACTTATTTTTGCGTAGATCCTTCCGTTACCGCAGTGGTAATCGAAGGACTCGCCAAACATAAAGACGAATTAGGCTCCCCTTTATGTCCTTGCCGCCACTACGAAGATAAAGAAGCAGAAGTAAAGGCTACTTATTGGAATTGCCCTTGCGTTCCCATGCAGGAACGAAAAGAATGTCATTGTATGTTGTTCTTAACTCCAGAAAACGATTTTTCTGGAGAACAACAGGAAATTACAATGGACGATTTGGAAGCGGCAAGGGAAAATATGGCAAAAATGTAGAGTGCATTTGGATTAAGTAATTAATCAATTTTGTTAGTTGTTAGTTGTCAGTTGTCAGTGGATAATACGCAACAATTAACGACTAACAACTAACAACTGACCATTTCCAAATAATGACTAAAAACCGAGAAGAAATCCCTCAACAATTCTGGCAGGGTATCGAAGAATTTAATCGAGAAGAATTTTACGCCTGCCACGATACTCTAGAGGCTATCTGGATGGAGGCGGGAGAACCTCAAAGAACTTTTTATCAGGGTATCCTGCAAATTGCTGTGGGATTGTACCATTTGGATAATAGCAATTGGCGCGGGGCGGTAATGTTATTGGGAGAAGGTATCGGCAGGTTGGCTTATTATCAGCCAGATTATTTGGAGATAAATGTCGAGAGTTTATTAGACCAAACTTCTCGACTTTTGAAGGCTTTACAAACTGCCGGACCGGAAAAAATAACAGATTTTATTGATGCTAAAATTGAAAAACCAAAAGTTGTTATAATCAATAATTAATAATTAACAGTTAACAATTAACAATTATGGTTCATCAAGACAAAATAGAAATTTCTACTAAAGGTAATGGCGATATGAAAGACATTACCGATTCAGTAAATAGAATAGTAAAAAAATCTGCCATCCAAACGGGAATGGCTCATGTTTTTAATATTGGCAGTACCGGCGCGGTGGGAACTATTGAATACGAACCGGGTTTGCAAAGAGATTTGCCAGAAATGCTCAATAAATTAATTCCTCCCAGTAGCGACTACGGACACGAACAAACCTGGCATGACGGTAACGGACATTCTCACCTACAAGCTACTTGGTTGGGACCGTCTTTAACGGTACCTATAAAAAATGGAAGGTTGGAGTTAGGAACTTGGCAACAAATTTTCCATTTAGAGTGCGATATTAAACCCCGCCAGCGTCAGTTAGTGGTGACTGTTTATGGAGAGTAGGCGGCTATAAAAAAGCTCTATTAAAACATTAATATCGGGAGCATCCCATATTTGTAAAAAGACCCAAAAGTTAACTATCTTTGTCAGTTGTCAGTTGTTAGTTGTTAATTGCTCAACTAACACCGAGAACAAACTAACAAAAAGCATCTAATTCTTGGCAATATCAAAATTGAGATGCTCCCTTAATATCTATGAGATTGCTTCGGCTAGTTTAATAACTCTCCTAAAAATTTAACTCGTTTTCCCGCCGCCTCGCAATGACAAGATATAGCAGTCCCATTAGAGTCGTGTAAAATAATTAGCCGATTGAGGCAAAAGGCAAGAGGCAAGAGGCAAGAGTAGGGAATAGGAAAAAGGGAAAAGTAAATAAGAAAAGATTATTTTCCTTTTTTTTCTACTTTTTGATTTTTCACAACCCATTTAGGATTGCTATAAAAAAACACAAAAACCAGGTTTTTCTAAAAAACCTGGTTTTTTAACAGTAAGCTAATTTTTAAAGTAGATGCTATTTAAGCATTTAAGCTGCTTCTTTGTTTGGCAAAGAGATAATATTATTGATGCCGATATTCTCTCCAATAACTTCGGTTAAATTATCAAAAATAGATGCCCACTCCCCGGGGAAACTTTGACGTTGGAAAAAGATTCGTTTAGCTTCGTCGTAATGACGGTAAGCAATAGGAATATTTTCTAACCTGTCTCCGTAGAGGCGATCGCTATAAGCTAAAGCTAAGTTATTATGAAGAGTCGCCCATTCTCGGCGAGATTCGCTGGTAGAAAATACGGGTACAACGGTTTCGGCAGCGGCGATCGCGATTTCCAGATTCATCGTTTCATCGCCATCTTTATAACTATAAACAAAACCGCCAAACTCTACCAAAATACTGCCAATAATTGCCGCTTCCTGGGGAGAAACAACCGACAAAACTAAAGTGCCCCAACTCCGCAACACTTGAACGAAGTGGAAGTTAAGTTTTCCTGGATTTTCTGCTAGCAACTCCCAGACAAGTTTCGGGTTGCCATTACTTTTTAAAGTTGCTTGCAGCAGTCGCTGCAAAAACCCTAAAGTAGTTTCTGCCAGCATCTCTGGCGAACCAGAAATGGTCTCCGACTTGAGAGAGGCCGCCAATAATTGCAGGGAACGGGCCGTCTCTTCATGGCCCCGGTCGGCCAGAGTTAAGGCCATTTGGGGCAGGAGGGGTACTAGGTTAGAGGGAATCAGGTTTTCGCCGTCTGGCAAAATGTCCGTTGGGGGTTGACCTTTATCTGGTTGACCTTTATTCAAAGGTTCCATATTTGATGTTTCCATAGTCAATCGGGTAAATCTTAAGTCACTTGTTAATCCGAGACTGGACCGAGGCGATCGGAAAAAAAATAAGTTATTTAACCTACGAAGCCTGCCTCTTCCTACTTTATAGACGAAATTTTGAGAAGCGTGTCTCTATCAAAAGTAGGTTTTTGAGGTCAACGGACTTTCCTTCCGTCTTTTGAAAAAAAATAAGATGCACCCCAACTGGATAACTTGTAGGGGACCGGTTGATGATGCTAACCCTGCTTGCAAAAGTTTTAATATCTGTGGGACGAAGGATGGTAATCCCAGTAGGTGGATTGATATTGCGATTCGGTAGAATCCTAAATTAGGCTGATGAATAAAGCAACAATCAGGACGATTAAAAGGAGGCCGGGGGAAAATTCAGACTCTTCTTCCTCTTCTTCTTTCTCCTCTTTCTTCTCAACCTTCCGTTGCTTGTTGCATCTCAAACAAACATAAAAATCTGGGTCTGTGGTAGTAGCCACCCAAATGCAGTCTGGTCGGTTACATATCTCTTCTTTTTCTTTTTTGTCGTCAGAACTCATAAAATATTCCTCCTCTCTTACATATTTATTTAGAGAGAGTTCGAGTATTTATGCATTCACCTACAAGATCCGTTGCTAAATTCCCCCACGATCGATTGCCCGTTGCCAAATAATATTAAAGATGTCGCGCAATGATAATTAAAAATATATGGCCAGAGATTTAAGGGGATTCCTCAAAATTTTAGAAACCAGGGGACAATTAAAACGGATTAAGGCCCTGGTTGACCCGGATTTAGAAATTGCGGAAATTAGCAATCGAATGTTGCAAAAGGGCGGCCCCGGCCTTTTGTTTGAAAATGTCAAGGGTGCCGATTTTCCAGTGGCGGTGAATTTACTGGGAACTGAAGAGAGGGTTTGTTGGGCGATGAACATGGAACGCCCCCAAGAGTTAGAAACTCTGGGTAAAAAGTTGGGAATGCTGCAACAACCAAAACCGCCGAAAAAGATTTCTCAGGCCGTAGAATTTGGCAAAATTCTGTTCGATGTGGTGAAGGCAAAACCGGGGCGCGACTTTTTCCCGCCCTGTCACGAGGTGGTAATAGAAGGAGATAACCTGGATTTAGAAAAAATTCCGATGATTCGTCCCTATTCAGGTGATGCGGGTAAAATTATCACTTTGGGTTTGGTGATTACTAAAGATTGCGAGACCGGCACTCCTAACGTTGGAGTTTATCGGTTGCAGTTACAGTCTCCCAATACGATGACGGTACATTGGTTATCGGTTCGGGGTGGGGCCCGACATTTGCGGAAGGCGGCGGAGAATGGCAAGAAGTTGGAAATCGCGATCGCCCTTGGTGTAGATCCGCTAATTATCATGGCGGCGGCGACTCCCATACCGGTCGACCTCTCCGAGTGGTTGTTTGCCGGTCTCTATGGCGGCAGCGGCGTCTCTTTGGCGAAGTGTAAAACTTTAGATTTGGAAGTGCCGGCAGATTCGGAGTTCGTTCTCGAAGGAACGATAACTCCGGGGGAAATGCTGCCCGACGGTCCTTTCGGCGACCACATGGGTTATTATGGCGGGGTGGAAGATTCGCCGTTGATTCGCTTTCACTGCATGACTCATCGGAAAGAACCGATTTATTTAACGACGTTTAGCGGACGTCCGCCCAAGGAAGAGGCGATGATGGCGATCGCGCTCAACCGCATTTATACTCCAATTTTGCGACAGCAGGTTTCGGAGATTGTTGACTTTTTCTTGCCGATGGAGGCGTTGAGTTATAAAGCAGCGATTATTTCGATTAAAAAAGCCTATCCAGGGCAAGCGAGACGGGCGGCCTTAGCATTTTGGAGTGCCCTGCCTCAGTTTACTTATACTAAATTTGTGGTGGTGGTTGACGAAAATATTAATATTCGCGACCCCCGGCAGGTTGTCTGGGCGATTTCTTCTAAGGTCGACCCGTCGCGGGACGTATTTATTTTGCCGAATACGCCTTTTGACAGTTTAGATTTTGCCTGCGAAAAGATTGGTTTGGGCGGTCGCATGGGTATCGATGCCACGACCAAGATTCCCCCAGAAACGGAACATGCTTGGGGGGAAGTTTTGGAGTCGGAGCCAGAGGTGGCGGCAATGGTCGATGGCCGTTGGGCGGAGTACGGTTTGGCGGATTTAGATTTAGCCGAAGTCGACCCGAATTTATTCGGTTACGACATGAGAACCAGTTCGTAGCAATCGCATTGTCAATTGACAATTAACAATTGACAATTCCCTAAAACTCTAACTGATACTCGACGGAAAACACGCTATTATCCTGAAAATTAGTGCCACCGCGAAAAGTCACGCGATCGCTCACGTTATAGCGCAAAGAAAACTCGGTGGGAGCGTTGGCCGCAAAAATCTGCGTCACCGAGGCTCCGAGTCTCTTGGTAACGTCAAGTCCCACCTCCAAACCGACGCCCAACTCCGACGCCCGTTCGGAACCCGGTTGAGAAGTTCGCGCAGGAAACAACCGAAACTCGCTCAAACCCGTAGCATCCAACACATCCTGTTCGATACCGGAAAACAAAGTGGTACTGGCAATATTAGCCAGGGCCAAAGTGCTGTCGTCGCGGAAAGTATCGACGATACTGCCACCCAACAAAGAGATAATCTGAGATTCCGTTCGCTGGGGAACGCTGGTTAGCTCCAAATTGTCCTGCGCTTCCGTCAAAAGTCCCCGAACCGTAGCGATAATTTGGATTTTCCGAGAACTGCCCAAACCGCCTTGGATGGGAGTATCGGCAACCTCAGAAGACAAAGGCGCGGTGGGAGCATTAGAGCGACTCGTTTCTAATACCGACGCCTCCAAACCCAAATCTACCACTGGATTGAGTCCCAGAGAAGGATAGAAAATAGCCGTATTCGGGTAATCCCGATCCAAACGCAAATCCGTACTAAACAGATTAATCGTACCTCCGAGAAGGTCGATTTCGCCGCTTGGGGCCGGGTCGCTAGCGCTACCGTTGAGGGTTAAATTACCGATAACCTGAAAATTAGCCAGGCCCGTACTTATCATCCGCAAGCGGTTGGTTAAACTCACCTCTAAATCGTTCAAAAGAATCTCAAATTCTTCCCCGGTGGGAACGATGGGAGTTTCTTCGACGGTGGCAAATTGGGAAGCAAAACCCGCCGCTTCGTTCAACAATACCCTGCCATCGGATACCGCGACATCGCCCCCAATTATCGGACTGAGGGCCGCACCGGTGACGATAACTCGACCGTCGATTTCTCCTTGGAAGAATCTCTCGTAATCTATATTCAACTGGTTTAAAGCAACGGTTAAAGGTTTCTCTATATCTGGGTCCCCCGCCGACAGCGGTTCCAAAATCGGCAGAACTCCCGTTACAGTTACGGTGCCATCGCTTAAGCTGCCGGTGAGGCTGTCTTCTATCTGGAGGCGATCGCCCGTAAACAACACGGAACCTTTGATATCAGTCAGAGGATCCGGAAAAGCCGCCGCCCTCACGGTCATTTCTGTAATCGTAGCCCTGCCCTGGGGTTTTGGTGCCGCCAAAGTTCCCCCCACCAACAAACCCACTTCCGCTTGGGCATCTTCTACGATTATTTGGTCGGTGAAGAGGTTAACTATTTTCAATGCCTCATCTTTTAGCTCCATGCTAATATTAATAACATCGTTATCTGGAGCTACTTCTGCGAAAGGTAACTGGTAAGGTATCGTTCCCAAAAAGAGAATCGGTTCCTCTCCCGTTATCACCGCATCCCCGCCAAAATTCAGCCTAGCGTTA
This sequence comes from uncultured bacterium, assembly GCA_964609515.1. Lineage (GTDB taxonomy): Bacteria > Cyanobacteriota > Cyanobacteriia > Cyanobacteriales > Microcoleaceae > CALKCV01. Next base: position 16,963 of record CAZSTZ010000061.1, on the reverse strand, counting down.
TTGTAACTAAAGCCAGTCACTGCTTTCTGTATCGGTTGGTCGTTGATGCTACCGTTAGTTATGTTGATATCGCCAATCGCCCGAGGATTTGCCAGAGTGCCGCCTACAGTCGCCACCGCGTTCAATTCCCCTTTAACGTTGACTATTTCTGTTGGTAAATCCTTAGCAAATTTCTGCAATTCTTCTAATAAAATACTTTCGACAATAAGCTGACCGGTAAAGGTTTCCGGACTTACCACGCCGCTAAAATTCAACGACCCCCCTTCCGTTTCAAACCTCAGAGGCAACACCGTTAAAACCTCGTTTTGATAAGTACCCTCCAACAGGAAATTATCCACCGCATAAACACCCCACCGCCACTCATCGCCGGTTACTGCAAAATCGCCCTCTATCCCCGATTTTAAAGAGCCCTCAGCGTTAACTGCGGCATCAAAAGTTACGGATAATTCCGACAGGGGCGGCACCTCTACTGGATAGGCCGTTTCCCGCAATCGTTCTTGGCGTTCTAACAAGGCTTGAATTTCTATCAACCGCCGCAATTGTAACAGCAAAGGCGCATTTTTTATACCTACCGCAGCCGTTTCTAAATCTGCAGCTTTGCCGTAAACTGGTTCTTTAAAACCGCTGGCTGCTTGCTGAGTTATTTCTTCAATACTAAACCATTTTAAAGCAGTTAAAATATCTTGCGCTTTCCCTTCTGTCACTTTTAATGCCGCTGCAAATTCGGGATTAAATTCTGCCTCGTCTAGTTTTAAATCCACCGTTGCATCTAACAAATATTCGCTTTCTCCTAAAATCAATTTACCGCCGGCAATTTCTCCAACACCGTTAGCATAATTAATTTCCGCGCCAAAAGATTTTGCCTCAATATAACCCACTGCTGGCTCGTCTATAGCTACTTTTCCATCGGCGCGAATTTCGTTAATATCGAAACTTTTTAGGTTAAATACGGTTAAATCTGCGGAAGTAAAACCCGAGACAACCCCGATATTTGGTACTGGAACTATTTGCAAAGCTTGTAAGGGAAAATCATCTAGTTCCACTGCTAAATCTTCGCCGCGAACGATACCTTTCGCTACCGCTTCATCCAGTTTAACTAAAAAAGAACTGGGGAAAAATTCCTCGTCTAAAGCTACTTCGATGCGGTCGTTATTGCCTGCGAGTTGAAGGTCCAATCCTTCGTTTAAGGCTAAATTTAAACCGCCGGCTAAAACCGGGTCGAATGCTATCTGGTTGACGGTTAAATTCTCTAATAAAACATCTCCACCCAACCTTAAATTTTCTAAATTTCCCCTAATTCGACCGTCGAAATTCAGCAGGCCAATTAAGATGCTAGAGTCGCTATTTAATAATTGCTGTTGGGGCAAAGATTCAAAGTCGAAATCGGACATTTCGAGGTTAATATCGATGTTGCTAATTTCGGTTGAGAAACCCGGTTTCTGAATAAAGTCAACATCCACGATACCGCTGGCAAAAAATCCCGGAGTAGTAGCTTTTTCTATTTCTAAGCGATCGCCATTCCAGTTAAAAGCAGTATCAAAGGGTTGCAACAACACCGGTAACTCAGAAACTCCTAAATTTCCCGTTGCCCTTATCGCTTCGGGACTGAAATTCGTCAGAGAAGAACCGCTTATATTTACTTCCCCATCCAGAAACCCGGTGAGGATGGGAGCATTTGACCGTTGCCCCAACAAGCTCCTCGCCTGTTGGATGCCGTTGACTGCGGTTTCGGCGGCCTCCTGTTTTTCGATTAATTCGGAAAACTGACTCAGGGCGAGGCGATCGCTTATTATCGATGCTTCCCATCCTTGCCCTTGGAGGTTGCCCAATAAATTAATCGCGCCCCCTTCATCCAGACGGACTTGGCCGGTGAGATTACCCGCGAGGCGATCCCCCCCGGCCCCCCTTGAAAAGGGGGGAGAAAGAGCCCCGGCCCCCCTTGAAAAGGGGGGGGAAAGAGCTGCTATAGTTCCAGAAACGCTTCCTTGGACCTCCACTTCTCCATTTATTCCTAAGGGCAAAAACGAGGCTGGTATTAATCCTAATTCCGTTCCTATTTCTTCTAAGAAACTGAGAGGAATGGGTTCGGCATTTACTCTGGCATCTATAACCCCATAATTAAGATTTGCTACGGCATTTGCCCGGTTATTTTCTACTCGCAAATTTGCTTCGAGGTTGGCGGATAACGCTTCTGGATTCAGATTTTCTATATTCCCCGATATCCTGCCGCTAACGTCGATATCTCCATCTGGGGCCATCGGTAATTCCGCATCGGGAACGGTTTTGCCGAGAGTTCTTTCTAAGTCGCTCAAAGCAATTTTATCTGTATCTAAAATTACCTCGAACTGACCTCTATTTAAACTGCCATTAGCTTCGATTGCGCTTCCATCTATTATTAAGTTCGCGTCCAGATTTCCGTTAATAGCATTAGGTGTTAAATTATTGAGATTTCCCGAAGCATTGGCGGCTAGTTGAAAGGTTGAATTTAAAGCAGCGATCGTTGGCAATTGTTCTTTGAAACTATCGACCTGGTTTTTGTCGAGTTCCACCGCTTCAGAATCGAGAATCTCTTCTAGGATATTTAACAAAGGATTGACCGCTATTCTGCTGGTATTAACTGAGGTCTGAAACTGCCCCGAATTTACTGTTGCAGAAGTATTGATGGTTCCGCCCGCAATTATTAACTTGGCATTTGCATCAAGATTAACTGCTTCTGGAGTTAGGTTATTAATATTACCAGAAAGTCGCGCTTCTGCTTCGATTTTTCCGTCAGCTTCTCGGGGAAAAACCGTGCTTCTGGAAGGAACGAAACCGGTTTTTTTGAGAAGTTCTTCGATGTCGCTGAGGGCGAGGCGAGTTGTATTTACGTCCCCTTGAAAGTTGCCGGAATTTAAAGTGGCATCGGTAGCGATCGCTCCTTCATCTATTTGTCCGTTTACCTGTAAACTAGCCGTAAGATTGCCGTTAATTCCATTGGGGGATAAATTGGCTAAGTTAGCAGAAACGTTAGCCCGAGCTGTCAGCTTTGGTTCGACATATTTTAACCGATTTGCTCGTTCTTTTAATTCGTTGCCGACTGTAGAATCTGCTGCCTCAATTCCTAAATCTATTAATGGATTTAATGCCAATTGATTAGTTTCAACGGTAGCTCTAATTTGACCGGAATCAAGATTAGCATTAGCGTTAATATTTCCTCCTAGAGTTTTAATTGTTGCCGTGGAATTGCCGTTAATTTGAGTTAAATTATCGAGACTGCCGTTAAAATTACCTCGAAGGTTGAGACTGCCGTCGCCGCGATCGAAAATTCCTCTCTCTTGAGAAACCGGGTTTCTCAAAGAAACCGGGTTTCTAGCGGTGTCTTGAGAAACCGGGTTTCTAGTGGTGTCCCCAGAAAGCGGGTTTCTCAAAGAAACCGGGTTTCTAGTGGTGTCCCCAGAAAGCGGGTTTCTAGTGGTGTCCCCAGAAAGCGGGTTTCTCAAAGAAACCGGGTTTCTAGTGGTGGCGAGTCTTTCTAATTCATTTAATTGAAGTTCGGTAAAGTTAGCGTTAACTTGCCAGCGACCGTTATTCAATTGGCCGGTAACGCTGGCGGTACCTCCGGCGATGTCAACGGTGACGTTACCGCTAGCGGCGATCGCGTTGGGCGTAAAGTTACTGCTAGGCCCCGCCGCCCGAACTTGACCGTTGGCCGTTCCCTCCAAACCAGGAGGAAGGCCGAGAGGTTCTAAAGGTTGTAGGGCATCGAGGGGGATGCGGTTGACGGTGGCGGTGACTTCCCAGTTTTCCAAATTGGCGAACCCGTCGAGTTGGAGGTTGCCGCTGCCGATGTTGGCGATCGCTTCTTCTATAGTTGCCTGACTGTTGGCGATGTTAATTTTGCCCTTAGCGGGGTAAACGCCGCCGGCTAGATTCCAGAGAACTCGTCCGCTAACATTTTCCATGGGACCGGTAGCCTTGACGGTGGCGGAGAGATTCCCCAGAGGCAGGGACAAGGTCGATCCGTAGCGGCGGGCAAATTCTCCCACTGGGAGGTTTTTGATTTGTAAGTCGATGTTTAGGGAATTGGGAATTGGGGATTGGGGATTGGGAATTGGAGATTGGGCGAATTGGGTAGGAGAAGCACCGCGCGTCATTATAATAGAAGTAGAAGTAGGTTGGGTTGAGGAACGAAACCCAACGAATGCTGTTGGGTTCCGTTTTACTTCACCCAACCTACGATTTTCTTTACTTTGGGAGGATTCCGTTGCTGTTGGGTTCCGTTTTACTTCACCCAACCTACGATTTTCTTTGCTTTGGGAGGATTCCGTTTCCCCTGTCTGTTCGGGTATCAACTGATAGGTGCCCGAACCGGTTATCTCTCCTCCTAAAGTTGGTTTAATTATTAGGTCGGAAAAAGAAATGCCGGCGGCGATTAATTGGAATTGGGGGTCGAATTGGGGAAGGAGTTCAAATTTAGTAGCGATTTGGTTAAATCCCAAGCGATCGACTCGGGTAAATTGGGTAGTTTCTATTTGACCCGATATCGTCGGCGAGGGCATACTGCCGGTTAGGGCGATTTTGGTAGCGATTTCGCCATCCAGTAAAGTCTTGAGATTTTCCAAATTGGCAGCAATTTCTCTGAGTTGCTGTTGGGTTGCAGCGTCTGCCGCTTTCTCTAACTGTAAATCCAGTTCGTCTCTGGCAGCGTTTAACAGAGTGTCGATTTCCACGGGGGTAATTTCGGCGGCGAGGTCAAAGCTTGCTTGAGTCGGATCGTAGTTAGGGCCCAGTCGCGCTTCGCCGTCGATTTTAGTGGCGATCGCTCCATAATTAACGGTGAGGTTGTCTAAAACCGCCCGGTTTCCAATTAAGGCAGCTTTGCCATCGGCGAAAATTGGTTTGCTCAAACCTTCGATTTTTGCCTGTATTCCCTGAAGGTTAACGCTACCGTTGAGGTTTTGCAGCTCTTGGTTGTCGATTATTTCCAGACTGACATCGGCGCTAACTTCTCCTGTCGGCACTTGGACGGGAACGGTTGGGGGGATTAGTGGGGCCAGCTCTTGGATGTTGAGGGAGTTGGTTTCTACTGCGAGTTTGGTATATTGTTCCGGCAGTCGGGCATCCACGGCGACATCGAAAGTGGCGCCGCTGGCAAAGCTGCCGTCGAGATTTATCAGAGCCCGTTGTTGCTGGTTTTCGGTTCTGATGGTGGCGTTGTCTATAGTCAGTTTGATGGGGGTCGGGCTCCTTTCTCCCGGTTGCGGTGTCGGTTGAATTGTTGCTTGTAAGCCAGGCAACCGCAGGCTTTGGACTTCTATATTAATCGGTCCTGGTTCTCCGGCAGCGATTTGGGGTATTTCAAAAGAGCCGTCTGGTCGCTGGTGGATGTAAGCTTCGGCATCCGCTAGGGTTACGTTTAGTTTGACGGTGCGCGATAGTAGGGGTAGTAGGGGAAATCTTACTTCTACTCCGTTCGTAGAGGCGCGATCGGGATTGGTAGCGGTAGGCGGTACCGATGAGGGGCCGAATTTTAAGTAGCCGATACCGACACTTTCTAGTTTTCCGACTGTTATCGGTCGTTGTAGTATTGCTGTGAGAGCGTTACCGGCGGTGGGGCCTAGTTCTTCTTTTATCCACCAGGTTAGTGCTATTCCACCTGCTACGGTTACGGTTCCTATTCCTATACCGCTATAGGCGAGTACCCGCAGCCAACGTCGGCGAGGACGGGTAGATTTATCTTGGGGGGTTTGGGGACTGTCGGTCATGGATTTGGTCTCGAAAAATAATTTTAGATTTTATATCAATTAACAATTGACAATTAACAATTGACAATACTCGTCATGAGTATGGGTCTGAGTATGAGCCTGAGTACTCGTCATGAGTACTCGTTATGAGTATGAAGAAATGAGATTATGGCAAAATTTGTATTTTGTGGGGGAATGGCTTTCCTTTAAGATAGAGTTCAATAACGATCGCTCAGGTAAAAAACAACTATGCGAGTATTTGTTTTACTCTTTAATGCCCGCACCGAAAACGAGGGCATCCATACAATTCAGGCAGGGGAACGCAATACAGTTCTGATGTTTGAGTCGGAAGACGATGCTATTCGTTATGCGGGATTGCTCGAAGCTCAGGATTTCCCCACGCCTAACGTCGAACGGTTCGACGAGGAGGAAATAGTCGAGTTTTGCAGGAGCGCGGATTATGACTGGCAATTGGTGCCGGCGGGACAATTGGCTATTCCTCCAGAGCTTAATGTCGAGCAAACAGATTTGGAAACGGGGGATCGAGAAGAAGAAACTGGGTTGCCCCAGAGCGAATTGGATCGAATTCGCAGCCAGTTGGAAAAGCTTTTGTAGAAGTTGGGAATGGGGAATGGGGAATGGGGAATGGGGAATGGGGAATTGTCCATGGGGAATTGGTATGTATGCCTCTTGCATGCATGCCTGCTTCTGCTATATCATATTAACGAATTTTTGTCAATGAAAAATTTAGAGGAACGAGGCCATTTATTAACGGAACAGGTTAATGCTAATAGCTGGAATTTGGACCAGTTAACTTCCTTGGAATTGGTCGATTTGTTTAATCGGGAGGACGTCCAAACTCTTTTAGCGATCGCCAAGGCTAGAGAACCGCTAGCCAGAGCTATCGAGATCGCAACAGATTGTTTGCGGGAAGGAGGACGATTGTTTTATGTAGGTGCGGGCACGAGCGGTCGTCTGGGAGTATTGGATGCTGCGGAGTGCCCTCCGACTTTTTGTACCCATCCGGAAATGGTACAAGGGATAATTGCAGGCGGAGCGGGAGCGTTGGTGCGAAGTTCGGAGGATTTGGAAGATAGGGCGGAAGATGGGGAGCAGGCGATCGCCATGCGCCACGTTACTAATTTGGATGCGGTACTCGGTATAACTGCCGGTGGCACGACGCCTTTCGTCCGAGGGGCTTTGCGGGCGGCCCGGCAGCGAGGTGCGAAAACTATTTTTATGGCTTGCGTGCCGGCAGAGCAGGTGGGTATGGAAGCTGATGCGGATATTCGCTTGCTGACGGGGCCGGAACTGTTGGCCGGTTCTACCAGACTGAAGGCGGGAACGGTAACGAAGATGGCTTTAAATATCTTATCCACCGGGGCAATGGTGGGATTGGGAAAAGTTTACGGGAATCGCATGGTGGATGTGGCGGTGAAGAATCAGAAGTTGCGCGATCGTGCCCTGAGAATGATTTGCGATTTAACCGAGTGCGAACGCCAAGAAGCAGCGGAATTATTAGACAAAAGCGGCGACTCGGTGAAATTGGCATTATTAATGCACTGGAAGGGCGTAGGTAAGCAAGAGGGAGAAAAATTATTAGCAGAATATCGAGGCAATTTGAGGGCGGCCTTGGGAGATTAAGCAAGACAAACCAATCAATTTTTAATTCAGAAGTAGGGTGCGTGCCGCGCACCTGACAATTCCCAGTTAGCAAAAGGAAAAGAAACAAATGCAAGCAAAAATAGTGTGGCAATACGGCAGCAGTAACCCCGAAAATGGGGATAATTTGCAAGTAGTCCGCCAGTGGTGGGAACGCTTTGCTAATAAAAAAGTATCTTGGCAGCAGCGACTTATACCAGAAGGCGGGGATTTAGAGGCGATCGACTGGGAAGCGCAACGGTTCGACGAAGAGTTTGTGTTAATCTCCCCGTCGTTGCGTGGCATCACTCTCTATTGGCGCAAACCTGGCAGTCCGGAGGAGCGCAATACTACCGCCGATCGCCTGGAGTTGGATACCTGCCGACAGAAGTTATATATTTTTCCCCAGTCTCAAAAACAACTGGTGATTCGGGTGGGAGTGCCAGAAGTCAAATACGATAAAGTGCTGTTAAAAAATCCTGATGTGGTGGTGGAAGGAGGGGCGATCGCTTTTCGGGATAACCGACAGTTGGTGGAAGTTAAAATCAGTTTCAGCGAGGAAGGGTTCGAGGAATTGAAGAAAAAGTTACAGGGAAGTTAATTGGGACTTTTGAGATTGGGTACATCTCAATTTTGAAAAAAACCAAGAATTTAACGCTTTTTGTCCATACTTAATTGTCAATTGTTAATTGTTCGGTGAAAGCAGAACCAATTCCCCATTCCCCACCAATAACCCATCCGCTACATCCGTTACAACATCCGCTGCTAACCATTCCCAAAAATGGTTCATCATAAAAGAAAGTTACAAAAGTTAACAAAAGCCCGTGATTATCCAAGAGCAAAAATCTCAAACAACTTTAGAACCGTTAACCTGGACCTGGAAAGGCCATCAAATCCAATATAGCGTCATGGGAAGCGGACGCCCGTTAGTCCTCGTACATGGTTTTGGGGCCTCCATCGGACATTGGCGCAATAATATCCCCGCCTTAGCTGCCGGGGGCTATCGAGTATTTGCCCTCGACTTATTGGGATTTGGGGCCTCTGCCAAACCGCTATTGGATTATAGCCTCGAACTGTGGCAAGAACTCCTGGCCGATTTCTGGACCGAACAGATTAAAGAACCTGCGGTATTTGTGGGCAACTCCATCGGTGCCCTCCTCAGTTTGATGATGCTGGCAAACCATCCAGACATCGCTAGCGCTGGAGTTTTAATTAACTGCGCCGGCGGTCTCAACCATCGACCGGAGGAATTGAACCCCGTTTTAGGATTTGTCATGGGGACTTTTGCCAAAGTAGTAAATTCTCCGGTGTTGGGCTCCTTAGTCTTTAACCAAGTCCGCCAAAAACACCGCATCCGCAATACCTTGCGCCAAGTTTACGGCAACAAAGAAGCGATAACCGACGAATTGGTAGAACTTTTGTACTTGCCATCCTGCGACGCGGGGGCCCAGAAGGTATTTGCTTCGATTTTGAGGGCTCCCGCCGGGCCGCGTCCGTCGGAGTTGTTGCCCCAAGTGAAACAGCCATTGTTGGTAATTTGGGGGGCCGACGACCCTTGGACTCCCATTGCCGGGGCCAAAATCTATCAAGATTTAGCGGCCAAGGGACAGCAAGTGAAGTTCGCGTCCCTTCCAAAGACGGGTCATTGTCCCCACGACGAACGGCCCGCAGAGGTAAATCGGTTAATTTTGGACTGGTTGGCAGAATAGGATAACCTCTCCGCGTTCTGTGGCAAAAACCGAAACCCATAACCCACAATAATTTCAAGGGAAAATCCCAAAAATTTCCCGAAAACAGTGACAAATCCGGCTCTATTAGTTAGACTATGAACGTGTGAGGAGCGAACCAGTTAGAGAGCCGAGACGAAACACGGCCAGTCGTCGGCTTTCTTTCTGAACTAACCAAACAAACTATTAATTATTGGCAGGATTTGTCTGTCTTTAATTAGTAATTATCAATAAGTGGTGTTGAGGAGCAAAAAAAGCGGTCAGGTTTAATGGCCGCTTTTTTTTATTTGAGCAGAAACCCGGTTTTGCCGAAATTACCGGGTTTCTTAGTTTTTGCCAAAAAACCGGGTTTCTTAGTTTTTGCCAAAAAACCGGATTTCTTAGTTTTAATTTTAATTTTCTTGCTGGGGATTGTAGGTTTGGGCGTCTGTTGGGGCCCAATCGTTAGTTAGATAAATGTGTCCTAATTCTTGACCTTGATAGCTGCGTTTGGTAAAGCGCCAACCCGGTTCGAGAACGACTTTAGTAAAGCCACTGGCCATGCCGTGGGTTCTACCGATGAGAAGGGGTTCGGCGTTAGGATCGAAACGAGGAATCCCTAAAAGCACAATTTCGCCGCTGTGGGCCTGCAAGGTGAGGCCGTAGGTCATGGCCAGGTCTGTATCGGCCATGCGGATGGAATAGCCGTTGCTGTCGGTGGCCCGTCCGCAGACGTAGGTAAAGTCAAATTGGAGCAAGAGAGGATCGATAATGGCGGGGCGATCGCCGCTTTCGCTCCAGCATTGAGGCCCCGAAAGCTCTTTTTGTTCTAAAATCAGCAGTTGGGGGCCAAAGGCGCGAGGGACGGCGACGGCAACGAATCTACTTTGATCTACTTCTTCTTGGTCGAATAATTGGGCTTTTGCCGGACTAACGGCCCCAAAGGTTAAAAGGGCTAAACTGGCGGCGGTAAAGAGCGATCGCTTCAATAACTGTTTCATGCTACTTCTGATGTTGATGGTCAGTGGAGGTCTGGTTAAACTAATTTTGGCTGTTATTTTACTCCAATAAGTCCGGTTCTTCACGGACTATCCGCTCGTAAAGAGATTGAAAAGCAAACCAACCAATATGATGAGAGCCAACTTGACTGTAGGTCAAACTGGCCGTGTCCGGGTCGATTAAAACGGGTTTGCCGGCAGCTTCGGCCACTAGCTGGGCCTGGCAGGAACGATCCATCGTTATAAACCACCAGGCCGCTTCATCGACGGTATGTCCCACACCAGATTAATTTAGAAGCTGAAATCTAAAAACAATATATAGATGGTAGCGAAATTAGCAACTTGAGACTAGGATGGTTCGTAGTAAGCACTTTAGTGCTAAGAAAGGTCTTGATTTTAAGCACCATTATGCTTGCTACAAAACAAGATTAAAAGGAGCAACCAAATTGAAAAATCAACAACAAAGCTTACAAACATTAATCCTGGGCATAGCCTTGGCAGCCATAACCCTAATTGGCTTTAATTCTTTTGTAATTATTAACCCCGGTCAAGCGGGAGTATTGAGCATTTTAGGTAAAGCAAGCGATGGGGCTTTGTTAGAGGGTATCCACTTTAAACCGCCTCTGATTTCTGCTGTGGATGTTTATGATGTCACGGTGCAAAAGTTTGAGGTTCCCGCCCAAAGTTCTACCAAAGATTTACAAGAGTTATCCGCTTCTTTTGCGATTAACTTCCGTTTGGATCCGATTGAGGTAGTTAAGATTAGAAGGGAACAAGGTACTTTGCAAAATGTGGTGGCTAAAATCATTGCGCCTCAAACTCAGGAGTCTTTTAAAATTGCGGCGGCGAGGAGAACAGTTGAAGAAGCGATTACCAAGCGGGAAGAATTAAAGTCAGATTTTGATGAGGCTTTGAGTTCTCGTTTGGATAAATACGGGATTATTATTTTAGATACCAGCGTCATCGATTTAGCTTTTTCTGAAGAGTTTGCTAGGGCAGTTGAAGACAAACAAATTGCCGAACAAAGAGCCCAACGCGCTATTTATGTGGCTCAAGAAGCGGAACAAAAAGCTCAGGCAGAAGTTAATCGGGCTAAGGGTAAAGCAGAATCTCAAAGGCTTTTGGCGGAAACTCTTAAGGCTCAAGGAGGCCGGTTAGTGTTGCAAAAAGAGGCGATCGAGGCTTGGAGACAGGGCGGCGCTCAAATGCCAAAGGTTTTAGTTATGGGTCAAGGTAACTCTGGTGGGGTGCCTTTTATTTTCAACCTTAATAATCAGGAAGAGAGCAAGTAGAAATACAGTGAACTTTTCAATCCCTGAAGCGATGACTACGAACCAGTCGGTAAAGTTACGGTAAAGGTAGTGCCGGCGTTTTCTTCGCTTTGAACTTCGATCGCCCCTCGGTGAACCTCCACCGCCAACTTAACGATATGCAGCCCCAAACCGGTACCTTGGATATTGCCTACGTTAGTCGCCCGTTCGAACAAACCAAACAGTTTGTCTCGATATTCGGGCGGCATTCCTATACCCCTATCCATGACGCGGAAGGTGACTTGTTGGGGTTCGCAAGTTAGCTTTAAAATTATCGGTCCTCCTTCGGGGGAATATTTGATAGCGTTGGATAGCAAATTTGCCAAGATATGTCGCAATAATTTTTCATCCAGATAGGTTTCCCAAGGGCAAATATCCCTGGGTTTATCTCCAGCTAAACAGACAAATTTAAGCTGGTGTTTGTCGCTGGCAGTTAGTTGGAAATCTTCGATTAATTTTTGACAGAAAGCCGCCACATCTATCGAGGTTGGATTGAAGGGAAGTTTGCCGATTTCGGCTTGATTAATTAACAGCAAATCTTCTAGTAAACTCGTCATGTTGCCTACTGAGCTTTGGATATTATCGAAATGCTGAGTTTTCTTATCTGGCGAGAGCTTTTCGTTGTAAGCTCTCAAGATTTCGGAGGAGCTGAGGATAGCTGTTAAAGGGTTGCGCAAGTCGTGGGCGGCCATCGAAAGAAATTGAGTCTTGAGTTGGTTAATTTCTTTTTCTTTTGCTAAAGCAGCAGCTATTTGTTTTTCCGACTCGTATTTATAAAGAGCCATTTCAATGGTGGTACTAATATCCTGGGGTTTAAAAGGTTTGATTAAATAACCGTAGGGTTGGGTTAATTTAGCTCTTTCGATGGTGGGGCCGTCGGCATAAGCGGTGATATAAACTACGGGAATTTGGTATTGACTGCGAATTTGGGCGGCGGCTTCGATGCCATCTATTTTGCCTCGCAACTGAATATCCATCAGCACTAAATCTGGCGAATTTTCTGCTACTTGTAGGAGAGCTTTTTCGCCAGAATTAACTTTAGCGGTGACGTCATAACCTAACTTTTGCAAGTTTCTGGCGATGTTAGCGGCGGCTATTAATTCGTCTTCGACGATGAGAATTTTGGCTTGAGTCATGGCAATTAATAATGAACAATTAATAATTAACAATTAACAATTAGCAATTAACAATTAGCAACTGACAATTAAAACCTCTCTTGATATTTGAGTTCGGAAAAACTTAAGGTAAAACAAGTACCGTTAGAGCGGTCTAATTCGATAGTTGCTTCTAATTGTTCGGCTAGAATATTAACCAGTCTCAGTCCCAAAGAGGGGCTATCTTGCCAGTCAATACGTTCGGGGATGCCAATACCGTTATCGCTAATTATTAGCTGGTATCGGCGGTCTTCAATTGAGTGTAATTCAATTTTAATTTCTCCTTCTAAACTATTGGGAAAAGCATATTTAAAAGAGTTAGTGACTAATTCATTGATTAACAAACCGCAAGGAATGGCGGTTTCTAAATCTAGGTGAATGGGTTCGGCATTAACAACAGTTTGAATGAGGCAAAAACTCGTGTCTAAGGAAGATAATAAATTATTGACTAGGTTATTAATGTAATCTGCTAAATTAATCTGAGCTAAATTGTCGGATTGATAGAGCTGTTCGTGAATGAGAGCCATTGTCTGGATGCGGTTTTGACTGTCGGCAAATAAGTTTTGAACTCCCTCGTCATCCACGGTGTCGGATTGCAAATCCAATAAATTAGAGATTACATAAAGATTGTTTTTTACTCGGTGGTGAATTTCTTTGAGCAGCACTTCTTTTTCTTTGAGGGAAGCTTGGATTTTGGCTTCTGCTTTGAGGCGATCGCTAATATCGCTAACCATAGCCAAGGCACCGAGATAGTTATCGCAATCGTCAAGTAAAGGAGTAGTAGAAATAAGAGTCCACAAATCGCTACCATCCCGACGGCGCAACTTAAAATCGTGCTTTTCGGCGATGCCTCGACGGCGGCGATCGACGTTATTGCGGGCCTTGGCTTTTTCCTCCTCGTTCATAAACTCCCATAAGGGCATTCCTAGCATCTCCTGGGAGGTGTAGCCGAGCATTTGAGCCATTTTGTCGTTAACAAAAGTAGTGTAATTGTCGTTATCGATAATCCAAATACCTTCCGATGCGGTTTCTATCATATTGCGATAGCGCTCTTCGCTATCTCGCAAGGCGGACAAAAACTGAGCCTGGGACAGGGCAATGCCTACTTGAATTGCCAGTTGTTGCAGCAAGTCAATTTCAAAGTCGTTCCACTGGCGAGCTCCCGAACATTGATGAGCGATGATAAATCCCCAGAGGGTTTTCTGCTGTATAACGGGCACTACCAATTTGGCTTTAACGGACAATCGTTTGAGAAACTCCAACAAACAGGAAGTCATCAAGCTATATTCTCGTTCCACGTCGGCGATCGCCTTCACCTTTCCCCCGGCGTATAACTGCTGGTACTCCAAGGGGAAAACTTCTTCGGGAAAAGGAATATCCAAAATCGAAGACCATTCAGGCGTAACGGACTCGGCGATGGTGCGACCGGTACCGTTGGCAAAAACTTGGTAGATTAAAACGCGATCGCTTGCCAAAATTTTCTGCACTTCGTTAACGGTAGTTTGAAGAATTTCGTCTATTTGCAAGGATTGACGAATTTTCAAGGCGATTTCCGAGAACAGTTGCGATTTCATATTTTCGCGTACCAGAGCCTCCTCTGCCTGCTGGCGTTCGGCAATTTCTGCCTGTAATTGCTGGTTAGCGCGGCTTAACTCCCGAGTGCGTTCTGCCACTTTTGTTTCCAGTTCGTCGTTGGCTTGCTGCAGCGCTGCCTCGAACCGCTGGCGTTCTGCCAGTTCCGCCCGCGCTTGTTGGTAGAGTTGGGACTGGACGATGGCGATGGATAGCTGTACTCCCAATTCGTCGAGCAGTTCTAATTGTTCGGGCTGCCACTGGCGGGGACCGGAACATTGATGGGCGATTAACAACCCCCATAAAAAGGGAGAGTTTTCTTTTCTGTCTGCTTCTAGAACGATTGGTACGACTAAATTGGCTTTCACCTGATATCGCTCTAATAAATTGATATAGCAATCGCTCAATCCGGCGTTATAAATATCGGGGGTTGCTTCTTTGCCCCCCCAAACGTATTTTTCCCAGGCGCCGGTCTTAAAACAAGTATCTTTTACGTTGGCGCCCAAGGTAGAGCGCCAGCGCCCGCCCACAGATTCGGCAACGATGGTACCGTCTAGGTTGGGAGCAAATTGATAGACCAGGACGCGATCGCAATCCAAGATTTGCCGCACTTCGATAACTGTGGCGTCGAGAATTTCTCCCAAATCCAGGGAACGCCTGATGGTGAGAGCGACATCGGCAATGAGGCGCTCCCGTTCTAATTGCTGCCTGCGGGCTGTCTCCGCTTGTATCCTCTCCAGTTCGGCGACGGCGCGAACGGCAAAAATTTTGATAACTTCTTCGGCTAAATTGGTTTCTGGTAATGGCTTGCAACTGAGTACGGCAATGATACCAATAGGTCTATCGTTGCAATCCAACAAGGACACTCCCAAATAGCTCTCGATTTCCCATTGCTGCAACAAGATATCCTCTGGAAAGTCCTGTCGCACGTTGCGATAATAGACGCAGGTTCCCTGGGAGAGAACTTTCTCGCAGGGGGTATTTTTCAAAGGATGCTCGAAATTTGAAATTATCTTGCCGTCAACACAAAAGGCAAGGGCCGCTGCCCTCTCAAAACCAACTAACTTAGCCACCACAGCATATTCTACTTCCAGAGCGCGGGCGAGGTATTGCGTTAGAGATTGAAAAAAAGCCTCTCCCGTCTGGGAGGAAACCCCGGCGGTAATGTTGCGCAAAATTTCTTCTATCTTTTGCCGTTCGAGGAGTTCGGTTTGCTTTTGCCGGTAGAGTTCTGCTTGCTGGATGGCGATTCCTAGATGTCCTACCAACTGCTCTACTAGCTGAACCTCTGACTTAGACCATTGATGGGTTTCGCCGCAAAAATGGGCGGTCATTAACCCCCACAGCTTGTCTCCTCGAACCACGGGCACGATTAATTTAGCTCGAAGTTGCCATTCCTTCAATAGTTCCAGATGGCAGGGACTAATATTTGGCTCGCTGTAAATGTCGCTGACGGCGCGAATTCGACCTTTAGTATAAGCTTCGACCCAATCGGGATAAAAACAAGGATCGCGAATGACTTTTCCTAACAGACTATCCCAATTCTCTCCCGCTGACTCCGCCACTACGACTCCGCTCCAATCGGGATTAAACCGATAAATTAACACCCGATCGCTTTGCAAATACTCCCGAACCAGAGATACTGTGGTAGTAAGAATTACCTCTAAATCGAGAGAGCGGCGAATGCGATCGGCGATGGTAGCTAGGAGGCGATCGCTCTCTAACCGTTCTTGGATTTCGGCGGTGCGATCGCATACTTGTTTTTCCAATTCAAAATTGCGGTTCTCTAAAATTGTTAGCTTTTCCGCTTCGAGCTTGCAGACTTCGCGCTCCAAGGACCGAACTATCTGATACATTTCTACGGGATCCAGAGCTCTGAGCAGATTGCTTTGAGTGACAATTCCTCGCAACTCTCCCTCACTGCTGCATACCACCAAGCGACCGATCCGCAATTTCTCCATTTGTTGGCAGGCAGTCCACAAAGAATCCAGGGGACTCAAGGGAAACAGAGGAGCGCTCATAGCAGTTTCAGCAGTCAAGGTCGAAAAATCCAGTCCCAAAATCTGAAACTGGAGAACATCTCCCTCCGTAATAATACCGATAGGGTATTGCTTGAAAGTTCGTAGTTGGTTTTTCGGCATCTCAGAAACCTTTGGTATCTCAGAAACCCGGTTTTTTGAAAAAACCGGGTTTCTTGGGCGGCGTTGTTGTTCTGAAAAAACCGGGTTTCTTGGGTCGCTTCTTTCCTCCACAATGACCGCGCAACTAACCCCAAATTCTGCCATAAGTCCGACGACCTCCGAGACCGAGGTTGTTGGCGTAGCTGTTACCACCGAGGTTGTCATTACCTCGGCCACAGTTCGCCACCTCAATAAATCCGCAGGTTGCAGCAGTTGGCGAAGGCTATAAGTCGTTATTAAACCCACCAGGTGGTCGTCGTCGTCCAAAACTGGCAAATAGCTAATCCGATGCTCGCGAAAGGTACTGGCCACGCTGAAGATATCCCTAATTTGGGACTGTTTGAGGCAAATTGCCTGCCGGTTCATCACCTCAGCAGCTTTTACCCCATCTAAATTAATGCCCCGAGCAGAAGACCGAAGGATATCCTTGGCAGCGATCGACCCCACCAACTTACTCCCCTCTATGACGAGGACGCAACTGCCTTTTACCTGCTGAACTGCCTTTAAGGACAAGTAAGAGCCGAGCTGCTCTCCATCGACGGGACAGCTCTGATTATGCTGGCTCATCAGGGCAATGACATTTACCATCGGTGTCTCTGGGGTGACAGTCAAAGGATGGGGGTCTATTGCCCGCTCTAGGTTTAGGGTTTCGCCGAAGGAGTTATCGCTAGTCATTTAT